>JBDTNH010000123.1:0-6018 GCA_039933845.1 Gemmatimonadota bacterium
TGCTTGGCATACAGGTCGTTCATCTTGCTGCGCAGGTAGAGGATCTCCTTGGCCTGGATCTCGATGTCGGCCGCGGTCCCCTGCGTGCCACCAGAGGGCTGGTGGATCATGATCCGGGCGTGTGGCAACGCCGCCCGCTTCCCCTTGGAGCCCGCCGCCAGCAGGAACGACCCCATCGAGGCCGCCATGCCCATGCAGATCGTGTTCACCGGCGCCTTCAGGTGCTGCATGGTGTCGTAGATCGCCATGCCGCTCGAAACGACGCCGCCGGGTGAGTTGAGGTAGAGGTAGATGTCCTTCTCGGAATTGTCGGCCTCGAGGAACAGCAACTGGGCGATGATGATGTTCGCCACGTGATCATCGATGGCGGCGCCGAGGAAGACGATCCGGTCCATCAGGAGCCGCGAGAAGATGTCGTACGTCCGCTCGCCCCTGGAGGAGCGCTCGATGATGTACGGCGGGTAGATCGAAGCGTGGGTCACGCGGTACCCTCGGTCACGGTGGACTGCTCGAGAAGCCAGCCAAAGGTCTTCTCCTCGGTCAATTGACGCTCCAGCTCCGGCAGCCGCTTGGCCTGCTCGAGCTGGGCGTAGAGCGCACCCGGCTCCACCCCTCGAGCGGTGGCCATTTGGGCGATCCGGGCGTCGATATCTGCTTCCGTGGCATGCAGCTTCTGGGCCGTGGCGACCGCGTCGAGCACCAGCTCGCGGCGGACCTGGGTCTCGGCGACCGGGGCGAACTGCCTCGCAAACGCATCCCGTTGCTCCGGGCCGACCTGATACCCCTCGGCATAGGCGCCGATCAGGCGTTCCACCAGCGATCGTGGCGCCGGGACATCGTTGGCCGCCACGATCTTCTCGACCACCTGGTCGCGGACGCCGGCATCGGCGGTCCGGACCGCATCGGCCTCGAGATCCTCGCGAATCCCCTTCCGGAGCGCATCCATGGTCTCGAACTCCCCGAATTCCGAGGCAAAGGCGTCGTCCAGTTCGGGAAGGATCTTCTCCTTCACCTCGTGGAGGGTGATCCGCACCTGACGGGCTTCACCCCGCCGCGCCTCATCCGGATGATCCTCCGGCAGCCGAATCTCGGCGTCCGTCGTTTCATTCGGAGACATGGTCATGATGCGCTCCTCGAGGTCAGGGATCGCCTGACCGTCGCCGAGCACGATAGAGTGGGGCGAAGCCTCACCGGATGTTTGACCGTCGACAATGTTCTCCACGGTCACACTGACGAGTTGACCCGGCTTCGGGCGCACGTCTGCCGCTTCGATCGGGCTCCAATTCGACTTCTGGTCGCGCATCCGGCCGAGCTGTTCTTCGATCTGGTCGTCGGTGACGGTGGGCACCGTGCGGGTGACCGAGAAGCGGCCAGTGGTGTTCAATTCGAGCGCTGGGCGGACCTCGATGAGCATGTCGAACTCGAGCGGCTTGCCCTCTTTGTACTCGAGGTTGCTGATCCGGGGATCGGCGGTGGGCTTGAGGTCGGCGTCCTTGAGGATGGCGTCCCAGCTCTCGCGGACGGCATCCTGAAGCACGTGCTGGCGGATCTCACTGCCAAATCGGCGGCGGACCACCGGCTCGGGGGCATGGCCCTTCCGGAAGCCGGGAAGGCGTACCTGGCGGGCATATTCCTTGATGGCGCGGCGCTCGGCGGCCTCGAGATGGGTCAGGGGAACGGTCACCCGCAGGGAGCGGGATGCGACATCCTGGGCAGTGGTTTCAAACGTGATATCAGTCATAGCCCGGAAACCTACCCGGCGGTCCGCCCGGCGGTCAAACCTCCCGGACGGTCAAGTTTTCAGGACCACGACCGATGAGTATATAAATGATCTCGGAAATTCTCATTGTCGATGACGACCCAGACATTCGGGGAGCACTCCGCCGCCTCCTCGAGCGCTCCGGGATGCAAGTCATCGAAGCCGAGTCGGCCGAAGCCGCGATCGCCCAGCTGGTCAGTTCCCGACCGGATGTGGTGGTCTCGGATGTCATGATGCCCGGCCGGAGTGGTCTCGAACTCTACGAGACGCTGGTGGAGCATTCGCCGCGCTTGGAGGGTCGGGTGATCTTCCTGACGGGGGCGGCCGACGAGCCCGCGATCAACGCCCGCATCGAAGAGCTGGGCGCACCGCTGATTGGCAAGCTCGAGGATCTGGCTGTTGTCGTCGACGCGGTCCGGCTTGCCTTGGTCACATCTCCTGGCACATGATCCGGCGGTGCCAACCCGCCGGACTCGGGATGGAGATCCGCGCCATACCAGCCCATCTTACGTAACGATGACCAAAGAGAACACCTCCCCTGAGAGCGTCCTCGAGGTGTGTCGCGCTGTGGATCGCGCCGCCATGGGGCAACGCACGGCACTGGCCACCCGTCGGGCAATCCTCACCGGTGCGTTGCGGTTGCTCGACTGCCGCCGAGCCGGCCTGATGCTGGCACCGACCTCCTCCGATGCTGCCTGGTCGTGCCACCTGCAGGGTGAGGATGGCAGTGTCCTCGATCGCACGGAGATCCCCTCTCCCACGACACTTTTCGGAACTTCCGAGTTGAGCCCGGACGGCTGGCACGGTCAGGCGTGGTCGCTCGGCTCGGTCTGGCCCTCGCGCGATGCCGATGCCCCTGTGACCGCGTGGCCCGCCATGATCGACGGCTCGCTACTCGCGGTCCTGGTGGTGCAATGGCAGGACGCCGCGGCGGCCGAGTCGTCGGCGAGTCATGCAGAGGGCCGCGAACTCGCGGAACACGCGGCGCTCGCGATGGCCAATGTCCAGCGGATCGAGGAGCTCGAATCGATCGGCAATGGCGCCCTCCGGGCCGTGGCGCGGATGGTCGACGCGGGGTCGCCGTGGACGAGGGGCCGGTCGGAGCGAGTCGCCGCCTTCGCGGTCGAGATCGGTCGTCGGATGGGTCTCACGGGCCCCGAGCTTCGGTTGCTCGAGACCGGTGGTTTGGTGCACGACATCGGGAAGCTTGGACTGCCGCTGGAGATCCTCGACAAGGTCGGAGCGCTCACGGCATCCGAACGTGACCTGATCCGATCGCATCCCGATCGGGGCGTGCAGCGGCTCGCGGCGATCCCGGGCTTCGAGCCGGTGTT
Source organism: Gemmatimonadota bacterium (assembly GCA_039933845.1). Taxonomy (GTDB): domain Bacteria; phylum Gemmatimonadota; class Gemmatimonadetes; order Gemmatimonadales; family GWC2-71-9; genus Palsa-1233. The sequence goes on from JBDTNH010000123.1 coordinate 3,094, forward strand.
GCCGATGGTGCGCCATCATCACGAGCTGCTCGACGGCAGCGGCTATCCGCTGGCGCTCAAGGGGGACGAGATCCCTATTCTCGTCCGGATCCTCACCGTCGCGGATGTCTACGATGCGATGCGGTCAGATCGGGCCTACCGCGCCGGGCTCGAGGCCGAGGCGATCGTTGGCGTGCTGACCTCTGGCCGAGGCCAACGATTCGATGCCAAAGCCGTCGACCAGATGCTTGCCATGATCCGCGAGGATTGGCAGGCGTAGACCCCGCCGCCGAGCCGCGCCGAGCCGAGCCGAGCCGCGGGCGTGAGCCCGCGGTTTGGTCGATGAATACGCAGATCCCGCAGCTTCTTGCAGGTGTCACCTCGGAGACTCCGCCGCTCTGGGGGGGCGGGGTTGAGATGCGAACGCCGGGAGTCGAACCCGGACGGGTTTCCCCACAGGATCCTAAATCCTGCGCGTCTGCCAGTTCCGCCACGCTCGCGTGCCGGAAGGTATCGTGAGGCACTCCTTGGCCGCCAGCGTACGGCCGCGTGCCTTGCTAGATTCCCCCATTCGGAAGTTCCGTTGCCGTATTCACCGTTTTGTCCCCCGGGTACACCGATGACACGATTCCGTTTCCAAGTGCCAGTTCTCGCGCTGCTCGTCGTCCTCGCCGCGTGCGGCGACAGCCGTCTCAAGAAGTTGTCGGTCGGTATCGATCGCGACAGTGTCGCGACGATCATGAAGACCGATGCGCCCACGCGGAGCGAGACCTACCTGGTTGGTGGCAAGCTCTGGGAGGTCATGCTCTACGAGCAGAAGGCACCCGAAGGGACTGACACCGTCTCAGCACGAGAGCTGTCTCCGGTCGTGCTCGCCGATGGCGCGGTCGCGGGATGGGGCTGGGATTATTGGGACCGGCAGGCCGGCGACCTCAAGGTGACCGTGCCGCCGAAGGAGTGAGCCTCGCGAGGTCCGCGTGACACGCAAACGCCCGCCGCCCCATGAGGGACGGCTGGCGTTCTTTTGGCCGTTTCCGGTCTACTTGTCGTGCTTGAGGCGGACTCGCTCGGTGCGCTCGATATCCTGACCATCGGCCCGAAGCACGGTGAGTGAGATCACGCCGTTCCGGCCGCCCTGTGCGAGCGCGGCCTTGAACTCGGCATCGGTGCGCACCGGCTTCCCCTCGACAGCCGTGATGGCCTCGGGATAGCAGCGCCGGGGGTTATCGATCGGACAGAGGTGGTCGAGAGCTGGCGAACTCGGCGACACCGACCGGATCAGCAGTCCCTTGGTGGTGGCCGGGAACTTCCGTTCGGTAGCGGTCGACGGTGTCAGTGCCTCGACGCCGATGCCCAGCAGGTTCTGCTCGGTCGCCGTGGGTGCAGCGCGCGTAGGCGCCGCCATCGGGGCGCTGCCCTCGGAGGGGCCATTGCTGATCAATCGGACCGTGTAGTCGCGGGTGCCCGACGGCCCGACGGCCGTCACCGTCACGGCATCGCCGGCACGCCGGAAGCCCACCAGTTGCTGGAGCTGAGCCACATAATTGACCGGCGTGCCATTCACGGCGGTGATCACGTCGCCGGCCTTGATGCCGGCTCGCTTCGCGGGGGAATCCTCGGTGTAGTTGTCGACCCTGACGCCGGCGATCGAATCGAGGCCGAGGTAGAGCGCATCCTCCTCGGTCGCGGTGTTCACGTAGACGCCCATGCCGGTGCGTTCTACCTGGCCGTGGGCGATGATCTGATTCATCACGGCCGTGGCGAGGTCGATCGGGACCGCGAACGCGTAGCCGGCGTAGTAGCCGGTGAACGAGGCGATGGCGGAATTGATGCCGATCACCTGGCCGCGCACGTTGATCAACGGGCCGCCGGAGTTGCCGCGATTGATCGCGGCATCGGTCTGGATGAAGTCCTGGATGTCGCGGTTCGAGCCGGTCAGCGGTCCGAGGCCGCGGCCCTTCGCGCTCACGATCCCCTGCGTCACCGAAAAGGTCAGGTTGTCGCCGAGCGGGTTGCCGATGGCCAGCACCCACTCTCCGATGCGCACCGCGGCCGATGAGCCGAGCGCCGCCGGCGTCAGGCGAGACGCCTCGATCTTGAGCACGCCGACATCGGTGCTCTTGTCGCTGCCGACCACGGCGGCGGCGAAGACGCGCCCATCGAGCAGGCGGACCTTCACTTCGGTCGCGCCCTCGATGACGTGGTGGTTGGTGAGGATGTAACCATCGGCGCTGACGATGAAGCCGGAGCCAGTGGCGCGCTCAACGCCCTCTTCCTGGGGCGGTTCCGCGTCGGGGAAGAGCTTCTCGAGGCCGGGGGGGATGATCGGTTGCCCGCTGGTCGGCGCCTGGTTGGCGGGCCGCTTCGATTCGACGAAGACGACCGACGGACGGACCGCTTCGGCGATCGCGGAGAATGCCTCGCTCAGGTCGGCAAGCGGTCGGGCCGCGGGAATCCGGGGGGCACTGACCGGGATGATCGGTGCGCCATTCCCTTGGGAGGCTTGGGCGAAGGAGGTACGGGGAAATTCGAGCAAACCTGCGAAGAAGAGTCCAAGCACGAAGGCGAGAGCGATGACGCTCCCGAACTTCAGCCAATTGCGTGAATGATGCGACATCTCTCTAGCGTCCTTGCGGTGAGTAGACCTGTCGGTGTTCGGCCAGCCGATACCACTGGGTGTCCGCTGGATAATACGACGATGCGCGACGGGATGTTCCAGTCGCGCATCGCCCTGACTCAGTCCTGCCGTGGCCGGATCACTCCGACTTCGGCGCGTCCTCGACGATTTCGTAGTCCGCCTCGACGGCCTCGTCGGCAGCCGGTGGGGCGTCGGCCGTGGCACCGTCGCTCGGCGACTCGGTCGTGGTGCCTTCCGCGTTCTGGTAGAGCGAGGCGCCGGCAGCCGAATAGGCCAGGCTCAGCTCCTCGTGCGCGGTCTTGATCTTG
>JBDTNH010000124.1:0-5863 GCA_039933845.1 Gemmatimonadota bacterium
TCGATTTCGGCATCAGCTACATGGGCTTCGATACCGACTGGCAGAAGATGGCCTATGTCCTCCGGCCGGGCGAGCAGGCGGCACCACCCGGGCTGGTCGCGGCGATGCAGCGCACCAACCGGCTGCAGGATGCGTTGATGCAACATCATTCGCGCCCGGGACGGACCGCCGCCGAGGTGTATCGGCTCACGATGGCCGAGATGCAGGAGCGCGGGATCGAGGCGATGATCTACTCCCACCCGATCGGCGCGCAGGGACACGGGCTGGGCGCGTCGATCGACTTCCGGTCGAGTGCCCAGAACGCAGCCAATGGCAAGACACTCCGCGCGGGGTCATACCTGTCGGTCGAACTCAACACAAAGTCGCCCGTCCCCGAGTGGGGCGGTGAGCCGGTGTTCGTGATGATGGAGGACGACGCCTGGCTGGCCAACGACGGATGGCACTTCTTCCGGCCTCGTCAGGAGTCGTGGTACCTGATCGGGGGGGGACGCTGAGCCCGAAGGCCTCCCTTCCCCACCGGGTTACCCTTCCCGCATGACAGACCAGTCCGAACCGACGCCACCCTCCCGGGACGCCGCCGCGGAGATCATCGCACGTGCCCGCGATGCGATTGCCCTCCTTGAATCCATCGCCAAGGATCGGACCGTGCTCGCCGACCTGGCCGACACGGAGCGACATCGGCTCCTCAACGCGGCCGGCAAGGTCTTCGCGCCGGATGCAAGTGCCCGACGGAAGTTCGTCCGCGAGGTGAATCGTCGCCGGAAGGCCGAGGCCGTGGCCAAGGAGGAGGCGGTGCTCCAGAAGACCGGCATCCGTGCGATGCGCCGCCAGACGGTCTTTACCACCCCGAATGTCTTTCCACCCAACGACTTCGCCCAAACGGATGTCGAAGACGATCCCGAGTTCCGTGATGCGATGGAACCGCGCACCTGCTACGTCTGCAAGCAGGTGTATAGCGGGGTGCATCACTTCTACGACCAGCTCTGCCTGCCCTGCGCCGAGTTCAACTACGGCAAGCGGAGTGAAACCGCCGACCTCCGCGGTCGAGTGGCACTCCTTACCGGTGGCCGGGTCAAGATCGGCTACCAGGCCGGGATCAAGTTGCTTCGGGCCGGTGCGCACCTGATCGTCACCACCCGATTCCCGCGCGACTCCGCGGCGCGTTACGCCGCCGAGCCTGACTTCGCCGAGTGGGGCGATCGTCTCGAGATCTTCGGACTCGACCTGCGGCACACGCCGAGCGTCGAGGCGTTCTGTCATCAACTGATGGCCGAGCACGATCGGCTGGACTTCATCATCAACAACGCCTGCCAGACGGTGCGGCGGCCGCCCGAGTTCTATCGACACATGATGGCCCAGGAGCGTGCGGCGCTCGACCACATGGCGCCGGACGTGCGGCGGTTGCTGGGACGCTGGGAGGGATGGCGGGGCGCGAAATTGTTGCCAGAGGCGAGTGGCGACGGCCGCGCGCCACTCACCGATGCCACGGGGATCACCCTCGCGGCGGAGCTGTCGCAGGTGGCCTTGCTGCCAGACGATCATGAGACCACGCCCGGGCTCTTCCCCGAGGGGCGGCTCGATCAGGATCTGCAACAGGTCGATCTCCGCGACCGGAATTCCTGGCGCATGCTGATGGACGAGGTGCCGGCGGTCGAACTGCTCGAAGTGCATCTCGTCAATGCGGTCGCGCCATTCCTGCTCAATGCGCGCCTCAAGCCGCTCATGCTCCGGACGCCCGAGCGCGACAAGCACATCGTCAATGTGTCGGCGGTCGAGGGGCAGTTCTATCGCCGATTCAAGACCACACGGCATCCACACACGAACATGGCGAAGGCGGCGCTCAACATGATGACCCGGACCGCCGCGACCGACTATTACCACGGTGGCATCCACATGAACGCGGTCGACACCGGGTGGGTGACCGACGAGGATCCGGTGGAGCTGGCGGAGAAGAAGACGGCCGAGCATCGGTTCCATCCGCCGCTCGATATTGTCGATGGGGCGGCGCGGATCGTCGACCCGATCATCGATGGCGCGAACACCGGCACGCACATCTGGGGGCAGTTCCTGAAGGACTATCGTCCGACGGACTGGTAGGCCACACGCCCAGATCGGTACGAAAATCGCGCTCCACTTCCCTGACTGGCTGATCCGCCCACGACGGTTCACGAAGAGAGGTCGATGCAGCTCCGAACCATCGGTCGTGAGACCTCCCCACTCGGTCCGGGCCGCACCCGCCTGGTGGGCGAAGTGTGCATGGACGCCACAGGAGTGTCGCCCGAACGCATCTGGTTTGATGTCGAGGACGCCTTGGCCCCGGCACTCGCCACGTCGGGTAACCCTTGGCTCGCCCTGCTGCTCCCATTCGCGCTCACGACCGGCGAGTCGCTCCGGATTGACCTGCCGGTCGACTCCCTGTTGCGCGAGGGGGTCGAGGGCCTGCAGCGCGTCTGGCACGGCTGGTTTCCCGAACTGCTTCCAATCGCGATCGACGCATCGATCGCGTCCACCCGCACTCGCGACGGCACCTCGCGAACGGGGGCCTTCTTCAGTGGCGGACTCGATTCGTTCCATACCCTTCTGCGGCATGCTGAGGGGGGGGATGCGGTCCACCGGATCCCGATCGACGACCTGGTCACGGTGTGGGGATTCGACATCCCGCTCGGCAACGGGGAGGCCTTCCGGCGCCTCGCCGCACGGGTCGAGGACATTGCGCGCCGCACCAGCACCACGTCGGTCACCCTCGCCACGAACCTGCGAGAGTCCGTCTGGAACCGGACCAACTGGGGCCGGATGGGTCAGGGCCCTGCGCTCGCAGCCGTGGCCCACGCCCTCGAGGGACGCCTCGGGCGGGTACTGGTGCCCTCGAGTATTCGATTTCAATCACAGCGCCCTTGGGGTACACACCCGCTCACGGACCCGCTGCTTTCGACCGGCCACCTCGAGGTCCGCAACGACGGTGCCGCGTCGTCACGGGCAGAGAAGCTGGCCGCAGTCGTCGGGAGCCAGCTCGCCATGGAACACCTGCATGTCTGCTGGATGGGGGAGGACGACCACAATTGCGGGAGCTGCGAGAAGTGCCTCCGCACGTTGACGGACTTGGAGTTGCTCGGGCGCCTGGATCGGGCACTCACCTTCCCTCCTGGTGCATGGAGCCTCGAGGCCTTGCGTCAACTCACGCTCCGGAATGACATCGACCGGCGCTCACTCACTCGGCTCTCGCTCCGGGCGATGAAAGCGGGACGACCGGACATCACGCGGGCAATCTGCGCCGCCATCCGGCACTACGACCTTCGCGTGGGCACCATCCGTTGGCTGCGCCGACTCGGTCTGCGCCGATGACCACGCGAGCGGCGCTCCCGCGCGCACTCGGCGCCTTCGCCGCGAGCGGCACCCTCGTCGGCATCATGATCGGGAGCGGCATCTTCCGCGTCCCAAGTGCCGTCGCGACACTCGTGCCGGACACCGGCTGGTTCCTGGCGGTCTGGGTGGTCGGCGGATTGCTCGCTCTCGCCGGGGCGTTCGTCTTCGCGGAATTCGCCGCGATGTTCCCCGATACCGGCGGGCGCTATGTCTACCTGCGCGAAGGCATCAGCCCGGTCGCCGCGTACGCGTATGCGATCGGCAATGTGCTGCTGCTTCGCCCGACGTCGCTCGCCGCGCGGGCGATGCTCATTGCCGCATACATCGGTGCGCTCGTACCCGTGGCCGACGGTCATGCGCATCTCACGGCCGCAGCGATCCTGATCGGACTCGGCCTGCTCAACGTCGTCTCGACTCGCCTGACCGCAGCCAGCACCGCGATCACCGCCGCCGGCAAGGCTGGCCTGCTCGGCCTGCTCGCGCTCCTGCTGCTGGCGGCCGAACCCGGATCGCACGCCGCCACCGCGATCACGCCGACCGGGCCACTCAGCCTGCAGAATTTCGGATTGGCGCTCGTGACGGTGGTCTGGACGTATTCGGGTTGGGGCCAGACCACCTACATCACAGGCGAAGTGCGTGACGCCGAGCGCACCATGCCCCGCGTCCTGATCGGTGGGGTCGGCTTCGTGATTGTGCTCTTCCTCGCGCTCAACCTCGGCTACCTGCATGCGCTCGGACTGCCGGGCGTCGCGGCGTCCTCGGCAGTCGCGACCGACGCCGCATCCGCCGCACTCGGGGCACGCGGTGCCCAGTTGGTGAGCGTGCTTGTGATCGTCTCGGTGCTCGGGTCGCTTGCCGGGTCGATGTTCACCTCGCCGCGACTCCCCTTTGCGTTGGGACAGGACTCGCGTCGACTCCGGGCGCTGGCGCGGGTCCACGGGGCTTACCAGACGCCGCACGTCGCGGTCGCGGTGACGGTCGGCCTGGCCGTGATCTACCTATGGGGCAGTTCCTTCGAAAAGCTGGTGAGCGACTACATCCTCGGGTCGTGGCCCTTCTATGTCCTCTGCGGCATCGGGTTCTTCAGGCTGCGTCGGCTCCGGCCCGACGCGGCGCGACCGTACCGCGCTCCCGGCTATCCATGGGTGCCGGGATTCTTCCTCGCCACGGCGACGGCGATGGTGATCAACGGTTTCGCGGCCGATCCGATCGGGGCGATCACGGGCTCGTGGGTGATGCTGATTGGCATTCCGGTGTACTGGCTCGTCCGCGATCGACCCGAGACACCCTGAGCAGGCACGGCTGTTGGCGGTGTCCTGACACTGCCTACGGCACCCGGATGACGAAGAACCCCTCCTCGCCACTGGTGATGACGACATTGCCGCTCGGGAAGAAGGGATAGTTGCTCCACGACCCCTCGAACCCCGGCAAGTTGGGGCGCTGGGGCGAGGTATCGATGTAGCCGATCTGCACCGGCGAGAGCGGTTCCGCCAGGTTGATCACCCGCACGCCGTATTGGTAGTTCGAGGCGAACATCGTGGTGCCGCGGATGTAGTTGTTGTGGTCGCTGGCACTCGTGGGTCCGAGAAACTGGCCGACCAACACCGGATCATCGAGGTCGGCGACGTCCCAGATCAGGGTGCGGGTGTTGCTGACCAGGCCATTCAGCTCATCGAGCTCGTCGTTGACGTACAGGTAGCGCTGATTCGGCGTGAGCCAGCCCTGGTGCGTGTAGGACACCGCGGGATAGCTGGCGCGGGACAGTGCCACGGGGACCGCCTTGTTGGTCACGTCGGCGATGCTGAGCGCCGTCTCATTGGAGCCAAAGCAGATCTCGTGCCCCGCGTAGGCCGCGTCGGGACCGATGTAGGTGACGCACTGCGCGTCGTGAGTGTAGCCGGTCCCCGACCGGCCGGTCTGGTCGTCGCTGAAGCATCCCGCGAAGACCGGCGCCGTCGGGACCTGCAAGTTCACCATGTGCAGGCCACCGCCGCAGGTGTTCCCTCCCCCGTTGGCTCCGACGATGAACCCGAAGCCGGTCGCCTCGTTGATCACCATGTTGTGGGCGCTGCGGACGCCGGTGTACACCATCACCGGTGCGAATTGCTTCGGCACCGCGACGCCACGCAACTCGTGCAGATCGAACACCTGCATGCCGTGGGCGCCAGCGCCGTCGGCCACGATGTAGGCATGGTCGCTGTAGACCTTGACATCGTGCCAGAAGTTGGCCGTGGCGCCCGGCGTGATCGGCAGGAACCCCAGGAAGCGCGGATCGGTGGCGTTCGTGATATCGACGAAGGCGATCCCGTCGCGCCGACCCACGAGCGCGTACTCACTGCCCGTCAACTGATCGGTCCAGCCCCAGATGTCGTTGAGGTCGACACCTGGTGCCCCACCGAGTGCGGCAATCGGCAGGTAACTGAGCAGCGTAATCCCGTTGCAGGGGAAAGGTCCGACGGTACCGCCGGAGCACGGGCGGGGCTGACCGGTCAGCCCAGGG
>JBDTNH010000125.1:0-5812 GCA_039933845.1 Gemmatimonadota bacterium
TGATCGTCGACGTCGCCGTCGACCAGGGTGGTTGTGTCGAGACCATCAAGCCGACGACGCACGAGAACCCGACCTACTTCGTCGAGGGTGTGTTGCACTACGCCGTCGCGAACATGCCGGGTGCCGTGCCTCGGACCTCGACACTTGCGCTCACCAATGCCACGCTACCGTACGCTCTTCGGCTCGCGAAGCTTGGTTGGCAGGAAGCGTGTCGCCAGGACAGCGCTCTCCGGCTGGGCCTCAACGTGATCGATGGGAAGATCGTGTATGCCGGCGTCGCCGAGGCATTCGGCCTGCCGAGTCACGATGTCGACTCACTGCTCTGATGTGGTAGAGCTCCTCGTCATGCGGTTGCCGCATGGCGAGGGGTTGCCGTTGCCGTCGCGGGCCACGGGTGGCGCGGCCGGCATGGACGTGGTAGCAGCGGTCGATCGTACGATCGAGCCGGGCGCCCGCGTGCTGGTTCCCACCGGACTCGCGGTTGCAGTTCCCGAGGGCTACGAGTTGCAGCTCAGGCCACGGTCGGGTCTTGCCCTCAAGCATGGCATCACGCTCCCCAATACACCTGCCACGATCGACGCCGACTACCGCGGTGAGTTGCAGGTGATCCTGATCAACTTGGGGAGTGAAGTATTCGAGGTGCGTCGGGGTGAGCGCATCGCGCAGATGCTGGTGCAGCGGGTCGAGCCGGTGCAGTTCCGGGAAGTCGATGTGCTCCCCGAGAGCGGGCGTGGCAGCGGCGGATTCGGGAGTACCGGGCGGTAGGTTGAGGCACTTGCCTGAGGGTGTGCAGCGATTTGAGCGATTTGTGCGAATGGAGTGCCAGGGTTCCGCTGAGGTCTCCGCTACGGATGGAGACGGGACACCCTTGACATCTGCCGTCCGGTGACTCATCGTGAGAGTGTGGCGCATCCGTCCTAAGCCTCTCACGGAGACACGCATGCCAAATCTATCAAAGAGTGTTCTGCTTGCGAGCCTCCTTGTGCTCGCCTGCACGGGTGATGCAGCGGAAAGCGCTCCACTCACCGGGACGCCTCGACCTTCGGGTACCGTGGGGGGGGGGGGCACTGCTTAGCGCCCGAATGGACGAAGCAGGTTGCAAGGCCAGGGCAGGACGGCCGCGCAATGGCTGGATCGGAATTCAAACCGATAGCGGGATCTTGCGGTTTGACTGCAACGGTATCAACGGGTCAAAGATTCGCGGAGCAGTGACTCAGTACCGGGAGATCCTTCAGCAGCGATTTGCGGGTCAAGGTGCGTCGGCGTATGCTGGCTACATGATCCGGCACTACTTGGGATCGGTCCGATACTGCGATCAGACCGTGACGTCGATGTATATGGGGGACGAGTTGGTTGGGAAGGAAGTATCCTGGGACGAAGCGTCATGTATCTGGGTCGACTATTTCTGGGACGAGTGGGAGCCGGGCTCTGGGAATCAGGGAATTCCGGAATCCTATAGCGGTGGAGGCGGCCCATATTACAGCCCAACTGATGCGCAGCATCGTACGCCGACCATTGATACTATTGCAAAAAAGGACCACAAGTGCGATGGCGTTGGTCAAGACAGCCTGCCAAACTTTGCTTGTCTTGTTGCGCTCACGACGTTGGATAGCGCTAGAATTTATGACAGCTTGGATGTATTCCTGAAGCCGTTGTCACAGATCGCCGATTCGGTCCAGAGGATGGAGTGCGATAGCATTCGCCACTGGATGGTTGAACTCCGTGAATACAGCGAAAACTCTTCACTGCCCTACATTTGGGCAGGGAGGACCGATACCGTGTCGGCGGGAAAGCAGCCCCACGACGCCCAGACTAACTCGAACGGGAACGGGACGAACAATCCTCCGCTCCCACAACTCGTCCACATCGATCCGAAGATGTTGGGGGCGAATGCGAACGGTGTGAGCGGAAAGAAGCTTCTACTGCGCGCCGTGATGCATGAGACGATCCATGCCTGGATCGGTGTATATCACGATCACTCTAATCTCCTCTCGGACGCCGCGAACGGGTATCCCAACGACCCATTCTTCAGAACACTTCACGCGGCAAACGCATGCATCCTGTAGTCATCCGCGGCCTGATCGCATCGGTCTGCTTGACCGCTTGCGCTGGAGCGATGGGGCGGGGACCACCCGCGCCGGTGATGCCCGCTCCCGGCTTCGCCCATTCGCTCAGTAGGTACTTGAGCTTTCGAGAGGTTGTGTTCGGAGGTCTCCCGGAGATTTCAGTTTGCCAACTCCCCAGCGACTCGATCGCAGACCTGGACGTGGAACAGTTTATCCTCGAGTATGGAACGGTGGTCCGATTCCATCGTGGGAGCAACTGCGGCGGTGCGGTCATGCAGGGGAGCGACGCCGCTCCGGCCGTTCTCACCATCACGTCGTTCGAGCAGGATCAGAGCTCCGGTGTCGTTCGGGCTCGGGTGGACGGTGGCAACCCGGCACTTCTCCAACGGCGGCGGGAGGTGTTCTCCGGCCACCTGTTTGGCCCCATTTCCCTTCGCCTCGAGTTCGATTCAACCGCAGACTCTCGTGCGCGCGGGTTCGGCGATGGTGCGGACGATGATGCTGGACGAAGATTTAGCCTCCTCGCTCGATTCCTCCGCGCGCGAAGCCTGCTCGTCTGGACCCAACCCCATGTGGTGCTCTGCGGTGACTGGTTCCCGGCGACCATGCGCGAATGGCTCATGACCGAACCGGATCTGCAATCCCTGACGAGCGGGGCAATCGTCGATCCGGAGTGCCAGCTTCCGATGGTCGCACAACGTGATTCGACCATTGAGACGCTCCGCGTGACCGGGCTGAGCCTTCGGGACGGCAATGGCGAGGTCGAGGCCGAGCGCTACATCGCGGGGAGAAGGAACCAACGTGAGTGGCGGGAGATATTTCGGTTTGACCACGGCGAACCGGTCTCGTTCGTCATCGAGCGTATCCGGGTGTACCCGAAGGACTAGCGTTCAGTCCGGACCGGGGCCGGACTCAACGCCAAGCCGATCGAGTCACCGCCCCATGCGTCCGGCTCCCCAGCCCAAGACCGCTTGATCGCCACCATTGAACGTCATACATTGCATGACATGAAGACCTCCGCCTTGACCATCCGTCTGGATCCCGCCCTCGAGCGTGAGCTGGCCCGGGCTGCGCGCCGCACCGGCCGGAGCCGGAGCGAGCTCGTGCGAGACGCCCTGCGCCGCCAGCTGGCCCTTGCCCAATTCGAGGACCTGCGTCGTCGCATCATGCCACTCGCCGAGGCCCGTGGCTATCTCACGGATGAGGACGTGTTCCGCGACGTCTCGTGAGGGTCTATCTCGACACAAACGTTCTGGTGTCGGCCTACGCCACCCGCGGTCTGTGCGCCGACATCCTTCACGCCCTTCTCGCCGAACATCAGTTGGTCATCGGCGAGGCGGCGCTCTCTGAAACCAGACGCGTCCTCCGGAAGAAGATCCGACTCTCCCCCGAAGTCGTGGCAGAGGTCGAGGCGTTTTTGCGGCAGCAGGCCGCGGTTATCGCGGACCCCCCGCCACTGCTGATACGACTTCGCGACCCAGACGACCTCGTCATTCTCGCGGAGGCCTTGGCGGGTAAGGCGGATGTGCTCGTCACGGGCGATCGCGATCTGCTGGACATCGCAGACCATGCGCCGCTGCCCATTGTGACACCTCGTGGCATGTGGGAACTCCTTCGAGCCAATCCCCGCAAGAAGTGACGGTCACCAACCCTGGCGTCATACAATTCTCCCCGACCGTCCATCGTCAGTACTCCCCGGAGTTAGCGACTCCAGCCTTAAGCCCCCGATCAAGGACAACGCGTGCAACCGAATGTGAGATGGTGGCTCTCCCTCGTCTGCCTCGCGGCCTGCACCGGCTCCTCGAGAGACGCCCCGCCCGCCCCTCTTCCAGACCGTCCGCCCCCCCCCGTTCCAGTGCTCGCACTCCAGGGGACCTACCTGCCGCCCTTGGACGGCCATGCGATCTCGTTCGGGCTCGGGCCGGGCCCGTCATTCCTGATTCGCGAACGAAGGGGCGGGGAACATGCGCTCCTCTACTTCCGACCGGGGGACACCACCATCCACTTCAGCCGGACCGGCGACGGACCCGGTGAAGTGCGCGATGCGGCGCTCCTCAATGTCCAAGGCGATACCCTCGGCGCCTACGACTTCGCGAACCAGCGCATCGCACGCTGGACCGAGTCAGGCCAACCACTCGGTGAGACCCGACTGCAGGAGCTGGTGATTGTCAGCATGCCCGGGCGTCCCGGTGAGTGGTTGGGGATGCGCCACGGCAGGAATGGACTCCTCCCGGTCTCACTGAGCATCCCGGACGGCAAGGCGACGCCGCTCGTCTCAACCAGCGACTCGTTCTGGACCGCCGTGGCGAAGGGAGACTCACGGGAAATGTCACCGCTCATCTCCGCCGGTGTCTGGGACAGCGGCTTCCTGATCGCCGACGGCCAGGGGTACCGGATCGGGGAGTACGACTGGGACGGGAACCTCCGATTCATGATTACGCCAAATCCCAAGCCCAATCTCCCCGATGCCGCACGACTCGAGGAGCTGGTGAGCGAGTGGCGCCGGAGCGGCCGGCCTGGCAAGCTCTCCGAAGCCGCCCGGCGTCACTACTTCAAGGATACCCCCGAACAGTGGTTCAGCCACCTCGCTCCACCCCGGCTCGATGGGGCCGGGCGCCTCTGGGTCGTGGGCAAGCAATCGGGGAGGACATTCGCCGATGCGTGGTGGCGCGGGACACTCCTCGGCCGTACCTGGCTTGATTGCCCCGGTCCCGGCGCCCGCTGGCAGTTGACGGACAACATGATCGCCATGACCTGCGAACCCGACGATCCGGGGTCGATATACGAGGAGGTCTACAAGGTGTGGCAGATTCGTGACTCCACCGGGGATACAGCGCAGTCGACCCCGAAGATGTGAGCAAACGCTCAGCGATGGGGTGCGGTGAGCACGCACTCACATGCGACCCCCAAGCTCGCGCCACGCAAGGTGTTGCGCTTTCCGGACCCCCAATGCCACCTTACGGCACACGCACCCATCTGACTCTTCCCGTCGTCCCGGTCATTGCCTGTGAAACTCTTCAAGTTCGGCTCGATTTTCCCGGCCAACGAGATCGCCGTCGATCTTGGCACGGCAAACACCCTCATCTATGTGAAGGGTGAAGGGATCGTGCTCAACGAGCCTTCGGTGGTCGCGATCGAGAAGTCGACCGGACGCATCAAGGGGATCGGTCTCGAGGCGAAGCGGATGCTCGGCCGGACGCCCGAAGGCATCCTGGCCGTGCGTCCACTCAAGGACGGTGTCATCGCCGACTTCGATGTCACCGAGAAGATGCTGCGCTACTTCCTGAAGACGATCATCGACAAGCACATGTTCCGCGTGAAGCCGAAGGTGATCGTGGCGGTGCCGTCGGGGATCACCGAAGTCGAACGTCGCGCCGTGCGAGACTCCTCCGAAACCGCTGGCGCCAAGCAGGTGCTCATGGTGGCCGAACCGATGGCCGCCGCGATCGGTGTCGGACTTCCAGTCGAGACGCCGACCGGGAACATGGTGATCGACATCGGCGGTGGCACCACCGAGATCGCGGTCATCGCCCTCTCCGGCATCGTCTCGGACACCTCGATCCGGATCGGTGGCGACGAACTCGACCAGGCTCTGGTCATGTTCATGCGCAAGAACTACAACCTGCTGATCGGTGAACCCACGGCGGAACTGATCAAGATCAAGGTCGGATCGGCCTTCCCATTGGCCGAGGAGCGCGAGATGGAGGTCAAGGGTCGCGACCTCGTCTCCGGGATCCCCAAGACGG
>JBDTNH010000126.1:0-5676 GCA_039933845.1 Gemmatimonadota bacterium
CCGTTCGCCGCCGGCCTCGCTCACCGCGAGGGCGATGCCGAAGTCGGTGAGGAACGCGTCGCTCTCGTGGAGCAGGATGTTCTCGGGCTTGATGTCGCGATGGATCACGCCGTGTCGATGTGCATGGTCCAGGGCAGAGGCGACCTGCCGGGCGATGCCGAGGACCTCGTCGATGCCAAGCTGGTGCTCGCGATCGAGCTTGGCCCGAAGCGACTCGCCGCGGACATAGGGCATGACAAAAAACAGCGTGCCAGCCACTTCACCGGAATCGATCAACGTCAGGATGTGGGGATGATCGAGTCGAGCGGTGATCTTCACTTCGGCCAGAAATCGTTCGGCCCCTAGCGCGGCGCCGAGATCAGGATGCAGGACCTTGATCGCGACATCGCGATCGTGCTTGATGTCGTGCGCGAGATAGACTGTCGCCATGCCGCCCTGGCCGAGCTCGCGCTCGATGGTGTAGCGGGCGGCGAGGGCTGCGCTGAGCGTGTCAATGCTCAACGCTCGCTCCCGAGGCCGACCGTGCGAAATCCTTCGCGCTGTGCCGCGTCCTGCAGTCGACTATCGAAGGTCACGAATTCTCCACGTGCAGGCGTTCCCGACCACTCTACGCCAGCGGCCAGCTGGAGCGCGTCAGCAGCACGAAGCGGGTGGACCCTGAGTAGCCTGAAGGCCTGTTCGCGGACTCCCTCTCCGGGCAGGATCTCGTACCAACTTCGGCGAAGCAGGTCGAGCAAATCACGAGCGGCTTGCTCCTCCCCGTCGGTGAGCAGACCCTCGCGGTGCAGTCGCGCGACGGCGGAGCTGCACTCGATCGCCGAGCCCCACCAGACCACCATCTCGGCATCCTCGGCGAAGAGCGCTCGCGCCGGCTGGGAGCGGGGCTGCTGCAAGCAGAGTGGGACGAGGGCCGAGGAATCCCAAAATCTCACAAACCTTCCCCACGCTCTCCGAGCAGCACGGCCAGCGAGAGACCCTCGGGATCGAGCGGCCGGTCGCGGTCGAGGAAGTCGCTCGGGAGTGAAGCGGTGGGAGCCCGTAACTGTCCACTGCGCAGCAGCAGCTCCCGCCGACTCCCCTCGAGGTCGTCGTGCTGAACGGGGCTGAGCCGGGCAATGAGACGGCCACGGTCGGTCACCAGGACTTCATCTCCCTGGCGGACGATGTCGAGGAAGGCGCTCAGCTTGGCCTTGAGCTCAGAGATCGATGCGGTCTTTATCATCTGACTATTATAGTCATTTCGTTGGTCGCGGTCAAAAGCGACCCTACGAGGGCACCCTTCCATCCGGTGTGAGCGTATCGATTGCCCCCGGCAGCACTTCGGCGAGTTTGGCCGAGAGTTCCTGCGGGGTGATGCCGAGTTTGGCGGCGAGCTGGGTCACCACATCGGGCCCGAGCGCGGCATGCAGTTGGTCGCCGGTGACCGGGTGATTCGCTCCCTTGCCGACCCACGAGCGAACCGTGTCGCCCAGTCCTTTGGCTTCGAGCTGCTTGACGATCCCCTGGATGCCGCCATGCTCCTCGATCATCTTGCCCACGACGCCAGCCATCCCGGCGCCGACCACCCCCCCGAGCACTCCATCAAACAGTCCCACGGTCACTCCTTGCCTGAGATTGGCTGCCACGATCGGTCCCTAGTCTGCCCCAGCGCCTGCGTCACACCGCCACGTCGTGCTCTGCGCCATGTTCCACGACATAGAGCGCCCCACCGATCATCGCGCCTGCCAGCATGTTTGCCAGCAGCACACGATGCAGGCCGAGCACCTCGAGTGCCACCGGCGTGTTCCTGACAGAGCCGACGACGTAGAGCAGGCCGGTGCACACGACGCCGGCATAGATCGCTCCCGTGCAGACACTCTTCCAGAACCGTGAGCCCTCCACAACGAACGTCGCGCTCACACCGACGATTGCGAACGTCACCAGGTGCAGGGCGGTGTACACCAGCAGATTGAGGACCACGACGAGGTTTAAACTCAACCCGGTTGGTGCGCTCGAACCGGCGCTTGTGCCAGCGAACCATGCCGACGTCAGTGCGGACGGAACGGCGAGCGGGGTCAGGTGGATCGCCCCATTGATGAAGAACATGACCGCGACGGCGACAGCCCCGATCAGCCCGCCCGCGGCGCCACCCTCCGCACGAAGCAGGAAGGGTGCACGGCGGGGCGGCACGTTGCTATGGTGCGCCATTGACCACGTCGAGCTCCAGGTGAGAGGGATACTCCCGGTTCCGGTAGATCCGATGCGTCGCTGCCTGGTAGTCCTTGGCGGCTGCGCCAAAGATGTTCGGCACAAAGGTCTGCGGATTGCGATCGTGCACCGGGAACCAGGTGCTCTGCACCTGCACCATGATGCGGTGACCGGGCTTGAAGGTGTACGCCTGCTGGTGCAGGTCCACCGTGAACGGCGTCGTGACATTGGCGGGGATCGGCTGCGGATTGTCCCAGCCCTTGTAGTAGCGACCCCGCATGATCTCACCCACCACCATGAGCTCGTAGCCGCCCATCCGCGGCCGCTCGGCGATCGAGTCGGGATAGACATCGATCAGCTTCACGACCCAGTCGGCGTCGGTGCCGGTGGTCGAGGCAAACAACTTGGCGGCGATCGATCCCGCGACCGTGACCTCCGCGGTGAGCGGTGGCGTCTGCCACACCAGCACGTCGGGGCGGCTGTCCACAAAGCGCTGGTCCTCCGTCATCCAATAGTCCCAGTTGGAGCCGCGCGGATCGTAGGTCCACTCGATCGGCCGGTGCCGGTAGGGAACCGGGTGCGCCGGATCGCTCACATACTGGTCGAAGCCGCTGGCAGCGGCGGGCGCGTCGAATGAGAGGCCGCCGTCGGCCTGGAAGTAGAGATTCTGCTTTGCCGCACCCGGCGCCGGCCAGGAGTCGTATGAGCGCCACTCGTGGGCGCCGGCGTCGAAGACCCTGGCCTCGGGAAACTTCCCGTCGCCCTGATCTTTGAGCCAATACGCGAACCACGGTGCCTCGATGGTGCGGCGATAGGTCTCACCGGTGGCGCTGCCGAATCGCACGGCGCCGAGAGAATCACCCGCCTCGAGGAACCAGCCGCCGTGGTACCAGGGCCCAAGCACCAGGAAATTCTGGTGGCTGGAATCGGTGCTCTCCATCGCGGCATAGACGTGCTGGGTACCGTAGATGTCCTCCTGATCCCACCAACCACCAACATTGAGCGTGGGCACCGGCGCATGTGTGAGCCGACCCGGGATCGCGCGCGAACTCCAGACGGAGTCATAGCTCGGGTGCGCGGCGAACAGCCGCCACGTCGGCCACGCCTCCGCCCCGACCGCAGTGCTCAGATCCTTGAGCGTCGGGAACGAGAGGTACCAGTCGTAGGTGTCGTAGCGTCCCGGCTCGGGCAGGATGCTTTCATCGGCGCTGGCTTCCATTTCCCAGGCGTACTCGAGCCCATACGACAATCGGAAGGCGCCCTGATGGAAGAAATCATCCCCCATCCAGACATCGCCCATCGTGGCCTGCGGACTGAAAGCCTTGATGGCCGGGTGCGGTTCGAATGCCGTGGCGTTGGTGGTCCACCCGGGGTAGGAAATCCCGAGCTGCCCGACCCGCCCGTTGTTGTGCGGCACGTGCTTGAGGAGCCATTCGACGGTGTCCCAGGTATCGGTGGCCTCATCGACGCAGCCATCGCCACGCGCCTGGCAGGGGGGCAGGTTCATGACGAAGGTGCCCGCCGACTGGTTCCGGCCCCGGATGTCCTGGAAGACGAAGATGTAGCCGTCCTTGATCAACTCCTGATAGCCGTAGACGATGTGGCTCGTCCCCCCCCAGCCGGCGGTGCCGTAGGGGGTGCGGGAGAGGATGAACGGCAGGGAATCGGTGCCGTTCTTCGGCGTCAGAATGACGGTGAACAGCTCGACCCCGTCTCGCATCGGGATGCGGACTTCCTGGCGAG
The DNA here is from genome assembly GCA_039933845.1 of Gemmatimonadota bacterium. GTDB lineage: Bacteria > Gemmatimonadota > Gemmatimonadetes > Gemmatimonadales > GWC2-71-9 > Palsa-1233. The sequence continues at coordinate 3,931 of JBDTNH010000126.1, forward strand.
TGAATATCGTCGTGAGCTGCTCGGCCTCCGTGGCAGGCGGCTTCGCTGCTTGGGTGCAGGCGGCGGTGAGCAGGGTGAGGGACAGCCAAGAGGCGGTGCGCGTCATGCGGCTCCCGGTGGATGTTGTCCATAGTATACCCCAGATCTGGCGCGATGCCGCCCGCCGGCGCTGGAGGTGGTTGCGGCGATCCAAATCGGGCGTAGCTTCGAGGTACGCCTACCCCCCTCCTGCACCACCCCGGAGGATATCATGCGTCTGATCGCCCTGATCCCTGCCTGTGTAGTGCTCGCTGCATGCGAGGCGAAGGCCCCGCCACCACCTCCACCGCCGCCACCTCCACCCACCATCGCCGACTTTGCAGGCGAATGGCATGGTACCAACGTGCTCCAGGGAGTCGCCGACCCGGTCCCCTCGACGATGCAAGGGTCGGCCGCGGGGACCGATTGGTACCTGTCGCTCGCTGGTCGCGACTCCATCCCGCTGACCATGACCATGCACGGCGACAGCCTGATCGCGCTCTCGGACAGGTACGAGAGCATTCTCCGGAAGGGCGTGATCGTGCAGGTGCGCACCGCCTCGGTCCTCACCGAGGGTGGCATGGCAGGGAAGCTGGTGGCCACCTACGATTCGCCTGCTGGTCAGGAGTTGGTGACGGGGACAATCAACGCGGTGCGAGCGGCCGGAACGCCGTAGCGCTCGGCGCTTCGAGTTCGGTACGTCAACCGAGAATTACCACGACCGCTTGACTTGACTACCGGTATTCATCTCATGGCGGTAGAGTTGGCCGTCCCAACCCTCCTCGATTCGGATCCCAGGTGCTCCTACCCGCAGTGGTCCTCGCGCTCCTGATGTTGCCCGCTCCCGGGCCAACCCCCACCGTTGCGACGCATGACAATCGTCTCCCGGCGGGAGTGACACGAGATGGCACCCTGCGGCTCGACCTCGAGATCGTTCGGGGCGACTGGTATCCCAATGGGGCTGATCGGGCCGGTGCCAATGTCCTCGTGTTCGCCGAACGCGGGCACGGACCGACCACGCCCGGGCCGCTGGTGCGGGCGCGTGCGGGGACGTCGATTGCAGTGTCGATGCACAACACCACCGACGACACACTGGCGATCCACGGGTTGACGTCCAAGATCGGATTGGCCGCGTTCGATTCGGTCGTGGTGCTGCCGGGAGCATCGCGTTCCTGGACATTCATCGCGGAAACCGAGGGGAGCTACCTGTACTGGGGCGCGCGGCCCGGCACACCGCTGGCCGAGCAGCTGTATGACGATGCGCAGCTCAACGGTGCGCTGATCGTCGACCCGGCGACCGGGGCGATCCCGGCCGACCGGATCATGGTGATCGACAGCTATACCGATGGAAAGTTGCCCAACGGTGATCCGGACCTCGACCGCGAACTGCTGGTGGTCAATGGCCGGCCTTGGCCCGACACCGAACGGTTGCAGTACGCCGTCGGCGACTCGATTCGGTGGCGGGTGCTCAACGCCTCGGTGGCTCCGCACCCGATGCACCTGCACGGCTTCTACTTCCGGGTCGACGGGCGCGGCGACTGGCGTCGTGACACGCTGTACTCCGACGCCGAGCGCCGAATGGCGGTCACGGAGTTGCTCAAACCCGGGCAGAGCATGCACCTCACCTGGTCACCGAATCGCCCCGGGGGATGGCTCTTCCATTGTCACTTGTCCTACCACGTGCTCCCCAACCCGCCGCTCGGCGCGGAGTTCACCAACGGCGACAGC
>JBDTNH010000127.1:0-5671 GCA_039933845.1 Gemmatimonadota bacterium
CAAGGTCGACCGGCTGGTCGGCACCCTCTAGGACGTGCGATGGGCCCGAAAGGTTTACGGGCCCGTGGGGATGATACGCGGGGTCATGACGGGATGTTGATATCCTTACGCGCCGCCGACACGCGATCGGTTCCATCCGACCCACGGGCCGTCACGCGCTCGCTCTGCTCGCGCATGACATGGCCCGGGCTCGGCACAGAGGGCGGGTAAACCCGCCTTGCTCCGCGTCGACAATCGATCACACGCTCGCCCACATGGCCCGGTATTACCGGGCCTCAGTGCCGAGAAGTCGCTATTAGCGACTGGCAGAGGGCCTCAGTGCCGAGAAGCGGCTCTTAGCGACTGGCAGGTAGGTTACGCTACCCCCACGGAGACTCCGATGGCAACTGCTGGTGCCCGCGCCTGGTCACACTCCCTCCTCGCCCTCGTGCTGGCGTCCCCCACGCTCGGCGCGCAGGCCGTGCCGGTGCCAATCGATCGTAGCCGGATCATCTCGCCGCTGGGCGCCGTGGTCGGTGGTGCCGCGTTGGTCACTGCGTTCCTGATCGACGAGTCGTGGCGTCACACCATTCAGGATGCGCGGTCGCCACTGACCGATGATCTCGCGAGTGTCGGCAACGCGTTTGGTGATGGTCGCTACGCGCTCCCGGTTGTCGGTGGGACGTGGTTGGCGGGGCGGCTGCTGCATGCACCCGCCGTCGAGCGGTTCGGTCGGCGCGCGGGACTCGCGTACCTGGCGGGTGGTGCGGCGACGTTCGTCCTCAAGGAGGCGGTCGGCCGAAGTCGTCCCAACGAGGGGGGGGACGCATCGGCGTATCACCCCTTCTCCGGCAACGCCTCGTTTCCGTCGGGCCACACGACGGTGGTGTTTGCCATGGCCACCGCGCTCGCCGACGACACACCGCACACCTGGGTGCGGGTGCTGCTCTATTCAGGCGCCACCCTCACCGGGTTCGCGCGGATGAACGACGACCGCCACTGGCTCTCCGACGTCGTGGCGGGCGCGATTGTCGGCGTGGTGAGCGTGCGCGTCCTCGACCGGGTTGGCCCGCAGATCTGGTTTGGCCCCGATGGGTTACGGGTGGGGGTGCGGAGGTCGATGTGATGCGCGGTCGCCCCTACTCCGTGCCGCTCGACCCACGGGCCGCCACGCGCTCGCGCTGCTCGCGCATGACATGGCCCGGGCTCGGCACTACAGGCGGGTAAACCCGCCTTGCTCCGCGTGAGTGCAGGATCATTGCCCTTGCCCACATGGCCCGGTACCGTGGCCTGACAGCCACGGCTCGGCCTCAGTGCCGAGCAGTCGCTATCAGCGACTGGCACTACGCGGGCGGGGGAGCTTCACCCCGGCGGCAGCAGCTCCACCGCATCAACATCGGCGAGGAGATCGCGGTCCGCGCCGCGGCGCGCGATCGCGGTGAGGACGAGTGTGCACGCGCCGGTAAGGAGGGCGATCGACACGGCGGCGGGCAAGAACTCGTACAACCAGAGGCTGAGGTTCGCGTCGCGAAAGCCTTCAAAGACCCCAATGAATCCGAGGACGAGGACGAACCCCGCGAGTGCTCCGGCTCCCGCGATCCGCCAGTTGCTCAGCTCCTGCAGCCGTCGGCCGCGTGCCACCGCCATCAATCCGAGGCCCACGATGAGACCCGAAACCGTCGACACGGCCCAAGCGAAACCGAATGTGCGCAGGAAGTCGGTGAGACCGGGCCTCAGCGGTCCGCCCAGCGAAGTAAAGCTCGCGATGACGGTATAGACCAATGCGGTCAAGGCGCCCCAGGCGACGGCTACAACAAGCAGCGCCCGAACTTTCCGGACGAGGTTCATGGCGCCTTGCCTGAGAGGGCGGCCTGCAGCGTACCGCGTGGCAAGAACATCGGGTAAGGCGCCTCACCATCTGGGACGAGGTCGATGAAACCGTGCTGGAGATAAAAGGCGCGTGCCCGCTCGTCGTGCGCTTCAAGGTAGACACCGACAGCGCCGAGTTCTGACATGAGGCCGCCCGCCGTCCTGAGCGCGTGGCCGATCAGCTGCCTCCCATACCCCTGCCCCTGCGACTGCTGTTCGACGGCAAAGGACCCGATATAGATCACACCCAACGGATATCGCGGCAATCGCGTGGCAGCCACGTGCGGCCCCACCGTCCCCACGTCGACGGACTTGGCGGAGAGCGTGTAGAAGCCAAGGATTCCCCGACCGGGGTCGGCGTGCGGCAGCACAAAACAACGGCTGATGCCCACCACGTGGTTTACGTACGCATGGCGCTGCAGGTAGACATCAAGGGCGGCAACTCCGCAGGAGAAGCCGCCCATGTTGTCGTGTTCCTGGATCTCCCGGATGCTCACGCCGGGGCGACGCCGTGCTCGGCGACCAGTGCTCGTAGAGCCTCACTTGGCTCGGGTGGGTCGCGCAAGGCCTCCACGAGACGCCCGAACGCGGCCGTCTCCAGGCTGACTCGGGTGTGTCCCCTCGCGCGCTCAAGTAGCGGCATGCTGAATTCGCGAGCTACCGACCCATCGGACACGCTCGCCAGCTGACGCCCCTCGGCCACCTGACCCACTGTCCAGTCCAGGAGCAACAATGCGTTGCGAATCAGTTCGCTGTTCCCCGCGCCTAGTAATGCCTTCAGGCGCTCCACCTGCTGGATACTGGTGGTGTCATTCAGCTCTGCTTCGATCCGTAGCGTGGTGGCCATCTCGGCTCCGTCATAAGGGCAATGCGACAATCACGTGATACTCCCGTGCAGACCCCGGTAATATACCGTGCCCTCTCTGGGAAAGGCAACTCACTTGGGCGAGGCACACTTGGGATGCGTGCGGAGGGAGGGGAGGAGCGGACACCTGCCGCCTCTGCTTAGTGGGAGCCGGACCAAACCGCGGCCTTACGGCCACGTCTCGGCGAGATGGCCGCGTCGAGGCGGTCGCCTGAGCAGGCTCGCGCGGTGGCAGGGATGATCGGGAGCCGATGGTGTGCTCCCGGTCGTCATTCCCAGCTGTCAGACACGTGAGGAGGGGATCATGTCGAGGCAGGACAACACGCGTCGCGTGCGCGCGGCGGAGGAGCGGTTGCGGGCGTTGTTTGCGCGGGCGGGCTACATCCGTTGGCGGTCACGGGATCGCTTGACCGCATCGGGGAGTGCGGCGTGTTCACGCGGCGACGAGGTGCGGCTGGTGGTCCGCCACGTGACGGAGGCGAAGCGGGTGCAGCGGTGGTGCGAACGGGTCGGGCTCAACGCGGGGAAACCGTTCCCGAAGCACGGCCGCGTGGTGCAGCCGGTGTATGGCGCAGAGGCGGTGGGGTGGTTTGCGGGGGGATGAGAAATCGAGTGTTGCTTCTAGGCCGGGGCGCGGGAGTTGTCGTCTGAACACCATTCCCATCAGCGACTCGACGGCGCACCGCAGTGCGGATTCTGAAGGGCCGCACGCGACCGAGTGACTCGGAATCGGCGCTACTCTAGAGCAGATCTGCATCCAAATCGGACAAACGGCCAAGTCCCCCGTGGCCCCGTTCACTGCTGCGTTGGCAATGGGACCTGCCACACTCCGGCGGTCTCCACACCATCGGGATCCCGAATCACTAGCAGGGCTTTCCCCTGATCGAGCGCATGGAGCCACGATCGTTCGGGTCCAGCAACCACTCCCTGAAATACCTGTGCACTGTCGTACACCTCCCAGCGTGGCACCAGATCGTGGACTCCACCGTACTGAACAATCCAAACGCTTCCATCGTTTCCGACCACGAACGGACTCCGGGGGCGGAACCCAGCCCAGCCGTAGCGAGGGAGCTGTGCAGGAATGGGTGATTCATCGAACATTTCGCCTGGGTGTTCTTCAGCTGGAGTCTCGGCGATCAGTCGAGCACGCACCGCCTGTCGGTCCGCCTCACCGAGAACGGATCCAGCACCCGATCTCCCAAACTTCCCGGTGACCCTACCATCTCGATCAAAGCGCTCGACGATCTCGGCAGCAGGGTCGTAGACGTAGTAATTGTCGCCTCGAGCGGCGACGCCGCCCGTCCGCCCGAAAACCGAGGGATACATCGCGCCGCCCCTATCGAAAGTGCGCACCACGTATTCAGCCCCAACGGTACTCCCGATAATCCGTGCACCCTTCCCTTCGGCATCAAGCAACACCAGATCGAACCTCGGTGCCGACGCCCCTCCCGACATTGCCGGTTCCCGTGGCCGGGCCGACGTGAGCAAGGCCCCATCCCCAAACACACCACTCAGGGAAAGCCGGCGGCCATCCGTGGTTGATGCCAGTATTATCGTCTGTTTGAGTTGCCGGTCCGTATCGAGGACGGCAACGCGCCCGGAGGCGGCATCACTAATGTATAGGTCTCCCCTCACAACTTGAGCTAGACCGATCCGACCGAATTCTCCCGGGCCTTCCCCCCGGCCCCCGGCATCTCCGACATATCGGCCGGTAGCATCAAAGAAATGGACCAGTGAAGTGCTCCACTCGGCGAGAGCTATCCCCCCACCAAAGAACTGTCCACCCGATAGAAGGAAAAATCCGGCTTCGGTCGGTGGGGCGAGAGTATCGATTTGGCCGATCGCTTGAGTGGCGAATTGAGGACTACGACTAGCATCGCCACCCGCGCATCCGGTGAAGGCCATCGCGACTAGCGCGAGCACGATCTTATGAGTCATGGTAACACACTCTCCGCTTGGAGGGAGCGATCCAATCGAGTGGAGGAGACATCAAACGGGAAACCTTGTTCCGACCAGGCAATAATTTCCAACATCCCCGCGGCGCGGTACAGCTGAGTCACAGGCCCGTAAGTAAAAGGGATCGAATCGGTGCCGATTACCTGATGCACTAGAACCAGTTGGGGAACGACTGCCCGACCGCCAAGGTTTGTAATGTAGCGCTCGACTCCATGATTCAGCCAGTTCCTCCCGACGATTACTTCATCAAAAGAACCCAGCGCTTCGAGGTCCCGGAGGCCGGAGGCAACCAGCCAGTTGTCTGATACTCCGACCGTTTCAAACATGTCACCCTGACGTTGTGCCGCGGCACGGAGCGATTCGATCGCTGCACCAACCACTGCGTTCAACCGCGCTGATTGGCTCGTTGGTGCCACTACAATCAGCCGTACACGGCCACCAGACTGCAACCGCGTGTCGTGAGTGACGACGGGGCGTGTGCGAAACGTGTTAACAGTCAGGAACCCACCGACGAGCGCCATCAAGACAAGGCAGGTCGTCGTTATGGCGGACGCTGATCGAGGCATGGGACGACCTTTTGGCCTGGAGGGGCGATGTGTCCGGACCATCGCATCCGATGGACCGGACACACCGTGTTGGTGCTAGCCGATGCAGCCCCCCGAGTGCGGGCAGGATGTTTCTGTGAGGTTCAGAGTGCAGTGACTCGTGGGGCCGTTTACCTGAGCTGCTCACTCTACGGTACCGAATTCACCTGTCTGACCGGTACTTCTACACATCTTGTTGTTACACGCCGTCTGTTCAGCATTCGCGGTGCTCGTCGCAGCCACACCTAGAAGCAGTAGAGTGCACGCCGGAAACATCAGGGTCCGCTTCATAACGCCTCGCGATGGTCGATTGTGGATGAGCGCCTTCTTTTCGGATGTCGCTTGGATGGAAGCTGCGGCTAGGAGCAGAAGTCCCAAGAGCAACTCAGGCCCAATGCGCTCGCGGTGCAGTTCGCCG
>JBDTNH010000128.1:0-5610 GCA_039933845.1 Gemmatimonadota bacterium
TCTTTTCCAGCTTGCCGCCGAAGTAGTGAGCCCCCATGCGGTGCGCCTCGTCGACGACGATCAGGTCCCACTGCGTCTCCCGCAGCTGCGCTTGGAGTCCTTCGTTGCGGGAGAGCTGGTCCATGCGCGCGATCATTAGAGGGTTGGAATCGAAGACGTTGTGGTTGAAGTTGGCGTCGATCAGCTGGTTCGTCAGCAGGCCGAACCGCAGCCCAAACTTGAAGAACAGCTCGTCCTGCCACTGCTCCACCAGGCCACCCGGCGCGACGATGAGGCACTGCTTGACGTCATCGCGCAGGATTAGCTCCTTGATATACAGCCCAGCCATGATCGTCTTGCCCGCGCCGGGGTCGTCGGCCAGTAGGAACCGAAGGGGCGTGCGCGGCAGGAGCTCTCCGTACACCGCTCGGATCTGGTGTGGAAGCGGTTGAACTTCACTGTTCGCGACGGCCAGCATGGGGTCGAACAACCCGGCCAGGGTGATCCGTTGTGCCTCCGCCGCGAGCTTGAAGTCGCTGGCGTTCGCGTCGAAAGCGCGGCTACCGGTCTGCGCGACGGTCAGGGTGGCTTCGTCCTTGCGGAAAACCACCTGCTGCCCGAGGCTGCCGGCCGTCGTCTTGTAGGTGAGCTCAACGGCGGCGGAGCCGTGCCACTGGGCGGCAATGACGGTGACAACCTCGCCGGGGATGAGCCCGTCCAGGCGTAGTCCCGGCTTGAGGTCTTCAAGCAGCACGTTTGACTTCCTCTCATCGACTGTAGCCAACATAGTGGAGACCTGGGACACGGCGACTTTGGGCTGCGGCGTCGGCGTTCGACGCTAATCTTCCGGAGTATGCCCCACGAACAGATGAAGAAGATGGAAAGAGACGACCGAGATAGACTGCGCGCGATCACTGCGCTGGTGGCTGGTTGGGTGGGCCAAGCGGGCGCCATTAAAGACGAGCGCGCCGACGTCGAACAGGCAGCGAATGCCGCGGTCGAATCCATGCGCGGGTCGGCTGTCGAGGTTCGGCAGGAGGGGACGCCAGCCTGGGTTGTGATCCCGCTTCGGGCGAACGATGCGCAACTCATTGGCGACGTGGCTCGGCAGACCCACCAGCAGCCCCTTTCGCCCGACGACGAAACGATCCTCGCGCGGCTCACCAGCGACGTGGCGACCGCAACCCACGACCTTCGCGCGGTCGCCGGTGCTCGGCGCTTCTTCATCGGCAAGAAGAAGCGGCAGACGGGTCGAGCAGCAGCCGACTTCCTCACCGCCTTCGTTCAGTGGGCCGAAACTTCGGATCTTGAGGGGTGGCTGGCCCACCTCGTTCCCCGGGCGCCGCCTGCGACGGAAATCCCCGTTTCTGACGCCCTCGCCGATTGGGTCGGACTTGCTCCTCAGCTCGGTGATCCCGGTACAGACCGCGAGACCCTCGCGGCCGCCACCGTCGCCGACCTTCCCGGCGCGATCGCGTCCATCAAGCAGGCCTTAAAGCTGGAGCCGATCCTCCGTTCCGTCGCCGTGGCTGCGGGCAACGAGGTCCGTCGCGCGGAGACGCGCAAACTCTTGGCCGAAATGCCGGTCGAGCGCCTCCGGGAAGCCACGCGTGACCGGCTGCGGATCGGAGCGCTGACCGATGCCGGTATGAGCACCGTGTTGATGGTCTTGGACCGCGGACATCGGATCGATCAGCTGCCCGGCATCGGAGCGACGACCGCCACCCGTATGCGTGGTGCTGCCCAGACCCTCTGGCAGACCACTTACGACGAGATGCCGACACGAATCAATATCAAGGATAAAGCGCCAGGAACAAGCGAGCTTCTGCGGCGACTAGGGGAGTGGGACGCGATCCGGTTGACCAAGAGGGCGGTTACTGACTTGGCCCGTGCGGAGGCGTTGGGCGCACTCGCCCGCGCGATGGACTCCGCGGTCACCCACTTGGCCGTGCTCGGCGCCGGCGCCCGCTCCGTGGCAGCCTTCCGTGACGACGTACAGTCGGTACTGCGGCGAGCGCAGGGCCTCGCACGCGCAGTCAACGTCGCGGCGACAGCCGATCCTTGGGACGATTTCCTGGCGCGCCCCGCCGATTACTTCGCCATGCTGGACGAGCTGGGGTTCCTCACCGAAGACGAGCAGAAGGCGCATGGAGACCTTCCAGATGACATCGTCGAGGCTGTCCGGGATCTCAAACTCGACACGGAGCACCTCCCAGTGTCCCTGCGCGGCTACCAGAGCTTCGGCGCCCGATTCTCCTTGGTGCAGCGCAGAGTCATCATCGGGGATGAGATGGGGCTCGGGAAGACCGTCGAGGCGCTCGCGGTCCTGGCGCACCTTCGCGCTAAAGGTTCCCACCATGCGGTCGTTATCTGTCCCGCAGCGGTCGTGACCAACTGGATGCGGGAAGTGGCATCGAAGTCGACGCTTCGACCGCACAGGATTCACGGCCCGTCCCGCGAGGGTGCCGCGCGTGACTGGGCACGCAACGGCGGAGTCGCCGTGACCACCTTCGAAACCCTCGCCTGGTTCGAGAATCAGGTCCACGCGATCCTCGATCTGGGGTGCGTCGTGGTTGACGAGGCGCACTACATCAAGAACCCCGCCACGTTGAGAGCCGAACGTGCCGCTCGGGTGCTCAGTTCGGCGGACCGGGCCATCCTGCTCACCGGCACCCCCTTAGAGAACCGCATCGATGAGTTCCGCAACCTCGTTGGCTACCTCCGCCCCGACCTCGTCATCGACGCCGACGAACTCGCACCCAGACGCTTCAGGCGCCAGGTAGCGCCGGCCTATCTGCGACGGAACCTAGAGGACGTCCTCTTAGAGCTGCCCGACCTTGTCGAAGTGGAGGAGTGGCTACCAATGTCCCACGAGGATGCCTCCGCGTATCGCGACGCGGTCATCGACGGGAACTTCATGGCGATGCGCCAGGCTGCGATGTCTCAGGGCCACAAGTCGGCCAAGGTTGCACGACTCATCGAGATCGTCGGGGAGGCCAAGGACAACGGGCGCCGGGTCATCGTGTTCTCCCATTTCCGCGACGCTCTCGATACGGTTGCGAAGGCTTTGCCGGGTATGGCAATTGGCCCACTCACCGGCTCCGTACCGGCCGCGGATCGTCAACACATGGTCGACCAGTTCTCGGCCGCCGGACACGGGGCCGTGCTCGTGTCCCAGATCATCGCCGGCGGCGTTGGACTCAACATCCAGGCGGCATCGGTTGTCGTGATCTGTGAGCCCCAACTCAAGCCGACAACCGAGTGGCAGGCGATCGCCCGCGCGCACCGCATGGGCCAACTCGAAACCGTCCAAGTCCACCGGCTGCTCTCCGAGGAAGGCGTCGACCAGCGGATCACCGAGACATTGGCTCGCAAACGTGCACTGTTCGACGACTTCGCACGAGGCAGCGACACCGCCGATAGCTCGCCCGAGGCCGTAGACGTGTCAGAGGCCGACCGGGCCCGTGAGGTGATCGCCGCGGAGCGGGAGCGCCTCCTTTCGCCAGCCGAGGTCCAGCCCGACCACGGCCCAGAAGCACTCTGAAATCGGTCGCCCAGTCACTCTCGATTGTCTCGACGTGAGAGGTCGTGCGATAACTCCTAGAAGTTCGGGGGCAATCGGGGTCTCTGGCGGTCAGTCGCCACTCCACGCGACGCCGTCTGGCTGGGTTCTGGGAATCGGTCTGGCAACCAGGGATCGAGGCATTCTGGGAGGAATCGTCAAGACCTAATGAGTCTTGAACGACGGCGATCCCGGGTGCGGATACCTTGTCAAGACTCGGGAACGGTTTGAGCCCTCTCCACAGACGGGCGGCGTGTCCGGGGTCGTTGTCGTGACCTGTTGGCACAGGGTGTTGATCATGGTTCGAGCCCGCGCGCACGGCACATACCTGGCTACTCGGGAGCCTGTGAGCTCTGATGCGAAGACCGGGGCCGTGCGCGTCGCTGGGGTCGTGAACGGCTCAATCGGAGGGCAGGCCATCGAGCCTCGTCATTAGGGCGCCGCACGTTCTCACCAGGGTCTTTGGCCTACAGAGCATCACCGACTAGATGGAGAGGGTGAGCTAGGTGGAGAAGTTGTACTGCGGGATCGACTGGGCGGAGAAGCATCACGACGTCGCTGTGGTCGACGCTGACGGGAAACTCGTAGCCAAGCGGCGCATCGCAGACTCGGTTGCCGGCTTCGCGGAGTTGACCGCGATGCTGGCCGATGCTGGCGATAGCGAGGGGGAACCGGTCCCAGTTGCGATCGAGACCTCGCGCGGGCTGCTGGTTGCCGCACTGCGGGCAACCGGTCGGCCGATCTATCCGATCAACCCGATGGCGGTGGCCCGGTATCGAGAGCGGCATTCGGTGGCACGGAAGAAGTCTGACCACCTGGACGCGATGACCCTGGCCAACATCTTGCGCACCGACGCCCACATGCACCGACCGTTGCCGGCCGACACCGAGCTGGCCCGCGCCATCGCGGTGCTGGCGCGGGCTCACCAGGACGCGACGTGGCGGCGCACCCGGGCCGGCAACGAGCTCCGTTCACTGCTGCGCGAATATCACCCAGGATTCCTGGGCGCCTTCGCCGGGGGCAACGCGACCAACCTGGCCACCGCCGATGCCCGTGCTGTGTTGGCGATCGCGCCGACCCCGACGGCTACGGCCAAGCTGACCAAGGCCCGCATCGCTGCCGCGTTGCGGCGGGGCGGGCGCCAGCGCGGCGTGGACCAACTCACCGAGCGGCTCCACCAGGACCTTCGTCGGCCGCAGCTGCGTCAAGACCCGATGGTGGAAGAAGCGATGGGGGTCCAGGCGCTGCGTTTGCTCGCCACCTTGAACACTGAGTGCGACAGCGTCGACCAGCTCGGCCATGCTGTCGCGGAGGCCTTTGCGCAGCATCCTGACTACGCGATCATCACCAGCTTCACCGGGCTGGGTGATCTCACCGGTGCCCGAGTGCTCGCCGAGATCGGCGACGACCGCAACCGGTTCGCCGACGCCCGATCGTTGAAGGCCTACGCCGGCTCGGCACCGATCACCAGAGCCTCAGGCCGCAGCCTGTCAGTCACCCACCGGCGGGTGAAGAACAACCGCCTGGCCGCCGCCGGGTTCGTCTGGGCGTTCGTAGCCGCCACGCACTCACCAGGCGCCAGCACGCTCTACTACCACCGCCGTGAGCACGGAGACCGCCACGCCGCCGCGCTGCGCAACGTGTTCAACCGTCTCATCGGCTGCCTGTTCCACTGCCTCCAGACCGGCCAGACCTACAACGAGGCCATAGCATTCCCACCACCGAACAAGCAGCCCGAAACCCTCGCCGCTTGACAGTTAGCAAGATCGGAGGTCTGTGGATCGGCGTGTCACGCGACTTGTTGATCACCTCCGCTCTGCTCGGTTGATTCGCCGGGTCGTTCGAGGAGTACGCCGTTCCTGAACGCGGCGCCGGCGCGGACCAAGGCGACGAGGTGGGGTGCGTTCACTGCACGCCAGCGGGCCTGTGCGGACTCCATGAGCTTGAACGCCATCGCCACGCCGGCCGCCCTCGAGCCAGGTCCCTTGGTGACCCGCTGCCGGAGGCGCACGGTGGCGAAGGTGCTCTCGATGGGGTTGGTGGTGCGCAGGTGGATCCAGTGCTCGGCG
>JBDTNH010000129.1:0-5596 GCA_039933845.1 Gemmatimonadota bacterium
CTGATCGCCGATGTCGGCCTGGTCGGCGAGCCGAATGCGGGAAAAAGCACCCTGCTGTCCGTGATCAGCGCCGCGCGTCCGAAGATCGCGGACTATCCCTTCACGACGCTCGAACCGAACCTCGGTGTGGTCGCCCTGAGCGGCTCGCGCACCTTCGTCGTCGCCGATATTCCGGGCATCATCGAGGGCGCGCACGAGGGGAAGGGACTCGGTCTCACGTTCCTACAGCACATCGAACGGACCCGCGTGCTGTTGTACCTGGTGCCGCTCGATGCCGAAGATCCCGAGGCCGTGCTGGCGCAGCTCCGGCGGGAAGTGGCGTCGCACTCGGCCGAACTGGCGACCAAGCCGTTCCTGGTCGTGTTCAGCAAGCGCGACCTGGTGCTCGACGGCGACCCGTTGCCGGAGATCAACACGCATGGCGCGATTGCCACGCTCGCGATCTCCTCTGCCGCGCGAACCGGGCTCGACGAATTGCAGGAAGCGCTCTGGACGATTGTCCAGCAGGCGCGTGCCGACGACGACCCCAATCCGGAGCCCAGCAAGCCGAATGACCACAGCGATGATGACTGGGACCTCGACTGGGGAGAGACCGACCCGGGACACGACTGACCCGCTTGAACGCGCGGCGTGGTTGCAACTCGCCACCACCCCAGGGCTCGGCAGCCGTCGCCTCGCCAATCTGCTGCAGCGGTTCGGCACCGCCGTCGAGGTGCTGGATGCCCCACGCATCGCCCTCACCCATGTCGACCAGATCTCCGCGCGGCTCGCCCGTTTGCTGCAGCGCGGTTCGCGCGACGAGGCCGAGTCGATGCTGGAGCGTGCGCGTGAGGCCGGGCAGCAGGTTCTGGTCCCGCCGGATTCCGATTACCCCTCGGCGTTGCGTTCGATCCCCGATCCGCCACCGATCCTCTTTGCCGCCGGCCATCTCGAACTGCTGAGCATGCCAGCGGTCGCGATCATCGGCAGTCGCTCACACACCCGCTACGGCGCCGACCTCGCGGCCCGTCTTGCCGAGCAGGCGGTCCGGGTTGGCGTCGTGGTGGTGAGCGGTATGGCGCGCGGGCTCGACGCGGTGGCGCAAGCAGCCGCACTCGATGCGGGAGGTTTCACGATCGGCGTGCTCGGGGCCGGCGTCGATGTGATCTATCCGGCGCGCAATCGGGAGCTGTATCGACGAGTTCGGGACGCGGGCCTGCTGATCTCGGAACATCCACCCGGTGCCCTGCCGAGTCAGGGATCGTTCCCACGTCGCAATCGCATTATCAGCGGTCTCTCACGTGCCCTGGTGGTGGTCGAAGCCGCGGTGGGATCGGGCACCCTGATCACGGTGGAGTGCGCGTTGGAGCAGGGGCGGGACGTGCTCGCCGTTCCAGGGCCCATCACGTCGCCGACCTCGGTCGGGACCAATCGATTGGTCCGTGACGGTGCCACTCCGATCCTCTCGGTCGAGGATCTCCCGGCCTTGCTCGGACTGGCACCGGGCGTTCCCGAACCGCTGACGCCGCCCTGCACGCTCTCGCCGGAGGAGGCGCGCGTGTTCGACTTCCTTACCATCGAGACGCAGCATGTCGATGAGCTCGCCCTCAGGGTCGGCTTCCCCATCGGAACGCTGCTTGGCGTGCTTCTCGGCCTGGAACTCGGGGGCCTCGCCGAGCAACTGCCAGGCGCGCTGTTTCGGCGCAGCGTCCGGTAGGCCGATATTGCAGGCATGCACCTCTACATTCACATCCCGTTCTGTGCCCGGCGCTGCTCGTACTGCGACTTCGCCATCGCGGTGCGGCGCGAGGTGCCGAGTGCCCGATACGTCGAGGCGGCCCTCGCCGAATGGCGAGGATACCGGACCGACTCACCCGTGGCGGACTGGACCGAGCTCAAGACCCTCTACCTCGGGGGGGGTACTCCGTCTCGGCTCGATCCGATCGCCCTCGCTTCCCTCATCCATTCCATCACCGATGCTGTGCCAATTGCTGATGACGCCGAGGTCACCATCGAGGTGAATCCTGATGATGTGACGATGACCGCGGCCCTGGCATGGCGCGGGGCGGGCATCAATCGCGTCTCGCTCGGCGTGCAATCACACGATCCCGGCGTGCTCACCTGGATGCATCGGACGCACACGGCAGATCAGGTGCAAGGCGCGGTGGCCATGCTGCGCGAAGCGGGATTCGAAAATCTCTCGCTCGACCTGATCTTCGCGCTGCCCTATGAGCTGCATCGCGACTGGTCACGCGACCTCGAGCTGACGCTGGCGCTCCGACCGGATCATATCTCGCTCTATGGCCTCACGGTCGAACCCGCCACGCCACTCGGCCGGTGGAGCGCGCGGGGCGAGACGATTCTCGCGACCGATGAGCGTTACGCGGCGGAATACCTGCTGGCGCATCAGCGGCTGGTCGAGTCCGGGTTCGAGCACTACGAAGTCTCCAACGCCGGCCTGCCGGGCCGCCGGGCTGTTCACAACAGTGCCTACTGGTCGGGGGTCGACTTTCTTGGCCTCGGCCCGGGCGCACACTCGTTTCTGGGCGGCAGCCGTCGCTGGCACATCCGCGACTGGGCTGCCTGGGAGCGAGCGATTCTTGGCGGTCGGAGTACCACCGAGGGTGTCGAGTCCCTTTCGGACGCGCAGATTGCGCTGGAGTCGATCTATCTCGGGCTCCGGACTGATGGGGGGCTGCCGGCCCGACAGCTCCCGCCCGCGCAGGCTGCCTCGTGGCTTGGCGCCGGCTGGGCGACCCGTCACGGCGACCGGATTCGCCTGACCGCCGAGGGGTGGCTCCGGCTCGATGCGCTGGTGGCCGGGGTCGGGGGGTCCTAACTTTCAGGAATGGCAGAACTTGAGTCGTTGAGCGGCCGCGAGCGGCAGGTGCTCGAGGCGGTGATCGAGACGTATATCAGCACCGCCGAGCCGGCGGGGAGCCAGACCGTTGCCCGACGGTCTCAGCTTGGGCTGTCGCCTGCCTCGATCCGTTCGACGATGAGCGACCTGGAGTCGAAGGGCTTTCTCTTCCAGGCGCACACCTCGGCCGGCAGGATCCCGACCGATCGGGCGTACCGGCTCTACGTCGATGCGATCGTGCGCCGCACCCCACCCGATGATCGCCACCTCGAGACGCTCGAGGTCGAACTCGGCTCGGCGTCACGGGCCACGGAAGAACTGCTGCACCGTGCCGCGCAGGTGCTCGGGATCCTCACCCAGGAGCTCGGCGTCGCCGTCGCACCCGCGCTCGAGGAGATCGTGCTCGAGCGGTTCGACTTGGTCCCCGTCGCGAGCGACCGGTTGCTGATGGTGTTCAACCTGCGGAGCGGTGCACTCCGCACACTCTATGTGCGCGTGCCCGTGACCGTGGTGCCGACGCAGGTCGAGGACGTGCAGCGCCTCCTCAACGAGCGACTCGGTGGTCGAACCATCCGCGAGATTCGCCTGACGCTCGCCGAACGCCTTCGCGACGTCGGCGAGGGCACCACGCGCGAATTGCTCGACATCGTCATCGCCGAAGGCGAGGGGCTGCTTGATATCCCGGAGCAGGGCGACAGTGTCCTGTTCGGCAGCGCGAGCGTGCTGATCGAGCAACCGGAGTTCGCCTCCAGCGAACAGATGCGCGGCCTGCTGAGTCTGACCGAGCGTCGTGACGCGCTCCGCGAAGCGCTCGCAGAGCGGCGTCGTGGCGGGCTGGTCGTGACCATCGGGGCGGAGCACGGCGATCCCGGATTGGCGGGCTTCACCCTCGTCACCAGCACCTACCGTCGCGCCGGGGCCACCGGCGTGATTGGCGTCCTCGGTCCGACACGGATGCCCTATGACAAGATCCTTGGCTTGGTGGAGCACACCGGCCGACTCGTGGAAGGGTTGTTGCAGTGAGTGAGCCCGATCTCTACCAGACCCTTGGCGTGTTCCGTGACGCCACCGAGGCCGACATCAAGAAGGCCTATCGCAAACTGGCGATGGAGTTCCATCCCGACCGGAACAACTCGCCCGAGGCCGAGGCGACGTTCAAGGACATCAGCGAGGCCTACCAGGTGCTCGCCGACCCGGACAAGCGCGCCCACTACGACCGGTTCGGCACCATGCCGGGCGCGGGTGGTGGATCTGGGGGGGGGGGATTCCATCACGTGGACCTGGCCGAGGCACTCAACATCTTCATGCGTGACTTCGGCGGGATGGGTGGCCTCGACGGGATCTTCGGCGGCCGCGCAAGCGGTGGCGATCCCCGTCGCGGGCAGGATGTTCGCGTCACGGCCCGGGTCTCGCTGCAGGAAGTGGCCACCGGCACCAAGCGGAGCATCAAGCTCAAGGCGATGACCGGCTGTGAGAGCTGCAAGGGCTCGGGAGCGGGCAAGGGCACTCGCCCCGTGAGCTGTGGAACCTGTGGTGGCACCGGCGAGGTGCGCCGCGCGGCCCGCTCGATGTTTGGCCAGTTCGTGCAGGTCGGGCCGTGCCCCACCTGTCATGGTGAGGGCCAAACCATCCGGACGCCGTGTGATGTCTGCCGTGGCGAGGGCCGGATCAAGACGGAGCGCACGGTGGCGGTCGACATTCCGGCTGGTGTGGCGAGCAACAACTACATCAATCTCCGTGGCCAGGGCGCGGCCGGTGTGCGCGGTGGTCCCCCGGGAGACCTGCAGGTCGTGATCGAGGTCAAGGCCGACGAGCGGTTCACCCGCGAGGGCGATGACCTCTGGATCGATCTTCCGCTGGCGTTCTCCCAGGCCGCGCTGGGCACCGAACTGACGGTGCCCACGCCGTGGGGTGATGAATCGGTTGCCATTCCGGCTGGGACCCAATCCGGCGCGGTGATCACGCTCCGCAACAAGGGGCTGCCGCGGCTGGGTGGCAGCAGTGTCGGCGCGCTGAATGTCCGGATGCATCTCTGGACACCGAAACACCTGAACGACGAGCAGCGTGCGCTCTTCGAGCAACTCGCCGAGCATGAGGCCGAGGGTCCTGACGAGAGTCATGGGTTCTGGAGCAAGCTCAAGGAAGCCCTCGGCGCATGAGCGGTTCCTGGTGGCAGATGGACATCACGTGCAGGCCCGAAGACACCGATGCCGTCGCAGCCACCGTCGTGACAGCCACGGGCTATGGCGTCGAGGAGCTGGCGTCAGGGCGCATTCGCGCCGTCGCATCGAGCGATTTGGATGGCCAGGTGCTCGGGCGCGAGCTTGCCGACCACTTCACCGACGTGACGACCACGGTGACACCAATTGTGCCGGTCGATTGGTCCGTGCATTGGCGCGATGGCATTGTCACGCGCCGCTTCGGGCGACTGGTGCTCACCCCGTCGTGGCTGCCCGTCGAGCCTGCGGCCACGGAGGTGGTGCTGGTGCTCGACCCGGAATCGGCGTTCGGCAGTGGCGAGCATGGCAGCACTCGTGCCGCCCTCACCCTCCTCGAGCGGCACGTTCGGGGGGGGGACATGGTGCTCGATTTCGGCAGTGGCAGTGGCGTGCTCGCCATCGCCGCCGCCCTGCTCGGCGCCTCGTCGGCGGTGGGGGTCGAGATCGACGAGGAGTCCATCCCGATCGCGGAGGGGAATGCCGAACGCAACGGGGTGGCGGGGCAGGTCAGATTCCTGCTGGGTGATGCGGGTCAACT
>JBDTNH010000130.1:0-5445 GCA_039933845.1 Gemmatimonadota bacterium
GGATGTCGTGGCCCTCCTTGAGCGACTCTGCGCACTCGACGTGCCGATCGTCGCGATCGATGCACCGACCGGCCTCGACTTGGGAAGCGGTGCCAACATGGGAGCACACCCGGTCGACCGGACAGTCACCTTCGGCGGGGTCCGTCGGGGTCACTTGCGCGCGCGCGACCTGGTCGGTGACCTGCACGTCGTCGAGATCGGCCTGCCGGCAGCGGACCCGGAGTGGCCGGTGGTGTTTGACCTTGCGGATGCGCGCGCGGCGTACCGTCCGTTCGTGGTCGATGACCACAAGGGGACGCGGGGACGCGTGGTGATTGTGGGCGGGCGCGAGGGGATGACTGGCGCCGCGCGTCTCGTGGCACGGGCCGCATTCGCAAGTGGGGCGGGGCTGGTGCACGTCGCGACCGACACCGCATCCGCCATCATCCTCGCTGCGGCCGAACCCGATGTCCAGGTGTTGTGCACCCGATGGGATGGCGCACCGGACGAGTCCCTCTTGGAGTTGGTGCGCTCCGCCGATGTGGTGATCGTGGGTCCCGGCTTGGGGCGTGAGCCTGGTGTGCGCGCATTGGTCGAAGGCGTCATCGCCCACGCCGGCCGATTGGTGCTCGATGCCGACGGGTTGCAGGCATTCGCCGGCGACGCGACCGCACTCGCCACCATGCTCGTTGGCATTCCGACGATCCTCACCCCGCATCCGGGTGAGTTCCGGGCACTCTTCCCCGACATTCCGCTCGACGATCCGTGGGAGGCGGCGCACGCTGCCGCCATGCGGATGGGACAGGTCGTGTTGCTCAAGGGTGTGCCCACCGTGATCGCCTCGCGGGGGAGCACCACGCTCACGGTGGCTCGCGGGAACCCCGGTCTCGCGACCGGTGGAAGCGGCGACGTGCTCTCCGGCATCATCGGCGCGCTCTGGTGCCGGCATGACGAGGCCCGGGAGGCCGCCGCGCTGGGCGCGGTGGCGCATGGTGATGCGGCTGATCGTGTCGCACGACTGGGTGGCGTGGTGGGGATGCGGCCGATGGACGTGGTCGAGCGGCTCGCCGCGGTGTGGCACGAACTCGCGCAGCCGGACACCGAGTTCCGGGACCTCCTGCTCTATTTGCCGCGGCCCGTGACCCAATGAAGTGGTACGCGCTGCCGCTCGTCGCGATGTCGCTCACGGGCTGCGGCGCCGCGGTGTCGGGGGGGGGAGCGGGGCTGGGCGTGCCGGTCGCCGATTTCCGGCCCGACGATCGGGTGGTGCTCCGCGACATGCGAACCATCCAGGCGGTCACCGCCTCCTTCGAGCGCCTCTACGCCGTCTATCCCTCGTCGGTCGGCCTCTGGCGGCAGGGCGAGCGCCGCTGGAGCGAGCTGTTCGAGGCACCCGCGCCCGACGCACTCCGGCGCGTCTTTCAGGCCATCTTCGACCCGCTCGATCAATCGCTCTGGCTGATCGAGCCCGCCGCGCTGCTGCACTTCGATCCGACGATCGACCGATGGGATCGCGTGCCGCTCCCGGGGACCGCGCGTGGGCTCGGTGTCGATCCGACCGTGCCGGACGGCATCTTCGTCGAGACGAGTGCCGGCTGGTATGTCCAGCCACGCATCGGCACCCTCCGGCGCGTCACCCCCGGCCCCGCGCTCAAGCGCGCCGCGACACTCGAGGATGCCTACGATGCCATGCCACAACTGCGGAGCATGGCGGCGATCACCGCGCAGGGACCCGGCCTCCGCGTCGGCCGCCTGACCAGCGCCGCGCGTGATCCGGCGACCAACGGCTGGCTGGTCGGCACCGACCTGCTTGGTCTGCTCCGGTTCGACGTGGCCGGCATCACGCCCACGCCGCTCGCCCAAGGCATCTCCGGGAATCTGGTCGGTGCCGTTGTCGCGGTGCCCAGCGGCGTGTGGGTCGGCTCGACCGATCGAGGTCAGGTCCAACCGGTCGCACTCGAATTCCTGGACACTGATCTGGGTCACACACTCAGTATCCAGGGCAACGCCGTCTTCGGTCTGGGTGTCAATCGCATCACCCGCATCGTCCCCGATCTCCGTCGTCTCTGGCTCGCGACCGACATTGGTGTCCTGCGCGTCGGCCTCGATGATGGTGCCATCCAGCGATGGAACACGAGCGATGGCCTGACCGACGATCGCGTGCTCACCATCGCGCAGTGGCAGGGCGGGGTGGCGGTCGGCATGGAGCGCGGCCTCGCGATGATCGATCCAGCGGGCATCGTCACGCGGCCGCTGGTGCCGGTGCTCGATGCCGTGTACGACCTCCACGCGCGGGGTGACACGTTGTGGGCTGCGACCTCGCGTGGACTCCGCTTCATGGTCGCCGGCGATTCCGCACTCCAGCCGGATCGCCGTGCCGCGATCGATGCCACGTCGGGCATTGGAGTCGGCGCCGTCCGCTCACTTGGTGACACGTTGATCGTGTTGAATGCGCGACGAGTGCTCTGGCGCGACCCGTTGAGCGGCGTCTGGTCGGCCGGTCCCGATCTCACGCCCCAGGCCGGCCGCCTCCGTGAGATGGCGGTGGCACGCGGTGGCATCTGGGTCGCGGGCGACCGCGGCGCCGTGCTCGTCCAGGTGGGGACCGGTGTGATCGCGGCACTCTCCGTCGGACGCGACCTGCCGGCGCCCGTCACCGCACTTGCCGTCGACGACAACTACCTCTGGGTCGGTACCCTGGATGGGCTCATCCGGGTGAGGCTCGCCCGATGACCCTGATCTCCGCGCTCGGTGGAGGGGGGGGAGGGGAGTTCGACCGGATCCGCGAGATCGTGGCGGCGCTGGGGAATGCCGTCGGCGGGATCGGTGACGATGCTGCCCTGATCCCGCATGGTGATGGCCAACTCGTGGTCTCGACCGACATCTCCGTCGAGGGGATCCACTTCCGCCGGGCGTGGCTCACGCCGCGCGAGATCGGCTGGCGTGCCACCGCCGCGGCGCTCTCCGACATGGCCGCGATGGGTGCGAGCGCCACCGGTGTAGTCGTTGCCATCACGATCCCTTCAGATTCCGACGACGATCTCGCCACCGAGTGCATGCGCGGTGTCGGTGACGCCGCGCTGGCCGTCGGCGCGAAGGTCATCGGTGGCGACCTGAGTGGTGGGGCGGTGCTCTCGCTCGCCGTCACGGTCTTCGGTACCGCTGTCCGCCCCGTCTGGCGGAACGGCGCCGCACCGGGTGACCAGCTCTGGGTGACCGGTGCACTCGGTGGGTCACGAGCCGGCTTGCTGGCGTTCCAAGGGGGGGGAGATGTCCCCGCGGGCGCTCGGGTGGCGTTCGCGCATCCGGTGCCGCGCATCCCCGCGGGGATCTGGTTGGCCGCGCAGGGTGCCAGGGCGATGCTCGACCTGAGTGATGGGCTCGCGGGTGACGCGGGGCATCTGGCGGCGGCGAGTGGCGTGGCGGTGGTGATCGAGCTGGCGGCACTGCCGATTCATCCGAGTGTCCATCGGATGGCAGCTTCCCTGGGTGAGCCCTTCAGTGAATTCGCCGCCGTGGGCGGCGAGGACTACGAGTTGCTGGTCGCGATGCCGGCCGGGTGGCGGCCCACCCAGGACCCGGAGGCGTGGACCGGCACAGGTCTCACCCGGATCGGTCGGGTCGAGGCTGGCGAGGGTGTTCGTCTGATGCAGGGTGGCGAGGTCCGGGCCTTATCGGGTTTTCGTCACGTGTGAGCCGCGCTGCCCGTTGACCGTGGCCCCGTCTTCGGCCTAGCTTCGGCCATCTCCCAAACCACAAGTCGAGAGTCCATGAGCACCATCATTCAGGTCCACGCGCGCGAGATCCTTGATTCCCGTGGCAATCCCACGGTCGAGGCCGAAATCATCACGTCGACTGGCATGATGGGTCGTGCGGCGGTGCCGAGCGGGGCGTCGACGGGTGAGCACGAGGCGGTCGAGCTGCGCGACAACGATCCCAAGCGTTATGGCGGCAAGGGTGTCCTCTCGGCGGTGCGGCATGTCAACGAACTGATCTCGCCGTTGGTCGAGGGGATGGATGTCTTCGATCAGGTCGCGATCGACGCCGAGATGGTCGATGCCGACGGCACCGACAACAAGTCGCGGTTGGGTGCCAATGCGATCCTTGCCGTGTCGATGGCCGTGGCGCGTGCGGCCGCCGACGAGGCGGGGTTGCCACTCTACCGGTATCTCGGTGGTCCGATGGCGCGGACGATGCCGGTGCCGATGATGAACATCATCAATGGTGGCGCGCACGCGAACAACAATGTCGATGCGCAGGAATTCATGATCGTGCCGATCGGTGCCGCCGACTTCGGCGATGCGCTCCGGATGGGTGTCGAGACCTTCCATGCGCTCAAGAAGGTGTTGTCGGATCGTGGCCTCTCGACCGCGGTGGGCGACGAGGGTGGTTTCGCGCCGACCTTGCCGAGCAATGAGGCGGCGATGGACGCCGTGCTCGAGGCGATCGAGAAGGCGGGGTATCAACCGGGTGAGGACATCGCGATCGCGCTCGACGTCGCGGCATCGGAGCTCTATCGAGACGGCAAGTATGTCTTCCACAAGAGTGATGGCAGCAGCCGGAGTGCGGCCGACATGGTTGATCTCTACCGTGGTTGGTGTGAGAAGTATCCGATCGTCTCGATCGAGGATGGTTTGCACGAAGACGACTGGGATGGTTGGAAGCTGTTGACCGACGCGATTGGCGACGACTGTCAGTTGGTGGGTGACGACCTCTTCGTGACCAATGTTGCTCGGCTGGACGAGGGGATCATCAAGGGCTGTGGCAATGCGATCCTGATCAAGGTCAATCAGATCGGCACGCTCACTGAGACATTGGCGGCCATCGAGTTGGCGAAGTCGAGTGCGTTCGGGGTGATCATCTCGCATCGGTCGGGCGAGACCGAGGACACCTTCATTGCCGATCTCGCGGTGGCGACTGGGGCGGGGCAGATCAAGACCGGGTCGGCCAGTCGGACGGATCGGATTGCCAAGTACAATCAGTTGCTGCGGATCGCCGAGGAGCTCGGGCCGATCGCCGAGTATCCGGGGGCGGATCTGTACCCGGGGTGAGCAAGGCGCGGTGGTTTGCGGTCGCGGTCTTGGTGGCTGCGGCGGTGTTCGCGGTGACGGGTGGTCAGTTCCCGTTGGTCGAGTATCGTCGGCTGGCGTTGCGTGAGCGGATAATGACGGCGCGGGTGGACTCGCTGGCGCACGACGTCGACTCGCTGCGGGCGTTCCGGGACTCGCTCCGGGATATGCCGGAGGTGCAGGAGCGGGTGGCGCGGGCCCGTTCGGGGATGATTCGGCCTGGCGAGATCGCGATCCTTCTGGTTCCGGAGGCCACAGACGGCGACAGTGGCGGCGTGCCCTGACGTGGGGCGTTCCTTTCGACGGGCCGCTCGGCTAGTTTGGCGTGCGGCGTGAAACGCCTGGCTGGGTAGCTCAGCTGGTTAGAGCACGGCACTCATAATGCCGGGGTCGCGGG
>JBDTNH010000131.1:0-5419 GCA_039933845.1 Gemmatimonadota bacterium
CGACTCGCGTCCGGTTCCCGCTGGACTCCGAATCGGGTGGCTCAGATGATGTTCGCATTCCGCCGAGTCGCACTGGCCAGTGCGCTGCTCGTGCCCGCCATGCTCACGGCCCAAGGCACCGGCCGCCTCACTGGCGCCGTGGTCGACGCCGAAACCGGCGCGGCCCTGCCCGATGTGCGCATCGAGATCGTCGGCTCACCGCTCCAGGGGTCGACCACGGTCGACGGCCGCTTCAATATCTCTGGGGTCCCGGCCGGGACGATCGCCATCCGCGCGCTCCGCATCGGCTACGCACCGAAGCGCATCTCCGGCATCGTGATCGCCGCCGGCGACGTCACGGAACAGCCCCTCACCCTGACCTCGCAAACCGTGGAACTCGGTGAGATCTCGGTCACCGCCGAAGTCGAGTCGGGGAGCGTGAGCTCGGTGCTTGACGAGCAACGCAACTCCACGGGTATCATCAACGCCGTGTCGGCCGAGCAAATTGCCCGGTCCCCCGACGGCGATGCCGCCGCCGCTGTGCAGCGGGTCAGCGGCGTGACCGTCCAGGATGGTCGGTATGTCTCGGTCCGCGGGCTCGGTGACCGGTACACCCAAGCCTCGCTCAACGGCGCCCGGATCCCTTCGCCGGAACCCGAAAAGAAGGTCGTTCCGCTCGACCTCTTCCCCTCCTCGCTCCTCGCCAGCATCTCGACCAGCAAGACGTTCACGCCCGACCAGCCGGGCGACTTTTCAGGCGGGTCCGTCGATATCCGCACCCGCGACTTCCCGGGCCGCGGCTTCCTCGGCCTCTCCGTGAGCGGCGGCTATAACGATGCGATCACCGGCCAAGGCGGCCAGTTCGGCACCGGCGAGTCGGGCGATTGGCTGGCGTTCGGCGCCAGTGATCGACGCCTCCCCACGATTTTCGGTCAGACCGATTTCAACCGCGCCCTGACTCCGGCGGAGAACAATGCGTTGGTCAACTCCCTCCGGAATGCCTGGTCACCCTCCACTCGGACTGGCTCGCCCAACGGATCGTTCGGTGCATCGCTGGGCGGACGCCTGCCGCTCGGCAGCAATGGTCTCACCTACCTGCTCTCCAGCACCTATAGCAACACCGCCGAGGTGCGGACCAATGAGGTGCGCGCGCTCGCGGCAACGCTCAGCAGCGGGAACGCCGAAGAACTCGAGCGCTTCGAGGGCACCAGCGGTCTCAACAGTGTCCTGTGGGGCGGGATCGCCAATTTCTCTAGCACGCTCGGCAGCCACACCAAGGTGTCACTCAACAACACCTACAACCGGACGATGGACAACGAGGGGCGTCGCGAGATTGGCTCGTCGGAAAACTATGCCATCCCGCTCCTGATCCAGCGGACGCGGTATGTGGAGCGGAACATCTACTCGAGCCAGCTCGTGCTGCACCACGAGGTCGCCAACGGCCGCCTCGGCATCGACTGGGGTGGGACGCTCTCCGGGGTGCAGCGCACCGAGCCAGACCGATCAGAATTCGTCAGCTCGCTCGAGAACGGCACGCCACAGTGGTTCGGGTTCTCGAACGAGGGGGCCGTGCGCACCTTCGGCGACCTCTCGGAACACTCGACGGAGGGACACGCGGATTTCACCTTCACGCTCGGCGACGTCTCCTCGGGCCCGCGCGTTCGAGTCGGTGGGCTGTATCGCAGCACCAGCCGCGACGCCCAGAACCGGGTGTATTCCATCTCGCTCAACAAGCCACTTCCCGTGGGTGCCGACGAACTTCCCGCAGAGGAGATCTTCGGCGGCTCGTACTCGAGCGGCGACGACAGCTATTTCCGGATCGTTCCACTGTCAGCCGGTGGGTCCTACACCGGCGATGAACATCTCGGCGCCGGCTATGCGATGATTGCCACCCCACTCGGCCAGCGCTTCGATCTGGTGGCTGGGGCTCGGCTGGAGCATGACCGCATCGAGGTGAATTCGCTGTCGACGGTCGGCGAGGCATCGCTCGGAACCCCAGAGTTCACTGATGTGTTGCCGAGCCTCGCACTCACCTGGCACACCAGCGATCGCGTGAACCTGCGACTCTCGGCGACCCAGACCCTGTCGCGGCCCGAGTATCGCGAGCTCTCGCCGATCCTGTACCGCGAGGTGCTCGGTGGCGACAACGTCAAGGGAAACCCCGACCTCAAGCGCGCCCTGATCCAGAACTACGACCTGCGTTTCGAGTTCTACCCGCGGCGCGGAGAGATCCTGAGCGTGGCGTTGTTCGCCAAGCAGTTCAGGGACCCGATCGAGCGGATCTATCAGGGCACCTCTGGCACCCGCATCATCAGCTATGTCAACGCCGACGGCGCCCACAACTATGGCGTCGAACTCGAGGCCCGGAAGAGCCTGGACCTGCTGGCAGCGCGGCTTGAGAACTTCAGTGTCTTTACCAACGCCACGATCATGCACAGCCGAATCTCGCTCGGCGATCGCAGCGGATCGGTCACCAATGCCGATCGCAAAATGGTCGGGCAGGCGCCCTATGTGCTCAACGCGGGGCTGACCTGGAATCACCCGACCGCGGACGCCTCCGCCACCATTCTCTTCAATCGGGTGGGCGAGCGGATCACCGAGGCAGGAGAACGGCCCCTGCCCGACGTGATCGAGCAACCGCGCAGCGTCGTCGATCTCTCGGTCCGCTTTCCCCTCGCCGGACTGCTGAGTGCCCGGATCGACGCCAAGAACCTGCTCGATGCGGACTACCGGATCAGTCAGGGCGGGATCACCCGCCATTCCTACCGGGCCGGTCGAGTCTACACGGTGGGGTTCAACTGGTCGCGCTGATTCACGAGGGATCCTGCGCATTGTGACGTGACCGTGACTGGCTCGTCGCCCGACGCCGACACACCGCGGATTGATTGTTCGCTGAGTGTCGGCGTCTCGCCGTTCATGCTGGATCATCAACCTCGAGGGGAATACAGGATGCGCTTCGGAATTGGAATGCTCACGCGGGTCGCGCTGCTGTCGGGTGTCGTGCTCGTCGGGGCGTGCAGCGACAATGGCACGGGCCCCACGACACCGACGAATCCGGCGCCGACCGGCCTCACGGCCGCTGCCAATGGCACCACGGCCATCAACGTCAGTTGGACCGCGCCGACGACCACGGCGACGCAGTTCGTGCTCCAGCGCGCCGAGGGTGCGGCAGGTAGCTTCGCCGAGATCAACCGGCCGGCTGGCGCCAGCACGTCGTACGCCGATGCCGGCCTGACTGCTGCCACGATGTACCGCTACCGGCTCGCCGCCGTCCGCGACGGCGCCACCTCGTCGTTCTCCAGCGAGGCCACCGCCACGACCGACACCCCGCAGGGAAGTGGCGAGGTGATGATCACGACCGACATCACGACCAACACCATGTGGACCAGCGACAAGGTCTATCGCCTGGTCGGCTTCCGGAAGGTCGCCAACGGCGCGACGCTCACGATCCAGGCCGGCACCAAGATCGTCGGCGACTACGATGTACTCGGCTCCTCGCTATTCGTGCTGCGCGGCGCGCGGATCCGCGCAATGGGCACCGCCGCGGCACCGGTCGTCTTCACGTCGGCGCAGCCGGTGGGGACACGGCTTGCCGGCGACTGGGGCGGCCTCATCATGGTCGGCAACGGCATCATCAATCGCTCGGGAACCGTCGACATCGAGGGGACGGGTACCAGTGCCGACAACCCGCTCATCGCCTATTCCGGCGGCGACAACAATTTCGACTCGAGCGGTGAGCTGCACTACGTGCGTGTCGAGTATGCGGGGTTTGGTCCCGCGCCCGACGCGGAGCTCAACTCGTTCACCTTCGGGGCGGTCGGCTCGCAGACCCAGCTCGACCACCTGCAGGCACACAATGGGCTCGACGACGCCTTCGAATTTTTTGGCGGCGCCGCCAACATGTCGTACGTGGTCGCCACCGAGAAGCAGGACGACGGCCTTGACCTCTCCGAGGGGTATCGGGGCACCATTCAGTATGCGCTCGTATACCAGTCGAAGGTGGTGACACTTCGGCCCACCGCCGGCAACGTGGCCAGCGACCCCCAAGGCGTCGAGAACGACGGCTGCAACGGTTCGGGCTGTGATATTGGCCGGAACTCCACCCCGCTCACGATTCCCGTGATCGCCAACGCGACCATCGTGATGGCCGGACCGGGCGTGCTGCCCTCCGGCGGCAACTTTGGCATGATGCTTCGTCGAGGCACCGGCGGGCACTATGTCAACATCGCCATCGCACGGACGTCAGCGGGTGTAGTGTATCGCGACGCCGAGACGGTCAACCGGTTCACCGAAGGGGTCTTCTCGCTCAAGGGGATCTACGTCGGCGACAGCCCGCTGGCTTTCAAGGCAGGCGAGCAGATCTACACGGGGCCGGCAACAGACGTGGTGCTTTCGACGGCCACGACTGTCACGCAGATGTTCACCAAGTTCTCGGCCAACCCCTCGTCGATGAGCGACCTGGATTTCCGGCCGGCCCCGGGTTCGCCACTCGCGACGGGCGGCTTCACCTCATGGACCGGTGATCTTGCCACTCGCGGCGCGGCGCTCGACAAGACGACCTATATCGGGGCGTTTGCACCGGGCGGGGCCGACTGGACCCTCGGCTGGACGGAGTATTCGGACAACTAGTCGCGAGAAGCGAGAAGCGAGAAGCGACAAACGAGAAGCGAGAAACGAGAAACGAGAAACGAGAAGCGAGAAGCGAGAAACGAGAAGCGAGAAACGAGAAGCGAGAAGTCGGAGGTCGGATCTGTTGGTCCGGCCCCCGATTTCCTGCTCTCACCAACAAGCAACCACTCACCACCATCTGGCGACTCATGCGAATTCGGCTCGGCATTGTCTTCGTCCTCACCATCGCGGCATGCACCGCCGATCGCGGTGCAGCGCCGCCACCGCTCGACCAGGAGCATCCCGGGCGCATGGCAGGCGACGCGATCGATTCGATCCTGCCGATGGCGGAGTATGTCCGGCGTTTCAGGGTCGGCACCGAGGAGACCGCTGGTCTGGGCGGCGAGATCCACTCTCGCGATACGCTCGCGAGTCGCGTGCTGGCCGCGACCAGTCAACGCGACACGGTGGCGCTCAGTGGCCTGGTGGTGACGCGGGCCGAGTTCGCCTGGCTGGTGTTTCCCGAACACAACTATGCCAAGCCACCCTACGAGCTCGACCCAGCGCTTTTCTGGGCGCAGATCCAGTCCTCGAGCAACAAGGGCGCCGGACGCCTCCTCGGCCGCTACGGCGGGACACAACTCAGCTTCCAGTCCCTGGCCTGCACCCGGGACACGCTGCAAACCCAGAGTGAGCGACTCACGATGTGGAGCGGCTGCACCGTGCGCTTCACAAGTGACGGCAACGCTCAGGACGCTGCGCTCTTTGGCACGATCGTGGAGTACGACGGCCAGGTGAAGCTGCTGGGGTACGGGAACGAGCTGTAGGGGAG
>JBDTNH010000132.1:0-5341 GCA_039933845.1 Gemmatimonadota bacterium
GCCGAGCCGCGGGCGTCAGCCCGCGGTTGGGTCGGCCGAACACCGATCTTGATCCATGTTCCGTGGATGAGATCTGTGTACTGCGAACCAAACCGCCGCCTCACGGCGGCGGCTCGGCGGCGGCGGCTCGGCTGCGAACGAATCAGATCATTTCAATCCCAGCAACCGTCGGCGAGTCCCGCCTTCGTTGACCTTGACGATCGCTTCCTGGAGGACGCGGTCGGTGGAGATCCGGCGGACGAACGCGGCACTGTCCCCGCCGACCAGTCCGGCAACCTGTCCTTCGAGCAATCGGTCGATCGTCGGCGAGGCGGCCGTGAGTTGGGCACGCGTGGCCGGCAGCTCCTCCTTTTCTACTTGCTGGGCGACCAGTTCTCGCCAGGCCGGCTGTACCGTGAAGTTGCCCGGCGCCGTGGCCGCCAGATCGCGGGCGACCTCGAAGATGATTTCGCTCAGCTCCCCGACTCGCGGACCGAGGGCGCGCGCAAGCGTGCGCTCGTCGGCAGAGACGGTGTCTTGCGTGACAATGATGTCCGGTGTGATCCCACCACCACCGATGATCGTGCGACCGCTCGCGCTCTTGTAGGTCGGTCGCTGGCCGTCGGTGAGCGAATCCTCGACGAACCGGGAATCACCGAGCGCCACATGCTCGGCCTGGATACTGCGGCCGCTCGGCGTGTACCACTTGCCAGTGGTGAGTCGGACGGCCCAGCCGTTGTCGAGTACCACCTGAGTCTGCACGAGCCCCTTGCCGAAGCTGCGGCTGCCGATCACCAGCGCGCGATCCTGATCCTGCAACGAGCCGGAGACGATCTCGGATGCCGAGGCCGTGCCGCCATCGACCAACACCACAATCGGTGCATCGGTCACCAGCGGGCCCTGCTCGGCGCGATAGATCTCAGGCGGCTTGCCGCGGTGTTGCACCCGAGCAATTTCGTCGCCAACGGGCAGGAACAATCCGGCCATGCGGAGCGACTGAAACAGATCGCCCCCACCGTTGCCGCGCAGGTCGAGTACGAAGCCTTTGGCACCGTCACGCTCCAGCGACAGGACCGCCCGTGCCACATCGGCGGCAGAGACGTCATTGAAGCGGGTGATCGGGATGTACCCGATGCTGTGCGGCAACATGTAGGTGTAGGGCACTGCGGCCACGCGAATCACGGCACGCTGGAGCGTCGCGACAATCGGCGTGGGGACACCGGCACGTTCAATCGTGAGGGTCACCGGCGTGCCCGGCGTGCCGAGCAACAGCGTCGTCACCGAGTCGGAAGGCCAGCCCCGGATCGAGGTGGTATCGACCTTGACGAGTCGGTCGCCGGCCTTGAGCCCAGCCTTCTCGGCCGGTGAATCGGGGAACACCCGGAACGCGGTGACCGCACCGCGTGAAGAGCGGATCGTCATGCCCGTCCCGGCGTAGCGGTTGCCGAGTTGGTTGCGCTCGAACGAGGCGCGCTGTTCGGGTGATAGGATGTCGGCGTAGGGGTCCTTGATCTCGTGGACCAGGCCCCGGGCGGCGAGCTCGAAGAGCTTGTCCTGCGGGAGGGAGTCGAGGGAGGTCGTGGCAACGAGCCGGAAGACCTGATTGAACAGGTCGACGGATGGGACGATGTGGGTGGTTGCGCCGATCAGGAAGGCGATCAGGGCAACAGGTACAATCACGGCCGCGAGGGCCAGGGGACGACGACGCACGATGGATCCTTGCATGCGAGGAGAATATTCAGTATCGACAGACCGTACGGAACAACGAGTCGAAGCGTGTCAGCGCGCGTCGCGCCCGAGCACCGGGGCGCCCCGGCAAGGGTCGATCACACCACCGGAGACCGCCACCCTGAGGCGGGCCGCGATGTGTGCCTCGACCCGCTGCCGCAGCGGTCGCCCGGGGGCCAGCAATCCGCCGGAGAGCGCGACCGGGAGTGATCCGGCTCCGGCCGACGCGGCCAATGCCACCAGCCGTTCGACACTCTGGTGGATGATCGACACGGCGACTTCGTCGCCGGCGTCTGCGGTCTCTATCACCGCGGGGGCCAGCGACGCCACGTCGGCGACCGAGGCTGTTGTGCTCCACCGCACGAGCGCCCCGATCCCGGCCACCCCGGCGGCGACGGGGACGTGCTCCGCCAGGTGCGTTTGCGGACCGCGCCCG
Organism: Gemmatimonadota bacterium; assembly: GCA_039933845.1. Classification (GTDB taxonomy): domain Bacteria; phylum Gemmatimonadota; class Gemmatimonadetes; order Gemmatimonadales; family GWC2-71-9; genus Palsa-1233. The sequence continues at coordinate 2,144 of JBDTNH010000132.1, forward strand.
TCGTGCATCTCACCGACGGCGCGGAGCGCCGCCACTGCGATCTGGTACGCGGATCCGTCGTCCCCCATGCGCCAGCCGAGGCCACCTCGGCGGACGATTCGACCCTCGTCGTTCAGGGCGACGGCAATGCTGCCGGTGCCCGCGATCAGGAGGACACCGGGCTCGCCCAGGAACGCGGCGGCCCGCGCGAGCTCGGCGTCGGTGGTCACCCGGACCCGCCAGGCCAGTCGCTCGCTGGCCACGGCCTGTTCAAGCTCGCGGCGCTCGGCGTCGCCACCCGCCCCGGACGCACCAATGACAAAACAGTCGGCGCGCGCGACGCCCGCTCGCGACAGCAGCGGCCGCGCATGTGCCGCCAAGGCGGCCGCTATCCCCCCCCCGCGGCCGACACGCATCGGTTCGCCGCGACCCTCCACGCGTCCGCGTTCGGTATCGTGGTCGTACAGCGCCACCCGCATCGAGGTGCCGCCGATGTCGGCGCCCAAGATGATCATGTCCGGAGGGCCCCGCCCGAACGGAATGTGCGTGAGATCCACGCGACGCCGAGCGTGATGCATGTCCCCATGGGCACATACCAGGGCCAGGCCAGCGTTCCGAGTGTCTCGAGTGCGGGTATCTGGCCACTCAGTCGCTTTGCGAAAATGGTGATCAGCATGACCGACACCGTCACCAGTGCGCCGGTGATCACATCACGGCCGCCAAATCGCTCGCTCATCCCCGCCAGCAGGTAGACCCCGAGCAGGGCACCGTACGTCACCGACGCGATCGAGAGTGCCAGCACCACGACCGGTGTCTCGGATCCGGCGGCAAGCATGTTGAAGCCGAGCGCCCCACCGACCAGCGCGGTGCCCCACGCGACGGAGACGCGCCGTCCAAAGCGCAACAATCGGGTCGGATCGGTCTCGCCCGAATAGGTGGCGTAGAGGTCGTAGGTCACCGATGATGCGAGCGCATTGATCGATGACGAGAGCGTGCTCATCGCGGCGGCGAGGATGCCAGCAATCACCAAGCCGGAGAGCCCGACCGGGAAGAAGTCGATCACGAAACGAGAGAAGACCTGGTCGCCGGCGAGGGTGTCGGGCGCATGCCCAGCCGCCCAGATTGCCGTTCCCACGAGCAGGAAGAGCAGGAACTGCAGGATCACCAGCACACCGGAGCCGACCAAGGCTCGGCGCGCGTCGGCGAGCGAGCGTGTCGCGAGCAGTCGCTGTACGATCAGCTGGTCGGTGCCATGCGAGGCCGCGGAAAGGAGCGCGCCGCCCAACAGTCCGCCGACGAGGGTGTAGGGAATCGTGAACGAGAACGTGGGGTCGATCACTCGGAGCTTGCCCGCTGCCGACGCGGCCGCCAACGCCGCTTCCGCGCCACCGGCCATCTTGAAGGCGATCAGGAGTCCCACGATGCCTCCGGACACATAGATCCCGAGCTGGATCACGTCGGCCCAAATCACTGCCTTGAGGCCGCCGACGTACGTGTAGAGCAGGGTCACCGCACCCATCGCGATGATGGCGAGCGGGATACTCCATCCGGTGAGGAGCGCCAGGGGAATCGCGCCCGCAAAGATCCGGACACTGTCGCCAAGGAACCGCGTGACCAGGAAGGTGAGCGAGATCACCCGGCGGGTCGGTGTGCCGAACCTGCTCTCGAGTCGGGCGTAGGCGGTGTCCTGCTCACCGCGGAAGTAGCCAGGGAGGAGCCAGGCAGCGACCGCGAGGCGGCCGATCAGGTAACCAATGGGGAGTTGCAGAAATGTGAGGTCGCCCCGGGCGCCGATTCCTGGGGTCGAGATGACGGTGACGGCGGAGGTCTCGGTCGCCACGATCGAGAGCATCACGCTCCATGCCGGGAGATTGCGCGCGCCGAGGAAATAGTCGCTGCTCGAGGACTGCCCGCGGGAGACCCACAGGCCGAGGCCCAGGGTCAGGGCGAAATAGGCAGCGATGACGAGCAGGTCGAGTGTGGCCATGGGCGATCACAGGCTGAAGGTCGATGGTCAACCGCGGAGCTGATGCGAGGAAGGCCGGTTCCTCGGGAGGAGACCGGCCTTCGGATGGGCAGAGAGGGCCATTGACCATCGGCCATCGACCGCTAGGCCGTGAAACTGCTCCCGCAGCCGCAGCCACCGGTCGCATTCGGATTGCCGAACGTGAAGCCTGACCCCTGCATCGAGGTGACATAGTCGATGGACACCCCGTTGAGATACTGGGCGCTGAAGGCATCGATGAAGACGGGGATACCACTGATCGTGGCAAGCATGTCGTCCTCGACCGGGGCATCCTCGATGTTGAGCGTGTACTTGAAGCCGGAACAGCCGCCGGGCAGCACCGAGACGCGGAGTCCGGCGGTGTCCTTGGGGACGTCCTCGGCCGCGAGGAACTTGCGCACCTCGTCGGCGGCCTTGTCGGTCAAAGTCAGCGTGAAGCCCTCGGGGAGGGTCTCCGTCATGGTATCGGGCATGGGTACCTCCTGAATTCGGTTGCCTCCCGGAAAGATCGTGGGACCGGGGGGGAGGGTCAAGGGAACCGCGCCTTGAGCAAGGTGACAGAAGCAGGTAGCCTCCTCATGCCGGGCGAGTGCGGATCGCCTGCCAACGTGCACTGCTCCTCATGCCGAGTAGGAATGCGACATGCCAGCCCATGCCAGAATGCTCACGCGCGCACTATTGGGCCTGCTGGGCCCGATCGGATCGTCGCTTCCTGCCCAAGTCTCCACCTCCGGCAATCCGATCCTGCCTGGCTGGTATGCCGACCCTGAGGCACACATCTTCGCCGGGAGATACTGGATCTATCCCACCTACTCGGCACCCTACGACCAGCAGGTGCTGCTGGACGCGTTCTCCTCTCCCGATCTGGTTCACTGGACCCGCCATCCGAGTGTGGTCGACACCACGGCGATACGCTGGGCACACCGTGCGATGTGGGCACCGTCGATCGTGCAGAAGGGCGAGTGGTACTACCTCTTCTTCGGCGCCAACGACATCCAGAGCGATGACGAGTCGGGTGGCATCGGTGTAGCGCGGTCCCGTTCCCCTGGCGGTCCATTCGTCGATCATCTCGGTCGACCGCTGATCGACAAGTTCCACAACGGGGCACAGCCGATCGACCAATTCGTCTTTCACGATGTTGACGGTCAGTTCTACATCATCTATGGTGGCTGGCGGCACAGTAACATCGCACGGCTCAACGACGATTTCACCGG
>JBDTNH010000133.1:0-5254 GCA_039933845.1 Gemmatimonadota bacterium
GCCTGCGCCCGGTGCGCCGGCGGGGGGCGCCTGCGTCCGCGCCGCAGGCCGCGCCACGGCGGCGTCGACATCGCGCTTGATGATCCGACCCTCGGGGCCGCTCCCGCTGATGGCGGCGAGATCGAGCCCACGGTCGCCCGCAATGCGACGCGCCACGGGGCTCGCCTTGACGCGATCGCCGTGTACGGGCGCAACATGTTGCGCCCCTACGTCGGGCGTCGGCGTGGTGGCAGGCATGGGCGCAGCATGCTGCGCCCCGACGTTGGGATCGGTGGTGGGACCGGCCACGGGCGCAACATGTTGCGCCCCTACATCGGGCGTCGGCGTGGTGGGGGAACCGGGAATGGATTCACCGGCCTTGCCGATCCAGCCGACCGGGTCGGCGACCGGCACGGTGTCGCCTGCGGCCACGACCTGCTTCAGCAGGATGCCGTCGGCACGCGCCACCAGTTCCATGACGGCCTTGTCGGTCTCGACCTCCGCGAGGACATCTCCGGTCGCGACAGGGTCGCCCTCGGCCTTCTTCCACTCGACGAGGCGTCCCTCCTCCATCGTCGGTGACAATGCTTCCATGACAACCTTGGTCGGCATCAGTCCTGGTCCCGGTAGCAGACCGCGCGCACGGCCGCGGCGATCTTGGTCACATCGGTCTTGGCTAACCGCTCAAGGTGCTTGTTGTACGGCATCGGCACGTCGGCCTGGTGCACGCGACGAATCGGGGCATCAAGCGAGTCGAATGCCTCGCGCTGTACCACGTCTGCGACTTCGGCCCCGACACCCGCAAAGCCCCATCCCTCTTCGGCGATCACGAGGCGGTTGGTCTTCACCACCGACGCGAGGATCGTCTCGGTATCGAGCGGGCGGATCGTGCGGAGGTCGATCACTTCGCAGTCGATCCCTTCGTCCTCGAGCATCTTGGCGGCCTTGAGCGCGGGTGCCACGGTCTTCGAGTGGCAGACGATGGTGGCATCGCTCCCCGCGCGCTTGACCTCGGCGACCCCGATCGGGGTGAGATGCTCGCCCTCGGGCACTTCGCCCTTCAGATTGTACAGCATCTCGCCCTCGATGAACACGATCGGGTTGTCGTCGCGGATCGCGCTCTTGAGCAACCCCTTGGCATCGGCCGGCGTGGCCGGCATCACCACCTTGAGGCCGGGGATGTGGGCATACCAGCTCTCGAAGGCCTGGGAATGTTGGGCGCCGAGCTGCAGGGCGGCGCCCCCTGGGCCACGGAAGACAATCGGGCAGCCGAACTGTCCACCGCTCATGTAGCGTGCCTTGGCGGCCACGTTGACGATCTGGTCAATCGCGAGCAGGGCGAAGTTCCACGTCATCATCTCGATGACCGGGCGGAGACCGGTCATCGCGGCACCGACACCGATCCCGGTGAAGCCGAGCTCGGCGATCGGGGTGTCTACGATGCGCGTGGGTCCGAACTCCTCCAGCAACCCACGCGAGACCTTGTAGGCCCCGTTGTACTCGGCGACTTCCTCGCCCATCAGGAAGACGTCAGCGTCGCGGGTCAGTTCCTCGCGGAGCGCCTCATTGAGGGCGTCCCGATAGGTGAGCATGGCCATCAGGCCCCCCCCCCTGTGACCGGTGCAAGGACGTCGGTCCAGAGTTGGTCTGCATCGGGCTCCGGTGACTCCTCCGCAAACTGGACCGCGTCCGCGACCTCGGCCGCGACATCCGCCTCGAGCTCGGCCAGGCGATCATCATCGAGCATGTCGGCCTCGCGCATCCGCGTGCCGAGCACATCGATCGGGTCGCGGCTGCGATGCTGCTCGACCTCGTCCTTGGTGCGGTAGGTCCCGTAGGGCGCATCGGACATCGAGTGCCCGACGAATCGGTAGGTCATGACGTCGAGCAGCGTCGGACCCTCGCCGGCGCGCGCGCGCCGGACGCCCTCGTCCATCGCCTCGCGGACGGCATCGACGTCCTGGCCATCGACGGTCACACCCGGCATGTCGTACGAATCCGCACGGGTGGCCAGATCCGTGATCGCGGCGGCGCGATTCACGGCCGTGCCCATCCCGTAGCCATTGTTCTCGATCACGAAGATCACCGGCAACTTCCAGAGCCCGGCGATGTTGAGGGCCTCGTGGAACGAACCGATGTTGGCGGCTGCCTCGCCAAAGAAGCAGAGGGACACCTGGTCGGTGCCGCGATACTTCGCCGCAAACGCGAAGCCGGCACCCAGCGGAATCTGGCCGCCGACAATGCCATGACCGCCCATGAAGTGCCGCTCCGCATCGAACAAGTGCATCGAGCCGCCCTTGCCGCCGGAGCAGCCGGTCGCCTTGCCAAAGAGCTCGGCCATGATCGAACGGGACGTGACCCCTCGCGCCAGGGCCTGCCCGTGCTCGCGATAGGCGCTGATGACGTAGTCGTCATCCCGCAGCGCTGAAATCGTTCCGACCGCCACCGCCTCCTGGCCGACGTAGAGATGGCAAAATCCGCCGATCTGGCCCACGGAGTACGCCTCGCCGGCCCGCTCCTCGAAGCGACGGATGAGCAGCATCTGGCGGAGCCACTCCGCATGATGCGCCTGGTATGGTGCCACCTGCGTGGCGCGTTGCGTGGATGCACCCATTACGTGGTCCTTGCCGCCTTGGCCTGGTCGCTCTGTTCCCACGCGTGGTAGGAGGAGCGGGTGAGCGGGGATGCCTGCACATGGGCGAAGCCCATTGCAAGTCCAATATCGCGCAGTTCGTCAAACTCGCCGGGCGTGTAGTAGCGCACGACAGGCAGGTGCCCATCGGATGGCCGGAGGTACTGTCCCAGCGTGATGATGTTCACGTCGCTGCGGCGCAGGTCGCGCATGCAGGTGACGATCTCGTCCCATTCCTCGCCCATCCCGAGAATCATGCCCGACTTGGTCAGGGCATCGGCATCCATCGCCCGCGCGTTCGCGAGTACCCGAAGCGCTCGGTCATACCGGCCGCCCGGTCGCGCCAGCCGATAGAGGCGCTCAGCCGTCTCGAGATTGTGATTGAGGATGTCCGGCTTGGCGTCCATCACAATCTGCAGTGCGCGCTCCGAGCCCTTGAAATCGGGAATCAGGACTTCGACCGAGCTCTCCGGCAGGCGCCGCTTGATTTCGGTGATGCAGGCGGCGAAGGCTTCAGCCCCACCGTTGGGAAGGTCGTCCCGATCGACCGATGTGATGACGACATGTTGCAGCCCCAGCGTGGCGACGGCCTCGGCGAGCTTCACCGGTTCGGCCGGATCAAACGCCTTGGGTGTCCCGTGGGACACCGCGCAGTAGGCACAATTCCGGGTGCACACATCACCCAGGATCATGAAGGTCGCTGCCTTGTGGTCCCAGCACTCACCGATGTTGGGGCAGCGTGCCTCCTCACAGACGGTGTGCAGGCCGAGGCCGCGCATCAGCTTCTGGATGCGCAGGTATTCGGTACCGCCGGGCGCCTTGACCTTGAGCCACGAAGGCTTGCGGGCAGGGATCACCGGGGTCGCAGTCGCATCACCCGTCGCGATGGGCGTCGGGGCATGCGAGCGTCGAGTCAAATGAACGAGGGGTACTGCCACCGGATTCTCCTTCCGACAGGCTCAGAATGAACCCGGAAAGATAGCCCGGCTCGGGTGGGGTCGCTATTCGCCGAGCGGCGTGACGAATCGTGGCGTGGACGTGGGCGCTTGCGATCCGCCGGTCGGCTCGACCGTGACGGCGACCGCCTGGATCGTGCTCCGATCGGGCATCGGCACATCGAGCGCCAGCGCGGACCCATCAGCGGCCGGGTGGAACGCGACCGAGGGGATCGCCTCGCCAGCGACGATGTACCACAACTGATAGTCCTGGCCAGCCTTGAGCTGCGGCAGTGCGGCCGCACTCAGCGTCAGGCGACCCCGCTTCGCGTCGAGCATCATGCGGATCGTCGGATCCTTGGCGGGATCAGCCACGAGGCGGACCGATTCCAGCTCGGGATCGGTCAGCCTTGCCAGCAGCGAGTCACGCACGGCAATCACGCCGAGTGCGCTATCGCGGCTGGCGAGCAACTGATCGCGGTCGGTGGATGTTGCCTGCCACTTGAGTGTGGTCATTGCGGCGAGTATGAGGGACGCCGCAAGGGCGACGCCCAGCCAGATCGGCGCGCTGGATCGACCTGTCGTCGGGATCAACACGGCGTCCTTGCTGGCCGCGGCCGCGGCCAGCACCCGTGCCCTCAATTCTGGCCGAGTCGCCACGGGGGTGGCGAGCGCCATCGCCGCCAGAGCATCGCCCGTCACACGGACTTCCTCGGCCAATGCCGGATCTGACTCGAGCAACCGCTCGAAGGCCTGTGCCTCGGCAGGTTCCAGTTGGTCCAGGAGCCAGGGCATCACGAGGTCGCGGGGATCGTCAGCCATCCTGCCCCTCCGGTGCCAAGGCGTGCAGCGGGACACGCAACTTCGCGAGCGCGAGCCGCACGCGCGTCTTCACGGTTCCGAGCGGCGTGCCGAGATGCGTCGCGATCTCGCTCTGCGAGAGTCCCTCGAAGTAGGCAAGCTGGACGACCTCGTACTGCTCCACCGGGAGCTCCCGGAGGGCGGAGTGGAGGTGGCCAGCTCGCTCCTGTTCCTCTGCGACGCGGGACGGTGCGGCCGGCGGGGCGCCCATCGCCACCGGATCGACCGGCGCTGCGGCGGCGGCAACATCCTTGAGACGCGACCGGCGGCCGCGGGCACGAATCAGGTCGAGGCCTCGGCTCCGGGTCATGGTCACCATCCAGGCGGAGACCGATCCTCGGCGGCCATCAAACCGCTTGGCCTCGCGCCACGCCTGTGCGAAGGCATCCGCCACGACCTCCTCGGCGTCTGCCGGCTCGCGCACCAGACGGAGCGCAAGGCCGTTCAGGCCGGCGGCATACCGGTCGTAGAGCGCGCCGAGCGCCTGCTCGTCACCGCGCGCCATGGCACGTACGAGCGAGTCGTCGGTTGGAGTCTGGCTGAACGTTGCGCTGGTGACGGGCCACTCCTCGGGGAGTCGACGTGGGCATGCTGCTCCAAATCAACCGGGGCAGGACCCGTGACACAACTATCCGCCTCACGGGAGCACCACCGGTGCATCGCCCGTGACGAACACGAATTCCTCGCGGGTGCCGTCCTTGTGGCGGAGCAGCACATTGACCTGGTCGTCGAATCGCTCCTGCAGGATGGTGACCTGGGCCCGCCCTCCGGAAAGGTCCGGACTGCCAATGGAGCAGAGGGTGATACGAAGTCGGTCACCGAGGGGCCGGGCATGCAGGACCTTGAA
>JBDTNH010000134.1:0-5236 GCA_039933845.1 Gemmatimonadota bacterium
ACCTGGAGCGTCAATGCCAGCGGCGCCCGCGACGAGCTCGGCGGCTGGTCGTGGACGGCACGCTCGTCGTTCACGGTGCGCCCCGGCGCCCGCTGGCAGGCATCGGTGGATCCGACGTATTCCCGGTCGGCAGACGCGCGGCAGTACGTCACCACGAAGAGCGGCGGCAGGGCGGCGACGTTCGGCAACCGCTACATCTTTGCGTTCGTCGCACGGAGTCAGCTCTCGGCGCGGTTGCGGCTCAATTACGCCGTCACACCCAACTTCACGGTCGAGGCCTACGCGGAGCCGTTCGCGGCGAGCGGGACGTACTCGACGTTCGGTGAGCTTTCTGCGGCGCGGAGCAAGTCGCTCCGTCAGTATGGCGAGACGGGCACGGGTACCGTGATTGTGCGCAACCCGGACAGGTCGTACACCGTGACCGACGGGGCCCAGACCATCTCCCTCCCGAATCTCGATTTCACCCGGCTCTCGTTCCGCTCGAACCTCGTGCTCAGGTGGGAGTGGCTGCCCGGGAGCACGGCGTACCTGATCTGGCAGAACAACCGTCAGCGGTTCGTGCCGAATGGCACTGTGGTGAATGCGGGTCGACTCTTCGATGCCGTCAGCGCCGATGGGGACAACTTCCTGGCGTTGAAGGTGAGCTACTGGATTGGGGTGAAGTAGGCGGCGATCGCCGTCGTCCGATAGTCAAAGATGGCGCGCAACTGGTGCCGCACCACCAGCCAATGCACCAGACGGCCAAGCGGACCGAAGGGGAGACGATACTTGACCGTGTCCGTCATCTCCACACCATCGGACAGCTGACGGAACGCGTGCGTGTGATACCACTGCGCGTAGGGACCGGAAAGCTGCTCATCCGCGAAGTGGGAATTTTCCTCGTAGTCGGTGATGCGCGAGTGCCACGTGAGCGGAATCCCAAGCAACCCGATGCGGTAGCGGATCTCAGTCCCCTGGCGCACGTCGGCATCGGTCGCCCCGAGGATCTTGAAGCCCAGCCACGGCGGGGTGAGCTTCGCCAGATTCGCGGGATCCTTGAAGAAGGCGAACACCGCCGGCAGCTCGCCGGGTAGCTGGGTGACGCGCGTGAGCGTGTGGGTCATCGGTCGGCGACTCGGGCGAGCAGGGTCCGCAAGTCCGCGAGCGACTCGCAACGAATCACCCCGGGGATCTCGAACGCCTCGACCACACGCGCGATCCCACCGCCGCCAACCGCGACGGTCACCGAGGGAGCGAGGGCAGCGCGCAACAACCCAAGCTCCGCCACTACACGCGCGGGGTCCGTCGGTGCAACCACACTCACGGCGATCACCTGCGCATCGAGGCTTCGGGCAGCGTTTGCCCACTCCGCTGCCGGAAGGCCGGGACCCAGGTAGGTGACGGCCCAGCCCTCGAGCGCCGCGATGCCCACCGCCAGCACCGCGCCCACACTGTGCGGCTCCCCACTCGGCGTCGCCGCGAGCAGACGAGGGGCTTTCGGATCCGGCCGCAGAGTCCGGACCGACTCCAGAATGAGGCTGACGGAGGTGGCCGAGGCGAGATGCTCCTGCGCAATGGTCATTGTCCCATCCACCCAACCATTCCCCACGGCGTGCATCACTTGCGGGACCACCTCTTCCAGAACGACCGCGATGCCGAGCCCGGCCATCGCGCGGCGCAACACACCGTCGAGTCCGTCACCATCGAGCGCCCGAATCGCGTGCAGTGCACCGTCCACCACCTCCTGGATCCGTGACGAGCCTTCGGGCGCCTCCGGCGCCGGCGACGCGGCAGCATCCTCGGCGATCACCTGAACCAACTGCGCCGTGGAATAACCCGCCACGAGGCTGATCGACCGCCCGCGGCCCGTCGCAGCCGCCAAGAGCTTGAAGCGCTCAATGTCGTGATCCGAGTACAGACGTTGCCCGCCGGCCGTCCGGGACGGATCGACCGCACGGTACCGGCGCTCCCAGGCCCGCAAGACATCTCGGGAAAGCCCGGTGCGCTCGGCCACAACGGCAATCGGATGACCGACGTCAGGCGCCGTCCCGGGGATCTGCTCTGTCTTTGGCATGGGGTGAAGATACTGGCTGTCCAGGTGTCGTCAAGATCTAAAGCTGGACAACCTCTTGACAATCGGCGATTAGAGCCCTATTGTTGGTCCACTAGCTGGACAAACCATGGACAACCAACAGACAGGTGAACCCGATGACCACGACCGACAAGACCATCCGCTCCCTCTCCGCCAAGTCGACTGCCCTTGCGATGGGCGCCGTGCTGCTCGGCGCCTCGCCCGTGGCGGCCCAGATGGCGAACCACTCGGACATGAAGCAGGACAAGACGATCGTGGGTGTGGCGATCGAGGCCGGCTCCTTCACCACGCTGGTGGCTGCCCTTCAGGCGGCCGACCTGGTCACCGCCCTGCAGGGGACCGGGCCGTTCACGGTGTTCGCACCTTCGGATGCGGCCTTCGCCAAGCTTCCGGCCGGCACGGTCGAGGCGCTCCTGAAGGACAAGAAGGCATTGGCTGCGATCCTGACGTACCATGTGATTCCCGGCAAGGTGATGGCTGCTGATGTCATCAAGGCCGGGATGGTGAAGCCGACGACGTTGAACGGCGCCACCCTCGACATCCAGGTGAAGGACGGCAAGGTCTACGTGAATGGCGCGATGGTCACCAGTGCAGACATCGTGGCATCGAACGGTGTGATTCATGTGATCGACGCCGTGGTCCTGCCGCCGGCACAGAAGTAACACCGCAGCTTTCTCGCACTTTGGAGCGGGCCGTCACGAAGATCGTGGCGGCCCGCTCTCGTGCTGGCACCCCGATGTGCGGATTGCGCGCAGGCGCGTTTGCGCCGATCGGCGCTCGTGGCGTATGTTAGCGCTCACGCTGCCCGTGCCCCTCGCGAGGAGCATCTGCCATTGAGCGCTCTCCTCGATCGCCTCACCTCTCCGTGGACCGATGAACCCTGCCGCCCTGCGCCGCCGTTGGACCTATGCTGGCATGTCGCTCATCGCCGTGCTCAGCCTGTACTATCTCTACCGGGCGATCCACTTCCGCTTCCTGGTGCCGGGGCAATTGGGACCCAGTTTGTTCAACAAGCGTCTCTGGTATTTCTCGCACGTGGCCTTCGCCCTCCCCGTCCTGTTCGGCGCCCCGCTTCAGTTCATCACCCCGCTCCGGAACTGGTCGCCACGTCTCCACCGCATCGTCGGCAAGGCGTATGTCATCGGCGCGTGTACCGCCGCTCTGCTCGCGATCTACCTGGGTGCCATCGTGGGGGAATACCCAGGCTCGATCTTGTCCATCGCGCTCACGGGAACGCTGTGGCTCTTCTTTACCCTGGCCGCGTGGCGGTTCGGGGTGACCAAGAACTTCACGGCGCATCGTGCGTTCATGATTCGCAGTTACGCGATGGCGCTCGTCCTGGTATGGCTGCGGCTGATGTACGACTGGCAGGACACGCTGTTCTTCTATGTGACCAACGAGGACTTGCGGGATGCCACGCGCGAGTGGGCGTCCTGGGTGGTGCCGCTTCTCGTCGTGGAGATGTGGCTCAACTGGGTCCCCCAACTCCGGGGACGCAAGCCGCGTTGACGCATGACCTGACCGCCGCAGGTCGAGGCCGAGTGCCTCGGCCGCGGCGACGTTGATGGGTCGGCCAGGCGGTGGCCTCGGCAGGTCCCGCCGCAGACGCGCACGCCGTTCGCACAACTCTGGAGCGCTGCCAGCGGTGAAGACGCGAACTCAACTCAGTTGACGCACATCTCGCTCACGAATACAGCGCCAGTCACTTCAAGCGTACGGAATGGTTGTGCCGGTGACACCTGAGGCGCGCTGGGGGCGCGCAACAGCGGTTGCCCTGCCGAGCGGAAGTCGGGTGGGCCTCTATCGGCCCTACCGTCCGCCCGCGATCACGGAACCCGCCTCCGGTACGTCTGCCATCTCAAAACCGCACGAAGGCCGACCGGCGGCGCCCACAGCCGTTTGTGCAGGGCCCAGAACGCCGAGCGGTGCCCCGTTCGCTTGCGAAGGCGTGTCCCGGCCGGCAGCTTTATTCTGGGACGTCGTTGAGTCGCCCAACCAACGCGATCCCCGACCACTGGGCACTTCATGCCAACTCAGGAGAAACCATGTTGCCGGAGCTTACTCTGCTTCTTGGGATGCTCGCATCCTCCACGGACCACGTCGGCCCGTGCGAGTTGATGGATCGCCCCACTGTCATCGCACTGCTTGGAGTGAAAAGTACGACGGGCATTCCTTCCGGTCCCGAACGTGATGAGGATTCAAGCGGTATGGTGAGCTACTGCATGTTCCGAGCTGGCAGCGCGGCAGTGATTCTCTCGCAGGTCACCTTTTCGAGTGCAGCTGAAGCTGGGAAGGCCACGACCAAGGAGCTGGTCATCTCCAGGATGGAAGGCGACGAAGCCAAGATTACCGACGAACCCGACCTCGGCGACCGGGCCTATTGGGCCTATACCACCGAAGGAGCGGAAATCGTGGTGCTCAAGGGATCCGTCGTGATCGGGGTGGCCATCGGGGGGCAACTTGCGAATCCGCCGGTATCGTATCGGAAAGCACTTCGTGACGCCACGGCCGCTGCACTGCTCAAGTTGTGAACGCGTCCGCTGCCCAACCCTCGCATTAAGCGATTTCGCTTGACGAGATCGCGTGCTTCCCGACGTTCGATGGCTCGAGCTCCGGGAAGTCATCCTGCGGCCCTATCGCGTGATGGATCGGCCTGACTCGACATACGTGTTCAATGCTGACGGCGCAATGCAGCAGGCGAACCCAGATGCCGGCAATGCTCGGACCAGCGAGAGTGACGGGAAGGGGATCTGGGTCGTGGAACGCGACTCGATTCGTGGGAAGCTTGTCGAAGTGCAGACAGATCGGGTAACGCATGCGTTCCCAGGCCGCGGGGAGATTTTCTGTGAAGTCGTGGTGCGCGGGGACAGCCTCATCGGTGCTGTGAGTGGGAGGTTTTTCGACCCGAGCGAAGCACACTCGGCGAGCGTCAGGACGGCGTAGAACGTCGTTGTTGGCATCCGATCGCCTAGACCACCGTATACTTTGTGGTTGCCCACCCGCAGTGCCCGGGAGCGCCATGCCCGCACGGACCAATCCTCGATCGACTCCAGGCACGCCGGCCAATCGGCGCCGGGGCACCCTGGCCCAGCGACAGGCCGCGCTCCTCCGGCTCTCCGCAGAAGTGGCAGCGGCTCATGACGAGGCCGATATCTGCCAACGGGT
>JBDTNH010000135.1:0-5210 GCA_039933845.1 Gemmatimonadota bacterium
CCAGCGCCGGCGTGGCCGCACCAGCGGCGATCACGGCGTCACGAACCTCGCCGACACTGCCGCCATAGTGATCGTGGTTGCCGAGGACAAAGTGGAGCGCCCCCCCCAGCTCGCACGCCAGACGTTCCAAGTCGGGAACGAGACGCTTTGCGTGCGAGGTATCGCCGGTCAGGATGGCGGTGTTCGGTCCGTTTTCGCGTATGCTGGTGAGGAAGCGTGCCTCGCCCAGCGGTGTGGCGCGGTCCAGATGAAGGTCACTCAACCAGAACAGGGTCATCCCGAAAGGTAGGAGCGGTCATCCGAATTGGAGGGACCACTGGCGTTCCCCCGCCCAAGTGACGAAATTGCTGGGGTAGGCATCCACCTGACGCGGGACCCGCACGACCACCCTCGTTGTTCAGCAGTCCTTTTCATCTTCCGGAGGTAGCCTGATGCAGCTCCAGTTTGCCCGTACCGTCCTCGCCGGCGCCGCCCTCGTGGCCGGCCTGGCCATCGTGACGCCCAGCACTGCCAGCGCGCAGATGGGCTTCGTTCTCCAGGCCGATTACAACAGCGACGTCGACTTCGGTGTCGGTGCCGGTGTGAATTTCGGTCTCGGCTCGCTCACCGCCAAGCAGGGCATCCGCGGCGAGGCGACGTTCGACTACTACTTCCCGGGCAATGGCAACACCTTCGGGTCGTTCGACGCGAACTACAAGTATTGGGAGCTCAACGGCAACCTGATGATGGACATCAAGTCGGTGAAGGGCCTCTACGTCGGCGCCGGTGTCAACTACGCCCATAGCTCGTACGATTTCAATGGCTGTGGCGTCTTCTGTGACGGCTTCAACGGCAGCAACGGCGATGTCGCCCTCAACCTCCTCAGTGGCTACTCGTTCGGTGGCAACAAGTCGCCGTTCGTCCAGGGCAAGATCGAACTGGGCCATGGTTCGCCGTTCATCGTGACCGGCGGTATCCGCTTCTAGGATTCCACGCTCGTCGCAGGTCCGACGCCCCGGCAGCCCTTCGCTGTCGGGGCGTCGTATCTTTGTGCCGTGGTCCTCACCCCGTTCGGGAGTCCGGATGATCAGCAGCGTGCAGGATGCCTACGAGGCGTTGTACACCGGCAAGTCCTATCAGCATGAGATCGGCCTCGTCGATGTGGTGATCGACCGCAAGCTCGGAACCGCGAAACCGGGCAAGAAGTTGCCGCCGCGTCGGGTGCTCGAGATCGGCTGCGGGCCCGGCCTCCGCCTGAGTGTACTCCAGCAGTGGCGCGGCAAGTACCTGCCCGAAGGGCTCGACCGCGACCTGGCGATGCTGAGCCTCGCCTCACGGCGTCTCACTGACGTACCGCTCCATCATGGCGACATGCGCGATTTCGATCTTGGCATCCAATACGACGCGGTCCTCTGCCTCTTCGGGATGATCGGGCATCTGGAGGACGTCGACGAAATGGTCGAGGCGCTGATCTGCATGCGCAAGCATCTCAAGCCGAACGGCGTGCTCCTGCTGGAGCCGTGGCTCACCCCGGACCTGGCCACGAACCGCTACCTCCGCGCTGACTCTGCCAAGCGCGCCGGACTCGAAGTCCAGCGGATGAACTTCACCAGGGTCGTCGGCAACAAGTCGATCCTCTCGGTGCACTACCTGATCGGCGACCACAACGGAGTCCGCCACGTACAGGAGTTGCGCGAACTGTCGCTGTTCACCGAGGACGAGTACCGCGAGGCGCTCAAGCGTGCCGGATTTGGCGACGTGGTCCTTGAGGCGTACGGACCGCAGGGCCGCGGACTCTATATCGCGCAGGTGTGATCGCGGCCGTCAGGCCGAGCCGCGGCCGTCAGGCCGCGGTTTGGTTCGCTACGAACGGATCTCCCGCCTGCCTAATTATCGAAAATATCAAACCTCGGGTTCACCACCGAGTTGAAGAACGACCCGAACCGGTATTTGAGGCCGACCTGGATGTTGGCCCGGTAGCCGGTCGCCAGCTCCCGGAGGCGGAGGAAGATCTCCTCATCCGATGCATCGCCCTTCCGAAGCGTGATCTGGTCCCGGATCCTGGAGTAGGAGGCCTCAGCGTCGAAGGAGAGCCCCCGCGTGAGGCGTACCTCGAGACTCCCGTAGATACTCAACCGATTGCTGGCCCAGTCGTCCAGGAAACTTGACGCGGCACCCGAGAGTCGAGCGTTCCCCCACGGCTGGCTCGAGGCATAGGCCACCTGCAACTCGTGATCGAGACGCGTCTCCTGGGTCTTGTCGAAGATCGTCGGTTCAACGTAGTCGTACCGGGTGACTCCGGCAGAGTACACGACGATCAATTGTCGACGCGTCACCTCGGCGTAGGGAAACAGGTCCCACTCGATCGCCGGAGCGAGCCGCACCCTGAGGTCAAGGTTGTCTGGCTTCGAGGAGCGCACGCCGCCGGTCGCACCGACCGACCAGTGGTCATTGATCGAGCGCACCACCAGGCCACTGCCGTAGGAGCGATCACGCCGCGCGTGGAACTTGCTCCCATCCTCCAACGTGAAAGTGGTACGGTCGACATTCCCGCCGACACCGAGCCGGACTTTCCAGTCAGCCGAGGTATGATTGGCATTCAGGTCGCCACCGATATTGGTTCGTCGCTCCTGCGACTCTGCGTCGAATTCGACATCGGCACCGACCGTGAATACCCACTTGTTCCATGGATCGTTGGCTGTTGACGCCGTGCCTGGTCCCGACATGTCACCCGACTCGAGCGTCAGACTGCCGGCCTGCCCGGTAGCCAGGAGGTAGCGGACCAACCCCAGCCGGAGGACTCGGGCGAATTCCTGCCGGACGTCATCGTCCGAGGCATTCGGCGGCGTGGTGAAGGCCACGGTGTCGACGCGCGCGGCCAGCCTGCCACGACCGATGAACTCCAGCGTCACCTCACTTCCGCCGGCGCCAGTGCGCAGTCCTGACGCGATCACATGGACATCCGACGCCGTCCGGTCCGTGACCCAATCGACCATCGTGATCTCGGTCCGGAGGAAGTCACGCTCACACTGGACGTGACAGTCGAGAAAGAGCCTGAGTCGCGGCGGCGCGGCGGTGGGTGTCTGGGCGGCAAGCGGCGAAACCACACCCGTTAGCATGAACACAAGAGTCGAGTACCAGCGGATCATGTGCGTCCCTGGAGCTGAAGAATTCGATGATGGCGATACAAACCGTACGGGAGAACACCCTGTGTGGTTGAGAAGCTATCACTCGCAGATGACGCCGACCTGTCGGGAGTCGAGTACCATTCCGGCATGCTTCCGGTTGAGAACGTGCTGAACGAGGTCCGTCGGGCCCTCAGCCATCAGCGTGCCGCTGTCCTCGAGGCCCCGCCTGGAGCGGGAAAGACCACGCGCGTACCAGTGGCCCTGCTCGATGAGCCATGGTGCCGTGGCCAGCGCATCATCCTGCTTGAGCCACGGAGACTCGCGGCGCGCGCGGCCGCCCGCCGCATTGCGCACGAACGCGGCGAACAGGTCGGCCGGACCATCGGGTTCCGGATCCGCGGTGAGTCGGTGGTCGGTCCCGACACGCGGCTCGAGGTGGTCACCGAAGGGGTGCTCACCCGAATGCTGCAGGAGGACCCATCGCTCCCAGGTGTCGGGGCCATCGTCTTCGACGAGTTCCATGAGCGCTCCCTCCACGCCGACCTCGGCCTCGCCCTCGTGCTTGGCGCGACGCGCGTGCTGCGCGACGATCTCCGCGTGCTGGTGATGTCGGCCACCCTCGACGGCGAGCGCGTCGCCCACCTGCTCGGCGATGCACCACGGATCAGGAGTGAAGGGCGCCAGTTCCCGGTCGACTACCGGTACGATCCACCCGCCACCCGACAACCGCTGGCTGGCCATGTCGCGGGGGTGGTGCGGGCGGCACTGCAGACCACATCGGGGTCGCTCCTGGTCTTCCTGCCTGGTGCAGGAGATATCCATCGGGTCCGTGATCTGCTGGCCGGCACGCTGCCGGCCGATGTCGACGTGCGACCGCTCTTCGGCGCACTCTCTTCCCATGATCAGGACGCCGCCATTGCCCCCGCCCCTGTCGGACGTCGCAAGGTCGTTCTCGCCACCAATGTTGCCGAGACATCGATCACCATCGATGGCGTTGCCGTAGTGATCGACAGCGGGCTCGAACGGACGCCCCGATTCAATCCACGGACCGGCATGTCGCGCCTGGAGACGGTGCGCATCACGAAGGCGTCCGCCGATCAGCGCGCAGGTCGTGCCGGACGAACCGCCCCCGGCATCGCCATACGCTGCTGGAGCATCGCCGAACACGCCGGGCTCATCCCGCACACCCGCGCCGCGATCCTCGACGCCGACCTGGCACCGCTCGCGCTCGATCTGGCAGTTG
Organism: Gemmatimonadota bacterium; assembly: GCA_039933845.1. Lineage (GTDB taxonomy): Bacteria > Gemmatimonadota > Gemmatimonadetes > Gemmatimonadales > GWC2-71-9 > Palsa-1233. The sequence goes on from JBDTNH010000135.1 coordinate 4,351, forward strand.
CAGGCTTCCCCGATCCGACGGAACTGCGTTGGCTCGATCCGCCGCCACCCGCGCACTTCGCCACTGCCTCTGCGCTGCTTCGCAACCTCGGCGCGGTCGACGGACAGGGGAGAATCACTGCGGAGGGTACGGCGATGGCGGCGTGGGGGGTGCATCCCCGACTCGCGCATCTGCTGACGCGAGCCGCCGATCTGGGCAGCCAAACATTTCGGCGCGCGGCGTTCGTCGCGGCGCTCGCGGAGGAGCGCGACATCCTCCGAGGGGATGCTGGGCCGCCCCCGACCGACCTCAGGCTCCGACTCGATCTGCTTGAACGCGACGCAGATACGGCGCTCATGGCCGGTGCCACGGTGGATCGCGGAGCGATCGCCGCCGTCCGGGAACAGGCGTCACGAGTGATGGCGCGTGCGCCCGGGAGGCTGGCCACCGACCACGATGCCACCGATGCCGCTCAGCTCGCTGCATGGGCATGGCCCGATCGCGTCGCACGCCGCCGAGACACGGCGGGACGGTTCGTGATGCGCTCGGGACGGGGCGCACGGCTCGATGTCTCCGACCCCTTGGCACACGCGGAGTGGATCGTGGCGATCGAAGTGGATGACACCGGTCGCGAGGGACGCGTGCAACGCGCCATCGCGCTTGAAGCCGACGATGTCGCCGCGCTCATCGAGAGCGAAGCCACCACGAGCACGGTGGTCGAGTGGGACAGCACACTGGGCGTTGTCACCCTCCGTCGGGAGGTGACGCTGGGCGCGATCGTGGTGCGCGACGATCCGGTCGATCGCGCCGAGCCGGAACTTATTGCGACAGCATTCATTGAGGGCATCGCGCAGGTTGGCATCAGTGCGCTGCCATGGTCC
>JBDTNH010000136.1:0-5173 GCA_039933845.1 Gemmatimonadota bacterium
TCGGCGGCGCGCACCTCTACATGCCGTGGTGGCTCGACAACAAGAAGCTCGACTTTCCGCGCGGCTATCACATCGAGATCTGGGGTGGCATGGGGATGCCGGGCTACGGCTTCATGGGCGGCATCCAGGGCTACAAGGGGGGGGGCGGCTACGGCTCGTCGCTCAAGGCCGAGTACCGCAAGTACTACGGCACCGGGATCGGTTTCTCCGGTCGAGGGGAGATGATTCCGAACGAGAACTCGTACTGCGAGCTCGATCCCACCACGGTCGACCAGTACGGCATCCCGGTGCTCCGCTTTCACTGGGAGTGGACCGATCACGAGTACCTGCAGGTCAAGCACATGCAGGAGACCTTCCGTAACCTGCTCGCCGAGATGGGGGCGGAGGTGCGCTCGACGATGCCGACGCGTGAACAGGGCTACGGCATCTCGACCGGCGGATCGATCATCCACGAGGTCGGTGCGGTCCGGATGGGGAACGACCAGAAGACGTCGGCGCTCAACCCCGATTGCCGAGCCTGGGATTGCCCCAACCTCTTTGTCGCCGACGGCGGTCCATTCGTGACCCAGGCCGACAAGAATCCGACCTGGACCATCCTCGCGCTCTCGATGCGCACGTCCAGGCATATCGTCGCCGAACGAAAGGCAGGCCGGCTGTGAGCGACACCCCCGAGACCGGACTCACCCGCCGCGAGTTGGTGGCGGTGATGGCCGCGATGACCGCGGGTGCCACGCTCCGACCCACCGCGGCCCATGCTCAGGAGGCTCTTACCCGTTCGGTTGCCGCACGCGCGGCCGGCAACTATGCGCCCAAGATCTACACGGCACATGAATGGGACACGGTGCGCACGCTCGTCGACTACCTCTTTCCGCACGACGATCGATCGGGGTCGGCGACCGAGGCGGGGGTGCCGGAGTTCATGGACACGATGCTTTCACTCGAGGCGGGGATGCGCACGTCGCATCGGGGTGGGCTGGGCTGGCTCGACCACGAGTGCCGCGAGCGCTTCAACGCGCCATTCGTGGAGTGTACCGACGTCCAACGTCGCCAGATGCTCGACGACATCGCCTGGCCCGACAAGGCGCGCAAGGGCTATGACGCCGGCGTGCGCTGGTTCAACGCATTCCGCGACTTCACCGCGAGCGGTTACTGGACCTCCGAGATCGGTGTCGCCGATATCGGCTACATGGGCAACACACCGGTGATGAGCTGGAAGGGTTGCCCGCAAGAGAATCTGAGCCGACTGGGGTTTTGACGAGAAACGAGAAACGAGAGGTCAACAAGCTACGTTCGGTCTCGCCTTGGTCATCGGATCTCGTGCTCGTGTCATGCCCTCCGTATCTCGTATCTCGCTTCTCGCTTCTCGCTTCGCGCTTCTCGTTTCTCGTTTCTCGCTTCTCGCATATTCGACCATTGGATGATCATGCCCAAGCCTCCCTCCCGCCTCGGTGTCGGCTTCGTCGGTTCCGGCTTCAACACGCAGTTCCACATCCAATCGTGGCAGTCGGTCCGCGAGGGGGATGTGCTCGGCGTGTGGAGTCCGAACCAGGCCAATGCGGCCAAGGCCGCCAAACTCTCGCGCGATCTGGGCACCGGACAGGCGAAGGCCTACACCTCGATCACCGCGATGGTTGCCGATCCGACGATCCATGCGATCTGGCTCTGCGGACCGAATCAGGCCCGGATCGAGAACATCGAGGAGATCTGCGACGCGGTGACCAGCGGCAAGGGCGAGCTGATCGGGATCGCCTGCGAGAAGCCGCTTGCGCGGACGGTCGCGGAGGCGAAGCAAGTCCAGAAGCTCGTGGCCAAGGCCGGTCTCAAGACCGGCTACCTCGAGAATCAACTCTTCTCGCCCGGGATCGTGCGTGGCCGCGAGCTGATGTGGGCCCGCGGTGCCAAGGCCACCGGTCGACCGTTCCTCGCCCGGGCGGCGGAGGAGCATTCGGGGCCGCACGCCGCCTGGTTCTGGCAGGGCGACAAGCAGGGTGGCGGTGTCCTCAATGACATGATGTGCCATTCGATCGAGGTCGTGCGCTTCCTGCTCACCGAGCCGGGCAAGCCGCGGGCGACGTTGACACCGGTCTCGATCTCGGGACGGATCGCCTCGCTCAAGTGGAGTCGGAAGGCCTATGCCAAGCAGCTCCAGGCACGGTTCGGCAAGGCGGTCGACTACCGCAAGCATCCGAGCGAGGACTTCGCCTCGGTGACCGTGACCTACCGGACGCCGGAGGGATTCGAGGTGATCGGCGAGGCCTCGACGTCGTGGAGTTTTGTCGGCGCCGGTCTTCGCCTCTCGGGCGAGCTTCTCGGCCCCGAGTATTCGATGAGCTGGAACACGCTCAATTCTGAACTCAACTGCTTCTTCTCGCGCGAGGTGCAGGGCACGGCCGGCGAGGACCTGGTCGAGAAGCAGAACGCCGAGATGGGGCTGATGCCGGTGGTACCGGACGAGGCGTCGGCGTACGGGTACGCCGCGGAGAATCGGCATTTCTGCCGCGCCTTTCTCGGCCTCGAGGAACCCTTGCTCACGTTCGACGATGGCGTCGATGTGATGCGGATGTTGATGAGTGCCTACATGAGCGCCGAGCAGGGGAAGACGCTGGCGATGCCGCCGCGGGGGCTGGATGCATTCGTGCCGGCGGTCGCCAGGGGAACCTGGGACGGGGCGCAGAAATAGAGGCCGGACGCTCAACGATTCACAGATCCGAAGCGCGGCCTGACGTTCGCCCCTAATCGTTTCTCGCTTCTCGCTTCTCGCTTCTCGTTTCTCGCTTCTCGTTTCTCGCTTCTCGCTTCTCGAGGATGTTCCCATGGCTCGCGACATTATTCACGGACAGACGCGGGATCTTCCGCACGAAATGACCACGACCGGGTTCGACTTCGCGGGATACCGCATCACGCAACACCTTGGGGTGGTGCGCGGGGTGGTGGTGCGGTCGCGTTCGGTGTTCGGGAGTGCGCTCGGTGCGCTGCAGACGATTGCGGGAGGGAATATCTCCGCCTTCACCTCACTGGCCGAGAAGGCGCGGTCCCAGGCATTCGAGACGATGCTCTATCAGGCGCATGACTGCGGGGCGAATGCGGTGATCGGCGTGCGCTACGACGCCACCGAGATCATGCAGGGTGTCACGGAAGTGCTCTGCTATGGCACCGCGGTACTGGTCGAGGTCGAGTAAGGCTGCACGCCGCCGGCACGATCCTTGTAGTTGTTTTCCGCCGGTGACCCCACCCGTCTCCTCGGGAGGCTCCAACGGGTGGGGCACCGCATCACCCTTCGGCTACTCCTCCCACAACTCGCGCACCGGCTCATCCGAAATCGTCTCGACGATGGCTGGCGCGAGCGCGTTGTCGTTGACCCAGCCGGTGAGGGCCGCCTCGACATCGTCCTCGGGCTGCGCCACTTCGAACGGCATCACGGGGCAGCGGCGGCCCTCGACCATCAGGTACCACATCGCGGGTGTCGGGTCCTCCTCGCGCTTCACATTGCCGGGGGTGGCTTCATAGGCCACGAAGTGGAACTGGCGGGTCCGGATCAACAGGCGGCGCTGGCGTGGCTGGAAATTGGCCATGGCGTCCTCCGTCGCGTGGGTGGCGGAGCCGGTGCGACGAACGCGGGTCGTCGACAGCGGGGAGCTTTCTGGGACAATCATTGAATCTAGCCCTGTCGCCCCCAAGTTGGCGCTTTCGGGTGATGGGTCGGGTTGCCTGCGGCCGGTCGCGACCGCACACTTCATGCGCCGATTCTCTCATGAATCGCGCCCAATCCCCGGAGTGTCCTCGATGACTGAACTACTGGTGCTTCGCGTGCTGCATCTGGTATGCGGGATGTTTTGGGTCGGGACCATGCTCTTCCTCAGCCTGTTCCTGATGCCGGCCATCCGCCAGTCCGGCCCGGCGGCGTCGGTGGTAATGGCCAGGCTTCTGCGCCCCCGATTCCTGATCACGCTGCCGGTCGCCGCGCTGGTGACACTCCTCACGGGGTTCACCCTGGCGTGGCGGGATGGTGGCAACAGCCTGGCGGTTTTCGCCAGTACGCCGACTGGCCGGGTCTTCACCATGTCGGGTGGGCTCGCGGTGGTGGCATTCGTGATCGGGTTTCTGGTATCCCGACCGTCCAGCGAGGAGATGGCGCGACTTCTCGCGCGTCTATCGACGCTACCGGATGGCGAAGCGCGGGCGGCGGCGGATGCCCGCCTTGCGATCGTCCAGCGGCGCTCCGCGCTGGCGGGCCAGGCCGTGACGGTGCTGGTGGTGCTGACCTCGATCGGGATGGCGCTGGCGCGCTACATCGGCTGATCCCATGCCGCCGCCCGCTCGGCGGCGGCATGGACGGTCGCGATCCGGACGGGATCGGTGACCCAGCGGGTCGATTCCACCTCGGGCAGCGCTTTCCGAAAACCCACCGCAGGCTGCGGCCACCTCGGTGTGGTGATTCGGAGCGTGGCAGCTCGGACGTGGATCTCGCGCACGCCGGTCTCTCGTACCAATGCCGCCACATGGTCCTCGTGGATCCCGCCGCCTGCCATGATCACGATTCGGTCTCCCGCTCGGCGCACCAGCTCCGTGAGGAGTGCCCGCCCTTCCCATGCTGTCGCACGTTGGCCGCTCGTGAGGATCCGTGCGACGCCCGCCTCGATCAGCGTCTCGAGTGCCACGATCGGGTCGCGGACCAGGTCGAAGGCCCGATGAAACGTCACCGCCACATTCGGCCGGTGTAGCGCAATCTCCTGAAGGGCATCGACGTCGACCTCGCCGTCGGTCGTCAGGGCGCCCGTCACGATCCCTGTCGCCCCAAGCGTCAGTGCGTGATCGACATCGCGAGCCATGACACGACGCTCGGCCGCCGAGTAGCAGAAATCGCCACCTCGCGGTCGGATGATGGGGAAGACGGGGACGTCGAGTGTGTCGAGCAGGTAGCTGAGTGTGCCGTGCGACGGTGTGGTGCCGCCGTCGGCCAGATTGTCGCAGAGCTCGAGGCGATCCGCCCCACCCTGCACGGCAGCGTGGGCGGAATCAAGGTCGTCGACGCAGGCTTCGAGGAGCATGAGAAAACGAGAAGCGAGAAACGAGAAGCGAGAAGTGATGCGGCAACAATCGCCTCTCACCTCTCACCTCTCACGTCTCACCGCTACAGGCTCCACCCATCACGATAGGTCGGGTTCACCCAGTC
>JBDTNH010000137.1:0-5039 GCA_039933845.1 Gemmatimonadota bacterium
TAACAAGTATTGGACCTGCAGGGGCCTGTCGCCTCCTGCTGCATAAATCGGCGAACGAACCGGGAAAGCCTGCACAGGCGACGGGCGGGAAGCCACCGGCCACCCCGGTCGCCCCATCTCAGAACGAACGGAGCGGGTGACCCTCGCCCGCTTGGAGGTCACTGCCTCCACCGTCGCCCCCGTCACCGCACCGACCCCGCCATCAACTGCGCTCAGGCGCCGTCAACAGGCCCAGACCCGGCATCAACTTCTCTCGGAACACCATCAACAGCCGTCGAGCCTCCATCAACGTTTCTCGATGGCCCATCAATTGGTCCCGCGCGGCCATCAACAATTCTGAGGGGCCCATCAATCTTTCCGGGAGCACCACCAATTTCCCCGGAGGCACCATCAACAACCGCTGACACCCCATCGCCTGTTCTCAGTGGCACCCTCAACAACCGTCGACCCAGCTTCAAGCGCCCGCTGAGGACCAGCAATTCTTCGCGGGGCACCACCAACCAGGCTCGGACTTCCACATATAGCGTTCGACGGACCAGCAAGAACCCTCCGGCCGGTGCCAACAACTCCTGGGGCGCCAACAATTCCCCGCCGACCGACAACAATTCCCCTCGGGGTTCCAGCAATTCGGGTCTGGCTTCTATCAATTTCCACCGCGGTACACTGCCTCGACATGGTGCGTGTGCTAGACGGCCTCAACTTGGCGAGCTACGCGAGTCCTATCGGTCCCTCGATTCCTTCTCACGCAGACTGTCCAGCGCCAGCACCCCAAAATCCTGGCCACCATGCCCCTCGGCGATCAGCTGGTCCATTCGCGCCGCCAGACCGGCCAGCATCGCCATCGGCAAGTCGCCCGCCGCATCGAGCATCAAGCCGACATCCTTCCGGGCCATCGTAAGCTCGAAACTCGGAGTGAAATCGCCCCGGGCCATGCTCGCTCCCCGCCCCGCCACCACGCGGCCGGCGTCGAACCAGCCGAAGAGCTCGAGGATCTCCTCGGGCGGAATTCCGCCACCACCGGCCACCGCGAAGACATCGGCGATCAGCGCCGCGATCCCCACGATGTAGGCATTGCCGGCCAATTTGTAGACCGCAGCCCGGCCGCCGTCCTCACCCAGATACTCGACCCGGTCGGCTTGGCGCTCGAGAGCCGACCTGACCCGTTCGAAGAGCGCGTTGGGTCCGCACGCGAGGATGATCCCCTTCCCCGCCCGCGCCGCCGCCGGTCCGATGAAGACCGGACAGTGGAGGTACGCCACGCCCTCCTCATGGAGCCGCTTCACCCGCTGGGCGGTCTGGTCTGGGGCATTGGTCGAATGGTCGATGATCACCGCCCCCGGTTGGAGCCCGGGCCGGAGCGCGGCGACCACCTCGTCGACCGCCTCGTCATCCCGAAGCACGAGATGAATCCGCTCGGCGGCCCGAACCGCGTCAGCCGGTGTGGCGGCGCACGTCGCGCCGAGCGATTCGAGGAACTTCGCCTTGGACGACGTGCGATTCCAGACGGTCACGGCATCGCCGCGGCCGATGGCGGCCTCGACGAAGGCGGCACCGAGGAGCCCGGTGCCGAGATAGGCGATGTTTGGCATGGTGGAAGTGTAATGCAAAACGAGAAACCACAAACGAGAAACGGGAAGGATGAACCGAGTACCTTTTAGGGATCGACCCACCGCAAGGAGTCTCCCATGTCCCATCCCGCTCGTGTACTCACCGCACTCGGCATCCTCTTCCTCGGGGCCGGTGGTGGCTGGCTGCTCGCCTCGCGCAACGGCGCGCCGCCCGCCGTCGATGCCCCGACCACCCATGGGGAATGGGTCAGCTACGACAACGGCGCCGGCAAGCAGATCCAGGCCTATGTCGCCTATCCCGAACGCCAAGGCACCGCTCCCGCGATCATCGTGGTCCACGAGATCTTCGGCATGACCGACTGGGAGCCGACGGTCGCGGACGATTACGCCGCCAAGGGCTATGTCGCGATCGTTCCCGACCTGCTCTCCTCGCGCTACGGTTCGACCCGTGCGACGGGCGATTCGGCGCGACGCCTCGTCGGCAGCCTCGAGACGTCCGATGTGATGCGTGACCTCGACGCGACCTATCAGTACGTCAATGCGCTGCCAGCCTCACAGAAGGACAACACCGGCGTGATCGGCTTCTGCTGGGGCGGCGGCACGGTGTGGTCGTATGCCTCGCACAACCCGAAGCTCAAGGCGGCGGTGGTCTGCTACGGCCCGCTCGCAGACACGACCCTGCTTCAGACAGTCGAGGCCCCGGTGCTGGGCGTCTATGGCGAGAAAGATGGTCGAGTCACCAACTCCCTCCCGACCATTGCACGCATGATGACCACCATGGGCAAGTCGTTCGTCGCCGACTCGTATCCGGGCACCGGGCATGGCTTCCTGAAGCCCGGCCGGACCGGATCCGACACGCCGGCGGCCGACAAGGCGCGCCGCACGATCGACGATTTCTTCGCCGTGAAACTCGGAGGGATGTAGGTGCGCGTGTCGTTGGCCGTCATGCTGCTCGCCAGCGCCGGCTGCTCGCTCTCACCGCTCCAGAACAGAATCCACCCTGGGGAGGAGCCGTTCGTGGTGGTGGTCGGGACCGGCGCCGACCAGAAGGTCGATCTCTTCGCGACACTTCCGGGGGGGGGAGAAGTGCACCGCCTGACCTTCACCGCGATGGTCGAGTCGTCGCCACGCCTGTCAGGGCGAGGTGATGTGGTCGCCTTCCTCCGGCACGGCACGGGGAGCGGCCGCGAACAGGGCGAAGTTGTGGTGATGAACCTGCTGAACGGCGCGGAACGAAACCTTGATGTCCCCGATAGCGCGGGCACACTCCGCAGCATCGGCTGGTCAGATGACGAGCGACACCTCTTCCTCACGACCGACAACGGGCACTGGATGGTCGACGCACCACCGGTGGCACCAAACGCGCGGCGCATCCCGCCGGCACTCACCGCAGCGGCCGACTCCGCGCTCAACATCTGGCTCGGCACGCCCCGATTCGCCCGCGTCGAGCCATGCGCCACGGGTGGCATCTGCATTGCGGGGCCGAGCGGCGAACCGCGCGAACTCTCCGGGACCGGACAGGACGCCGCGCGCTGGGGGAGTGACTCGGTCGCGTGGCTTGAGGGCGATCAGATTGTCATTCGACCGCTCGGCCCCGGACCGATGCGACGCCTCGATCTCGACCCGAAGCGGGTCACGGCACTCACCGGGCTGACCTACGCGACGCCGTGAGGGGCTCGCCGCTGGAGAACCCCTTACTGCCTGACGTAGAAGACGAAGCTCTCCAACTGCTGGATCACCGCTTCCTTCTCCTTCAGTTCATGCGCGAGCAGGTCTCCGGTGGTGATCACGCCAACGACCTTGTCGCTCACGATCACGGGCAGGTGCCGAATCCGTCGCTCACTCATGAGGGTGCCGCAATCACTCACGGATGCCTCGGGCGTGCAGGTCACGAGCGCCGTCGTCATCACCTGACGGAGCGTCGTGCTCGCGGGATCCTTGACCATCGCCACCACCCGCCGCATCAGGTCGCGCTCGGTGAAGATCCCGACCAGTTGATCATTCTCCATGATCAACACACTGCCGGTGCCCCGTTCATTCATCAGGATCGCGGCGGCCAGGACGGTCACGTCCGGAGTGGTCGTGAGCATGCCACCGTCCTTCGTCTGAAGCAGTTCCTGCACCGTTGGCATTGACGAATCCTTGATTGGAGGGATCTTCGATTCTACTGCCTTCGGGGTCGACCAGCCAGAGGGAGCCCCTTTCTCACACCGCGGGACGGAGTTCATGGCCCAGCGACATCCCTTCGCCGTAGCAATCCTTCCCTGCCTGGCCATCCTGTCCGCCGCCGCGCCACTCGCCGCGCAGTGGCCCACCGCGTCGCCCGCCAGTGTCGGACTCGACTCGACCAAGTTGGCCGCGCTGAGCGCCGACATGGCAAACGGCCGCTTCGGTCTCGTCGATGGCTTCGCCGTGGTCAGGAACGGCAAGTTGGTCTGGTCCCAGCAATGGCGCCGGGACTACGACTCGGTCTACCGTGCAGTGAATCCACCCGACACGCTTGACCACCAGTTCAACTACGACCATCCCGAGTGGCATCCGTGGTTTCACCGCGGTGACCTCCACACACTGCAGTCGGTGACCAAGAGCGTGACGTCGATCCTGGTCGGGATCGCGATCGCACGGGGCGAGATCGCGTCGGTCGATACCCCGATCATCACCTGGTTTGACACCACCAGGATCGCCAATCTCGACGTCCGAAAGCGACGGATCACCCTTCGCCACATTCTCACCATGACCCCGGGTATCGCATGGAACGAGAGTGTGCCATACACCGACTCCACCAACTCGGCCATCCAACTCGAGGCGAGTCGCGAATGGGGCCGCTACGTGCTCGACCTCCCGATGGCGGCGGAACCCGGGACCGTGTGGGGCTACAACTCCGGTGCCAGCGTCCTGATGGGTGCCATCCTCCGTCAGTCAACCGGCAAGCCAGTGGCCGAGTACGCCCGCGAGCATCTCTTCGGACCACTGGGTATCACCGATTTCCACTGGAAGGAAACGCCGAGCGGGGAGCAGGACACCGAAGGTGGCCTCTACCTCCGGACAGAGGATCTGGCGAAGATCGCATGGCTCTATCAAAACGGCGGGGAGTGGCAGGGGCGCCAAGTGGTGCCGCGTGAATGGGTGACCCAGTCACTGACGCGTTACGAGCCCGGCCCCAATCCGCGGGTCGGATACGGATTCCAATGGTGGCTCTACCCGGATCCGATCGAGCAGGGTCGCATGCTGCCTTCGGGATCGGGCTACGGCGGCCAGTTCCCGATGCTCTTCCCCGGTGACTCGATGGTCGTGGTGATCAACCAGTGGAATATCCATGGCGCGCCCACCATGGGGCCGGTCGAACTGGCGCGGCGGGTGCTCGAGGCACGGCAGGAGTGAGGTAGGTTACAGTCCCAGCGCTTCTCGCTTCTCGTTTCTCGCTTCTCGTTTCTCGTTTCTCGCTTCTCGCTTCTCGCTTCTCGCTTCTCG
>JBDTNH010000138.1:0-5003 GCA_039933845.1 Gemmatimonadota bacterium
CAGGGGACCCTGAAAGTTCGCGGTGAGCGTGATGTGGCCGATGAGGGTACCGGCGGTCGCTGTGATGGTGCTGGTCCCCGCCTTGGCGGCGGTGACGACGCCGGTGGTCGACACGAAGATGATGGCGGAATCGGACGACGTGAAGCTGACCGCTGCGCCCGCGACGGTGTGGTTGTTCGCATCGACGACCTGTGCCGACACGGTGGTGCTCTGGAGCGCGCGAGTGAAGGTGGTGGTCGGGGCGTTGACGGTGATGGCGCTGGCAACCTGATGCACCTCGACCGCGACGGCGGCCCGCGCTGTTCCCGCCGTGGCGATCACCGAGTCGGTGCCATTGCCTACCGCGGTGACCAGGCCGCTCGCGGAGACGGTGATCACACCGCTGCCCTTCTTGGCCCAGGTGATCGTCGCACCGCTCACTGCCGCACCCTGTGCGTCGCGTGGGACGGCCGTCAGGGTCGAGGTCGTCCCAAGTGAGGCAAAGGCCAGGTCACCGGGTGCGATCGTGATCGATGCCACCGACCCACCGTTGGGGTCCAGCGGGGTCTTCCCGTCGTCGCTACACGCGGCCGTCACGGAGATCAGGAGCAGGAGAGCGTACGGGAGACGATGCGACATGCGGATGCTCCGTGGGGCGAGAAATGCGAGGACAGGTTGCCACTGATACGACCCGAAACGGCGGCTGGACGTCACCTCGGCGACCTGACCGGACGTGGATCATACTGCGGGGACGTCTCGGCCGGGCCAAGACCGCACCGACCAATCCGGCTGCGTCAATCTTTCCGCGCCATCCTGCACTGCAGTACGTTTCGACCCGCCGCCAGAACGGTATGACCTCCCTTCCCCGTACCGAGATGACGACGAGGGACATTGAGTCGAAGCCGCCGAAGCCCGAAGCCCGCGCCACTCGTCCAAGCGGAGACCCCGGCCGCCGCGCCGCCGCGCGGCATTCCGGCGATCTCGGTGCTCGCGGTGTTCATCCTGATCGCGATTCTGGCCTGGGCCTCGCGCGGCAATCTGAACGCCGACGGCGTGTCGTACCTGGACCTTGCCGCCCGCCTCAAGGTCGGCGACGGTGCCGGGTTCGTGCAAGCGTACTGGTCTCCGGCCTATCCGTTGCTCCTCTCGGTGCTGCTGTGGGTGACGGGTGCCACCGGACACCGCGCGGCAGAGTTGGCCCACCTGCTCAACTTTCTGATCGCGGTCGCTGCCGTCGGAGTGATCTGGCACGCGGCCAGGCACCGGGACCGGACATGGGGGATCCTCCTTCTCACCGCCCTCCTCGTTGCCAGCGCGCGCACCATTCGAGTCGATGCGGTCACACCAGACCTCCTGCTGCTTCTTGCCATCATCGGGCTCGGCACCGAGTTGTTGCGCCCCGACGGGTGGCGCCCGATACCGTTGGGGTGTTGGGCGGGATTCGCCTTCCTCGCCAAGACGTCGAGCTGGCCGTGGCTGCTCGTGAGCGCGCTCTTCCTCGCCTGGCACGCATGGCCACGGCCGGCGGTTCGCCGGCAGTTGGGTCGCGCGGTGGTGATCGCCGCAGCCCCCGTGCTGCTCTGGGGGCTGCTGGTCTCGCTCGATGCCGGGCGCCCGACCATCGGCGCTGCCGCGGAATACAACGCATGCTGGTACCTGCGCGAATGCGATGGCCGGTCGCCGGACACGCACACGGGCAATCACGAGGCGTACGCTCAATGGCCGATCGCGGGAGATACCTTGGCGAAGGTCGCGACCTTCTCGGCAGGGCCATGGACCTATCAACCGTGGGGTGACCCCGACGTCTGGCAGCGCGGAATCGTGACGCAGGACGCTTCGTCCCCGTCAATCGATAGCTATCTCTGGTACGTGCTCCGACAGCTCGGCCTCGTGCTCATACTCTGGCTCCCGTTGATGCTGATCCTGGTGATACTTCCAGCCGTGGCCCTGCAGCGCCAAAAGCCGAAGCTGGGACTGGCGATGCTGCGCGCGCCGCCCGGCATCGTGGCGATCCTTGGCGGCGTTGGCATTGCGCCGTTCATCGCGGTGCACGCTGAACCGCGCCTGATCGCGCCGTTCGTGTTGCTGCTCGCGCTCGGCGTGGTGACGTGGGCATCGGAAGGCAAGCCACGCCGAGCACTCGGTTCATTGAGTCAGGCGGCACTTGTGATCGCCCTGGCGATCGGTGGGTGGCACGTCCGGGATCAGCTGCGGATCACTGCCAGTTCAGCGATGCGTGTCTCGCAGCTCGAGCAGCAGCACCCCGAGGCCACCGCGCCGCACCGTGTGGTGGTGATCGGGAAGGCGTTCCCGATGTTGGCCGACCTCTACCGTGCGAGGGCAGTGGTCGTGGCGCAGGTCATGGCACCGGGGGCGGAAACGTTGCAGCGCTGGCCGGCGCTTGCCCAGCAGGCGCTGGTGGAGCGAATCAAGCGCCTCGGTGCGACCACGCTCTGGATCTCGCGAGACCGTGACAACTATACGATCGTTCGGCTCCGGTGAGCGCCGACGACCAGATAACACGACTCGCGTGGTCGGGCCTGTCCGATGGTCGGCGCTGACGCCCATGCACCAGTGCTTGGGGGTAATGTCACCGTTCAGGAATCCGGAATGCAGCGATCACGGGCACATCGTTGCGGGTACCGAGCACGATCAGCATGCCTGAGCGGATGGCAAGAGCCAACACGCCGATCCCGGTATTGCCGGTCAACCGCATCGAGCGCCGGTACTTCAGGGTCCGGGCGTCGCACCAATCGATGCATCGTGAGCGGCAGGCACTGCCACCAAACCAGACGAAGAATTCCGTGCCGTCGGAGCCCGAGGCCATCGAGAACGGAATCGGCATGTCGGCCGTGTCCTTGATCTCGCTCGGGAGCTTGAAGGGTCGCTGGCGCAGGACCTCGACAAATGAGGCACGCGCTTGCGGAGCGGTCGGACCGAGTTGCGCCATGCCGTCACCGGTCTTGCGTGTGGCGAGGCAACCCTCTGCATCAGCGCGTGCAGTCAGGTCGATCGGGGAGTCCATCAGCACATCAGATGCTGCGAACGGATACCGGTACTCGGGAGCCTTGGAACCGTCGAGGTGTACCAAGATCAGGGAGCGCGAAGGAATGGCTGCGACGGACAGCAATACTGTCCGATCGTGAAAGGAACAGACCGCACCCACGAACTGACCCATCGGCACCGGGGTCTCGGAGAGCAGGTCGCCTGCGCGTGACAAGAGAAAGAGCCGGCGGCGCTCGTTATCGACGACGAGGACCCCATCGGGGTGCCACGCGGCGATGACGGGGGCACGCCATTCGCCTGGCCCGCCCCCTTTCCGTCCGTGGCGCCAGCGTTGCCGACCGGTGCGCAGGTCGAACGCGAGCACAGCGGGGCCTTGGGGGTCGGTGACGACCACCATGTCACCGATGATGGCCACCATGTTGGGAAGGAACATCAGGGCAGCGTCGGCATCCTCCACGATCCAGGCAGCACGCTTCAGGTCCAGGTTCAGGTCAACCACACTCCTGGGGGCCTGAGCCACGCCAAGCTGAGCACCGACCAGCAGGCCGACGATGCCGCGGAGCAGCATGTGGACAGCGGTCACGGACGGAAGGCCTGATCGTGTGCCAGCGCCGCCTCCACGATCGGTCCGGCCCAGGATGGCACATCGGTTAACGGCAGTAACTCGCTGATCCGCCCGGCCTTCACGCGCATCACTTGCACCGGCGATGGGGAAGGGACAGTTGCCGGATCGCACTCGATCGAGTTGTCCCAGAGCAGCAACTCGGACAGATCCGGCATCAGGGTCACGAGATTCTCTCGACTCCGGCGCCAGCGCACCCGGACCCGCGCCTCGGGAATGTCGTGTCCGCCACGCGCGACTCGAGCGCGCACGCGCGCGAGATGTCGGTCGACCGAATCGAGACCGACGTAGAGCACGCGGACCGAGAGTCCGCTCGCCGCAGCCTGCCGCAGCAGCGCGGTGATGGTGTTGCCGCCGAGCGTGGTCTCGAGCGCGAAGCTCTGCCGCGCCCGGATCGCATGGAGCAGGCCGTCGCGGCCAGCGGACCACGCCTGACCGACCGAGACGCCGGGCGCCACGCCGACGGCTTCCAGTTCTCGGGCAAACGCGTCGGGGTCGTAGTGCGTACCGCCAGCCGCCGCGAGAATGGCACCAGCCACGCTGGACTTGCCGGCCCCGTTGACCCCGGCCAGAACCACAATCTCTGGATGTGACACCTCGGACTACCGCGACTCCAGCTGTGCACCGGAGGCGAACAGGGTGTCGACCGCTTTCGCCTGTGCGGGCGTTTGCATCTGGCCCACTCTCGCCGCGAACGCCAACTCCAGCGCGCCCAGGTCGACGAGGGGAGTGCCCGCCAACGCCTCGAATACCCCGACCGACACGAGCACCACCTGGGGGCGGTCATGCCGAGTGACCACCACCACCCCGCGGCGCTCGGCCTCGGCGACGGCTTCGCCGAAACGATTCTTCACATCGGTTGACGACATGCGCATCGCTGGGCCGTGCCAGACCGATGGGGCGAGACGATCCGGTGAAGAGCTGGGGGGGGGCTTCCGAGGCATGAGATCTCCGCAGGTCGAGGAGCAACTGGGGTTGAGCGGATTCCAAGGATCAATATAGCCGAAATAGCCATTATAGCCAATTTGGCAAATTTGCCGAATCTGTATACCAGGCCTGCGCTGAGTCTGGACCACGCCAAGGATCCGGCATACGCCACAGGGGCACCACCGAAGTGATGCCCCTGCAATGTGTTGCGTGAGTGCCCCGAGTAGGACTTGAACCTACAACCTACTGATTAAGAGTCAGCTGCTCTACCAATTGAGCTATCGAGGCGTGGATCCGTCACCGGATCCGGTACATAGCCCCAACGGGAATCGAACCCGTCTCTCGACCTTGAAAGGGTCGCGTCCTAACCGATAGACGATGGGGCCGAGGGTCCCGATGAATCCACTGTCATAGCGCTAACGGGATTCGAACCCGTGTTCCAGCCTTGAGAGGGCTGTGTCCTAGGCCT
>JBDTNH010000139.1:0-5003 GCA_039933845.1 Gemmatimonadota bacterium
CTCCACGCTCCGGTCACCGCGAGCCAACCACCCACCGGCGCAATTCCCAACCCGAGGCCGAGCCAGAGATGCGGCCACACCGTGAACCGCTTGGTGTACGAATACCCCAACACCCAGAACAGGGCGATCGGCGAGAGGTAAAAGCAGAGCGGGTTGAGCATTCGGCTCGCCACCACGAACAGCGCCGATGCGACGACGACCGCGACACGCGCGGCACCGACGCGGATCGTCCCGGTCGGGATCTCGCGACGTGCGGTGCGTGGATTTTCCGCATCGAACCCTCGATCGACGATCCGATTGAATCCCATCGCCGCGAAGCGTGCAGCGCTGAACGCCACCACGATCCAGAGCACGGTTGCCGGGGTGATCGGCGCAATGTGACTGGCACCGAGCATGCCGACCAGCGCAAATGGCAACGCGAACAGCGTGTGTGGCAGCTTCACGAAGCTGGACCAACGGGCGAGCGGGTCGAGACCCGCGAAGGTCTGCCCTTCTCGCTTCTCGCTTCTCGCCTCTCGCTTCACGCTTCTCGAATCCCCAACTCCGCCCACATCGCATCCACGCGCCCCTTCGTTGCCTCATCCATCACGATCTTGTCGGGCCACTCGCGCGTGAAGCCTTCCTCGGGCCATTTCCGCGTGGCGTCGATCCCCATCTTGCTGCCGAACGAGAAGTGCTGCGACGAGTGATCGAGCACATCGATCGGTCCGCGTGCAAACTCCACGTCGCGCTTCGGGTCGATGTTGTTGAGGGCGACCCACCAGGTCTCGTCCACGTTCTGCACGTCGACATCCTTGTCGACCACGACCAACACCTTGCTCAGCGACATCAACCCCTGGCCCCACAGCGCGTGCATCACCTTGTAAGCCTGCCCCGGATACTGCTTGTCGATGCTCACGAACACGAGGTTGTGGAAGATGCCCGCCGCCGGCATGTGATAGTCGACGATCTCGGGCACCGTGAGCTTGAGCAGTGGCAGGAAGATTCGTTCGGTGGCGTGACCGAGCCAGTAATCCTCCATCGGCGGGCGGCCGACCAGCGTCGCCGGATAGACCGGATTCCGTTTCATCGTCACCGCTGTGACATGCATCTTCGGGTAGAGATCCGCCAGCGAGTAGAAGCCAGTGTGGTCGCCGAACGGCCCCTCCATCACCAGCGCCTCGGCCGGATCGATCTGGCCCTCGATCACGATCTCGGCCTCGCTCGGAACTTCCAGGTCACAGGTGATGGCCTTGGTGAGCTCGACCGGTGACCGGCGCAGGAAACCGGCGAAGAGGAACTCGTCGATCCCAGGCGGGAGTGGCGCCGAGCCGGAGTAAATCGCCGCCGGGTCACCACCGAGCGCGATCACCACCGGCATCACCTCGCCCTTCGCCGCCATCTCGCGCCAGTGTGCGGCGCCGCTCTTGTGCCGCTGCCAATGCATGGCGAGCTCGCGCTTGCCCAGCACTTGGACGCGGTACATCCCGACGTTTCGGGTTCCGCGACCGGGATCCTGGGTGATCACCATCGGCAGCGTGATGTAGCGACCGCCATCGTCGGGCCATGTCTTGAGGAACGGGATCCGGTCGAGATCGATCTCGTCACCCTGGTGGACGACTTCCTGGCACGGTGCACGGCCCGATCTGGTCTTCGGGGGGAACTTCGCCATCTCGGCCAGTTTCGGGAGCATCGCGAGCTTCCCCATGATCCCCGAAGGGACCTTGAGGTCAAGCATGTCGGCAATCCGGTCACCAATCGCATCGAGTGTCTCGGTGCCGAGCGCGAGCTCCATCCGACGGCGTGAGCCATAGGCGTTGATGATCACCGGGATCGGTGAGATGCTGCCATCGGGCATCACCGGCTGCGTGAACAGCAGCGCAGGCCCCCCTCCGGGTAGTTTCATCGTGCGATCGGCGATCTCCGCGATCTCAAGCTCGGTCCGGACGGGCCGGTCGATGCGGACCAGTTCGCCGATCTTCTCGATGGCGGCGATGAAGGCGGGAAGGGAGTCGAGGCTCATGGTGCGAGGCGCTCTCCGGTATGGATGGCGACGATCCCGCCCCAGCGCGTCTCGAACCGGACATCACCGAAACCGGCGGATTCGAGCTGTGTGGCGAGGGTGGGCGGGTCGGGGAAGGCAAGCACCGACGCTGGAAGCCAGTCGTAGGCGCTCCTATGTTTCGAGACCAGCCGGCCGATGCGCGGCAGGACATGACGGAAATACCCGAGGTACAAGGCCCTGAGTGGTTGCCAGGACGGGGTGGTGAACTCGAGCACGACCAGTCGCTGCCCAGGGCGGATCACCCGCGCCAACTCCCGTAGTCCCGCATCGAGGTCCATGAGATTGCGCACGCCGAATCCGACCATCGCCCCATCGAATGCCGCATCGGCAAACGGCAGTCGCAATGCATCGGCTGCGGTCGGGACCACACGCGCACTCTTGCCGATCCCTCGGAGGAGCATCGCCGGGACGAAGTCAGCGGCCACGACCCGGCCCCTGAATCCGGATCGATTCCCGAGTTCAGCGGCCAGGTCCTGCGTGCCGGCACAGCAATCGAGGTATGTCCCATCCGGGCGAGCCGCCCAGCCCAGTCGATCGACCGCCGTGCGGCGCCAGCGCGTATCCGCGCCGAGGCTCAGCATGCGGTTGAGCAGGTCGTAGCGCGGCGCGATGGAGCGAAAGACCTCGCGCACGTATGCCTGCTTGGCCGTGCCGCCTGAGAGCGGCAGGGTCGTCGGTTCGGGTGTCATGATCCCCAAAGCTACCGGCTCCGGGAAGATCCGGGCAACGCGGGTGGCCGCATGACCATGCCGACCCCCGTCGATTGGCGGATGCTGACCGACCAGGAGGTCGTCCGGCACGCGGTGGTCGGCCGTGAAGTCGCCTACAAGGAGCTGATGCGCCGATATCAGCGGCCGGTCTTCTCGCTGATTTTCCGAATGGTGCGGAATCGGGAGCTGGCCGAGGACCTCACCCAGGAGACCTTCATCAAGGTGCTCGGGGCCATCGAGTCGTACCGACCGGAGTATCGCTTCTCGAGCTGGATCTTCAAGATCGCGAACAACGCCTCGATCGATCAGCTGCGTCGCCGCGCACTCGATACTCTCTCCCTCGATGGTTCGCCGCACGCCGAAACGCCCGACGCGATCGAGGCGACGTCGCTCCAGATCAGCGACTCGGCCGAGTCGGCACTCGATGAGGTCGCCAATCGGGAACTCGGGGGGCAGATCGAGGAAGCGATCGGTCAGCTTCGGCCGGAGTATCGCAGTTGCATCCTCCTCCGCCACGTCGAGGGTCGACCGTACGAGGAGATCGCCGAAATGCTCGACCTGCCCCTCGGTACCGTCAAGACCTATATCCATCGCGCCCGAAACGAGCTCCGGATCCTGCTCGCCGACCTGCGTGAGGAGTGAAACATGCCCGCCGATTCGAACGTACGAGGACGGTAAGATGACCCCTGATATCCTGGCCCACCTGAGCGCCGACGAACTGGACGCACTGCACGACGGCGCCGCCGCATTCCGCGCGACGTCGCACATCGCGACGTGCCAGACATGCGCGGAACTACTCGCAAGCGATCGCCGCATTTTGGCGCTCCTCGCGGCGCTGCCGACCTGGGACGCGTCACCACAGCTTGCATCGCGCGTCATCGCCGCCCTTCACCCGAGCCCGGCGGGGGTATCCGTGGCGACACCGACTCCGAGCCCGGATCGCGCCAGCGCGGCGCGGCGTCGGGTGCTCGTGGGTGGCCTTCTGACCGGGAGTCTGGTGGCCGCCGGATTCGCGTGGGCCGCGTTCAATCCGATCGCCGCACAGGGACTCGCTGGTCCGCTCGTGCAGGGCATTACCCAGACCCTGTGGCTTTCGGTCCAGGCGATCATGGCCAATACGGTGGAGCAGCCGTGGTTCGGGGCGGTCCGTGACGCACTTGCCACGCCGGCGCGAGCGGTTCCCCTCCTCGCAGTGGCGGGCTTGGGGTATGTCGCCGTGCTGACCGGATTCCGAAGGGTCCTCTCGCGGTCGGCGACGCATGCGTCGTGGTAAGTGGGCAGCGCTCGCGGCCCTGACACTCTGTCTGGTCCCGTTGGGTGCGGCGCGCGCCGGAGTGGTCGCTGACCCTTCGGCCCCAAGCCTTGCCGATCGCGTCCGCACTCTGCTGCCGTTCCTCGCCCCTGCGCCAATCCTGATGCCCCAAGCGGTCGAGCAGGCGCCGCAGGATGGCCCCACAATCGACCCAACTCACCTCGATATGCCCGAGACGCTCGAGCACGACCTGCGCGCGGCGCTCGCCGACCCGATCGGCAACACGCGCCTCACGGTGGTCGGTGGCACGGCACGGCTGGGTAGCTATTCGCTCGGATCGACCGAGACACACAGCGGTCACCTCGTGGTACTCAAGGGAAATGCAGAGATCCATGGTCGCCTCGAGGGGAACCTCGTGACACTCGACGGCGACATCGTCCTGCACCCAGGCGCGGCGGTGATTGGCGATGTGCTCGCGATCAACGGTCACATCCGCGGCGATCCCGGTGCGATCACCGGGTCAAGCAGTACGCTGCAGCCTCGTGAGGTCGTCGCCCCTGTTCCGATTCCCGCCTTGATCGGGCGCCGCGCCCTCGGATTGCTCGCGGTCCTCGCAACTTTCACGCTGCTCGGTTTCGCACTGGTCACCTTCGGCCGACCGAACCTCGAGATTGTTTCCGACACGGTGATGCATTCGTTCGGACGTTCGTTCACCGCCGGACTGCTGGCACAGGTGCTCCTGCTCCCCACCTTCGGCATGCTGGTGGTCGGACTCGTCCTGACCATCGCCGGGGCGCTGTTGGTGCCGTTCGCGGCCGCGGTCTACCTGATCCTCGCCATCGTCGCGGTGCTCGGCGGTGTGATTGCCGTGGCACACGCCATGGGCGAGACGATCACGCGTCGACGCATGGCGCGCGGGCTCGCCGTCTCCCCGAACGCCTACAGGTACGTCACAACCGGACTGGTCGGTATCACCGCCGTCTGGTTCGCCTGGGTC
>JBDTNH010000140.1:0-5001 GCA_039933845.1 Gemmatimonadota bacterium
TTCTCGCTTCTCGCTTCTCGCTTCTCGCTTCTCGTATGCAAGCACCCACTTGCACGCAACGACCCGATCCCCTACCTTCTCCCCCCCATGCCTACCCGGAAAACTCTCCTCGACGCCACCGCCCAGCTCTTCGCCGAGCTCGGTTGGCGTGGCACCACCACTCGGCGGATCGCCGAGCTGGCGGGGGTCAATGAGGTCACCCTCTTCCGGAAGTTCGGCTCCAAGGAATCCCTGCTGGTCGAGGCGGTCAGGTGTCAGGCCGCAGGGGCGATGCAGGACCGGCTCCCTGCCAAGCCGGCTGATCTCCGGGCCGAACTGTTGACCTGGGCCACGGCGCACCACGGCCACCTGCACGAGCGGAGTGGCATGATCCGCACCTGCCTGGCCGAGTTCGAGGAACATCCCGAACTGGCGCCGGTCGCCACCGAAGGTGCCGAACGGACCATGGGCGACATGCTTCGTTATCTCGGTGAGGCACGCCGGTTGGGATTGATCGGCCAGGAGGGCTCCCTCGAAGCCGCGACCGTCATGCTGATGAATGCCCTCTTCATGGACGCTATCACGCGCGATGTCCTGCCTGGTTGCGGACTGGTCACGCCGGGTGATGCCGTCGCCGCCTTCGTCGATCACACCCTGCGGGCACTCGCTGTCGAGACAGGTGCACACAACTGATGCAACTCAAGCGCACGCTGGAGCGGCACTCGCTCCAATGCACAGATGGAGGCAGGATGAAGGTGATCGCGCCGTGGCTCACGGCACTCGTACTCGTTGCCGGACTCCAGTCCCCCCTCTCAGCTCAGGCCCCGCTTCGGCTCTCGATCGGTGATGTCCTCGGACTCGCCGACTCGGCGTCCGAGAATGTCGGCATCGCCCGCGCCGGCATCGACGCGGCTGGCGGCCGCCTCGCCCAAGCACGCAGCGGCTGGCTGCCCCAGCTCACCGGCTCGGCGAGCTACACCCGCACGCTCAAGAGCCAGTTCTCCTCCTTTGGTGGCAGCCGCGGCGACGATTCCACCTCGAGCACACCGGCTCCGATCGATTGCGGCCGCTACCGACCGAACCCAGGCCTATCGGTGGCCGAGCGGCTCGACTCGCTCGAACGCGGCCTCGACTGCAGCGCCAACGGTGGTGGCGGATTCGACCTCACCAACCTCCCGTTCGGTCAGGCGAATGCCTGGCGTTTCGGACTCGACCTTCGGCAGTCGATCCTCGACTTCGGCCTGTCGGCTCGCACCCGTGGCGCCCGCGCGGGTCAGGCACAAGCCGACGCGGCCTACGACGCCGCCCGTGCAAAGGCAGTCTTCGAGGCGGCCACCGCGTACTACGACGCCCTGCTCGCCCGGAGTCTCTTGACCATCGCCGACAGCACCCTCGTCCAGGCGGACCGCACGCTCAGCAACACGCAACTGGCCGGCGAGGTCGGTACGGCTGCAGAGTTCGATGTGCTGCGCGCCGGCGTCGCGCGAAACAATCAACTCCCGATCGTCGCCCAGCGACGCGCCCAGCGCGATGTCGCAATGATCCGTCTCCGGCAGTTGCTCGACCTCGACCCCGATCAGCCGATTGAACTGGTCACACCACTCTCGGACACGTCGGCGGTGCCGTTGCCCGAGCAGGTGCGCTCCGCCGAATCGGTTGTCGTGAATCCCGATGATCGCGCCGCCGTTCGTCAAGCCGATGCCGCGCAGCAGGTCGCCGAGGCCACCCGTGATGCCGCCTCGGCCGGCCGACTGCCGACGCTGGCACTCACGAGCAGTTATGCGCAGCTCGCCTATCCCAAGGATGTCTTCCGGTTCGGCACCTTCTTGAGCGACTGGACGGTTGGTGTCCAACTCAGTGTGCCGCTCTTCACCGGCGGTCGCATCAGTGGACAGGTGCGTGAGGCGTCTGCGAATGCCGATGCCGCACGACTGCAACACAAGCAGGTGCGCGAGAATGCCGTGCGCGAAGCCAGCGAGGTTCGCCAGCTGTTGACCGCTGCTGAGGAGTCTTACGCCGCGAGCGAAGGCACCGCTCGGCAAGCACAGCGCGCCTACGAGATCGCCGAGCTGCGGGTCCGCGAGGGACTCTCGACGCTCACTGATCTCGCCGATGTCCGTCTGCAACTGCAGCAGGCCGAAGCCAACAGTGCGCAGGCCGCGCGCGACTTGCAGGTTGCCCGTCTCCGACTCCGGCTGCTCCGTGACCTGCCGATCGGCACCGGCAGCCCACTTGGAGGTGGATTCTGATGCCCACGATGCACTCACTTCCAGACCGATCCGGAGCAGCAAAGCCGATGTCAGCTCTCTCATCACGCCACGGCGTGTCGTTGCTCCTGCTCGTCTCCCTGGCCGCGTGTGGCGGCGGTGCTCCCGAAGCGGGTTCCGCCGATTCCACTGCCGCACCACCCATTCAAGTCAATGCGGCGATGGTCGCCACCGCCGACAGCGTCCTGCTCGAGAGCGGTCCGGTCATCTCGGGCACGATGGTGGCGGAACGCGAGGCGCAGCTGCGGGCCCAGGTCGGTGGCACCGTGCTCGCCTTGCTGGTGCGCGAGGGCGATCAGGTGCGCGCAGGGCAGGCACTCGCCGTGATCGACACGACCGTGCTCGCCGATCAAGCCCGGTCGGCACGACTCACCCTTGCCAGCGCCGAACTCGCTGCCACGACAGCCCAGCGCAACGCCGAGCGCAACACCCAATTGCTCGCCGCCGGAGCCGTGGCACCGCGCGACATGGAGAATGCCCGCGATATGGCCGCGCAGGCCAAGGCGATGGTCGAGGACGCCCGCGCGCGCGTGGCGGCCGCCGAGAAGCAACTCGCCAACGCGACCGTGCGTGCGCCGTTCGCGGGAGTGGTGAGCCAACTCTCGGTGAGCCTGGGCGACGTCGTGCAGATGAACGGCGCCCAACCGCTGGCCGTGGTGATCGATCCGAAGGTCCTCGAGCTCGAGGCAGCCGTGCCGACGGCCTCGCTCACGGAGGTGGTCCGCGGCGCCGCGGTCGAATTCTCGGTGCCGAGCCAGCCGGGCACCAGGATTCGGGGCACGGTCGCACGGATCAACCCCGCGGTCGACCCCGCGACCGGTCAGGTGCGCGTGTACATCCGAGTCCCGAACACCGACGGGGCGCTCGTGGCAGGTCTCTTCGCCGAAGGACGAGTCGCGGTTGAGACCCGCCGGACGCTTGCGATTCCGCTCCATGCCATCGATACGCGGGCAACCGATCCATCGGTACGCCGCGTCCGCGGCGGGGTGGTCGAACAGGTCGCGGTGACGTTCGGCTTGCGCGACGAATTGGCGGAACGCATCGAGGTCACATCCGGCCTCACCGTGGGCGACACAGTGCTGGTCGGTGGTGCCATGAGCACGCCGGTCGGTGCCACGGTGCGCATTCTGCGCATCGACGGCTGAGGGGGCACGCCGATGTGGATCTCCAACTTCGCCATCAAGAATCCGCTGATCACGATCGTCACCATGTTGGCACTGGTGGCGTTCGGTGTGGCAGCCCTGCTCAATCTCGAGACCGATGAGCTGCCGGATATCGCGCAGCCGATCGTTGCGGTCACCATCATCTATCCTGGTGCCTCGCCCGATGTGGTCGAGCGCGAGGTGGTCGAACCGATCGAGGAGGCCATCTTCTCGATCGAGGGCATCGATCGCACCCGGACCAAGTCGAACTCGGTCGATGGCCTCGCGCAGTTCACGATCTTCTTCGACTTCCAGAAGCCGGTGGCGCAAGCGTCGCAGGATGTCCGCGATGCCATCAGCACCATCCGTGGCGACCTGCCGACCGAGATCGAGGACCCGATCATCACCCGGTTCGATCCGGCCGAGCAGCCGATCATGTCTCTCACCTTGGCATCGGCCACGCTCACGCCGGAGGCGTTGACCGCGATTGCCGATCCGAGAGTGGTGGGTGTGCTGCGCGCCGTGAGCGGCGTCTCGAAGGCCGAGGTCGTCGGCGGCAAGTACCCGGAGATGACGGTGCAAATCCGGCCGGCCGCGATGCAGGCCGCCGGCATCGGCGTCGCCGCTGTCGTGCAGGCGTTGGGCACCGAGAACCTGGCCGCGCCAGTTGGTCGGATCAACGGTGCGCTCGATGAGCGATCGATCCGGCTCAAGGGTCGGCTCGAGGACGCCGAAGCGTTCCGGCAGTTGGTGGTGACCGAGCGCAATGGCCAGGCCGTCCGACTCGGCGATGTCGCCGACGTCTTCGTCGGCTCGGAAGAGGCACGGACAGGTGCGTCGTTCAACGGCAAGACGGCGGTCGGTATCGAGGTCAAGAAGGCCAAGGGCTACTCGACCACCAAGGTCTCCGATGACATCAAGGCCGCACTCGACCAGCTCGCACCCACCTTGCCAGGTGACACCAAAGTTGAGATCGTGCGGGACGCCGGTGTCCGCGTGGCCAAGGCGGTCCAGAATGTGCAGTCGGCGCTGATCGAGGGCGCCATCCTGACGGTGCTCGTGGTCTTTCTCTTCCTCAACTCTTGGCGCTCGACGGTGATCACCGGCCTGGCGCTGCCGATCTCCGTGCTCGCGAGCTTCATCGCGGTCTGGGCATTCGGCTTCAAGCTCGAGACGATGTCGCTGCTCGGCCTGTCGCTGGCGATCGGCATCCTGATTGACGATGCGATCGTGGTACGAGAAAACATTGTGCGACATGTCCACATGGGGAAGGATCACCTCACCGCGTCGATGGAGGGCACCGCCGAGATCGGGCTCGCCGTCGCGTCGACGACCTTCTCGATCGTGGCCGTGTTCGTCCCGATTGCCTTCATGTATGGCGTGTCGGGCCAGTGGTTCAAGCCGTTCGCCCTCACGATCGCCTGTGCCGTGGTCGTCTCGCTCTTCGTCTCGTTCTCGCTCGACCCGATGTTGTCGGCCTACTGGGCCGATCCGCATCGCGAGGAGAAGGACAAGTGGTGGATCACCAAGTTGCTCGATCGGTTCAACCACTGGTTCGAGCGCCGCACCGAGGACTACGCCCGCGTCATCGGCTGGGCACTCGATCACCGCGC
>JBDTNH010000141.1:0-4881 GCA_039933845.1 Gemmatimonadota bacterium
ACCTCGCAGCGTTTCGCCGCGACTCCCCCCCCCGATGATCGCGTCGATCACCACACCGGCTCGCGGCCATGGGTCGGTGGGGCCGACCGCATGCACACCGTCGGCGAGCGCCACCCGACGGGCGTCCGCCGCCTCGACGCTGGTGGGATCGCCCAGGCTCACCACCGTGACGGGATAGCCGAGCCGATGCAGCAGGCGCGCGGCCACCCAGCCATCACCGCCGTTGTTGCCGCGGCCGGTGGCCACCAGCACCCCCTCGTGGGCGGCGTCACCGCAGTTCCAGAGCACCATGTCCGCGACGGCACGACCGGCGGACTCCATGAGCATCCGGAGGGGCCGACCATCCTGCTCGGCGGCGGCATCCCAGGCTGCGGCCTGAGCGGGAGTGATGATGGGGATCATGGAGGAATGATACAGGCGCGAAGCGAGAAGCGAGAGGCGAGAAGCAGGCCCGAGTCGAGGGGTCAGCCGTCCTGGCGCCACGCGATGGTGTAGTGCGCCTCGAAGGCGCGCTCGAACTCGTAGACGCCCTCGAAGTCCTCGAGCCGATCTCCTGGCTGGGTCGAAAGCAGCCCGATACCCACTAGCGCGAAGACGATCCGCCCGAAGTCGGCGGTCTCACGCACCCCCCAATGCTCCAGGACAGTCCGCGACAGCAGGCCGAAGCGCTCGAGGGCGTGATCGCGACATGCCCAGGCGAGTTCCTGCCCGGTAACATGGCGCCGCTTGTCGAGCCGCGACTGGAGGAATTCTATCCCACTCAGCACAAAGAGATACGCGCGCTCATCGAAGCGGCTCTCCCCCTGGGCATGGAGTCGGGCGAGGACGCCCTCGGCGAATTGGAGCTCAGGCACTGGCGGCCCGATGCGCGCCAAAGGGCACGGGATACAATGGGAACCCACCGGCCAGCGATTCGACCTCGTGCTTGACCCGCGCGAGGTTGGCCTCATCGGCGTCGCCGAGCGCCTGATCAATCAGGTCGGCGATCCGCACCATCTCGGCGGTCCCCATCCCGCGAGTCGTGAGCGCGGGTGTCCCGATCCTGATCCCACTGGTCACGAACGGCGACTGCGGATCATCCGGAATCGTGTTCTTGTTGACCGTGATGCCGGCGAGGCCAAGCACGCGTTCGGCTTCCTTGCCCGTGAGCGACTTGGCGCGGAGATCGACCAGCATGAGATGGGTGTCGGTCCCACCGGATACGATCGCATAGCCGCGCGCGATCATCGCCTCGGCGAGTGCCTGGGCGTTCTCGACCACACGCTGGGCGTAATGTTTGAAATCGTCGGTGAGCGCTTCGCCGAAGGCCACGGCCTTCGCCGCGATCACATGTTCGAGTGGCCCGCCCTGGCCACCGGGGAAGACCGACTTGTCGACGGCCTTGGCGAAGTCCGCTTGGCAGAGAATCAGGCCGCCCCGCGGACCGCGGAGCGTCTTGTGCGTCGTCGACGTGACCACCTGCGCGTGCGGCACCGGCGACGGATGCACCCCGCCGGCGACGAGTCCCGCAATGTGCGCCATGTCGACCATCAGCACGGCGCCCACTTCGTCGGCGATCTCGCGGAACACCGCGAAGTCAATGATCCGGGCATATGCAGACCCGCCGGCGATGATCACCTTCGGCTTGGCCTCACGGGCGACGCTCCGGACCTGATCCAGATCGATGCGACCGGTCTCGGTCACGACGCCGTACGACACGGCGTGCCAGATCTGGCCGGTGTGATTGACCGGGGAGCCGTGCGTCAGGTGGCCGCCATGCGGCAGCGACATTCCCATGATCGTCTCGCCCGGCTTCGCGAGTGCCATCAGTGCGGCGATGTTGGCCTGCGCACCCGAATGGGGCTGCACATTGGCGTGATCGGCCTCGAAGATTGCCTTGACCCGATCGATCGCGAGCTGCTCGATCTTGTCGACCACCTCGCAGCCACCGTAGTAGCGCTTCCCTGGATACCCCTCGGCGTACTTGTTGTTGGGTGCCGATGCCATCGCCTCGAGCACCGCACGCGAGGCGAAGTTTTCCGACGCGATCAACTCGAGACCATCCTGCTGGCGCACCAGTTCCTCGCGGATAAGTGCGGCGACCGACGGGTCGGTCTCCTGGATCGGCGCATCGTGCCGCAGGCGACTCATGGGGTCTCCTCGATCTTGTCGACCCGGCGCTGATGACGCCCACCAGCGAAGGGTGTGTCGAGCCAGGTGTGCAGGATGGCGCGCGCCGTCTCGAGATCGATGCAACGCGCCGGCAAGACCAACACATTGGCGTCGTTGTGTTCGCGGGAGAGCTTGGCGACCTCGGGCGACCACGCCACCGCAGCGCGAACACCGGGGTGTCGATTGGCCGCGTAGCTCATCCCCAGACCGGTGCCGCAGAGCAGCACGCCGCGATCGGCAATGCCTTCGGAGACTTCCCGCGCCACCGGATGGGCGTAGTCGGGGTAGTCGGTCGACTCGGTCGAATGCGTGCCGACGTCCTCGATCTCGTAGCCGAGCGAGGTGAGGTCGGCGATGAGCGCCTGCTTCATCTCGTAGCCGGCGTGATCGGCGCCGATGGGGATGCGTTCTGGCATGGGAGAAAGATAGTCCGGAACTACCGGTCGCCGTCCAGCCACATCTTCTTGAGCGCCGCCACCGAGCGGATCCGCTCCTCTGCCAGTCGATCCGCGGCCACGAACGACGGGATCCCATCGCGCTCGGCGATCGAGAAGACCCTGAGCAGCGTGTCGTAGATCTCCTGCGCCTTCCGCTTGCCGCGATCCGTGGTCCAGCCCTGCAATTCGCCGTAGACGTTGATCACGCCGCCGCCGTTGATGACGTAGTCCGGCGCGTAGAGGAATCCCTTCTCCTCGAGCTCGCGGCCGTGGCGTTCTTCGGCCAACTGGTTGTTGGCGCCGCCCGCGATGACGCGAGCCTGGAGTCGGCTGAGCGTGTCGTCGTTGATGATGCCACCGAGCGCGCACGGCGCGAAGATATCGACATCCTGATCGTAGATCTCATCGGCCGGGACGGCCCGTGCTCCGTATTCCTCGACACACCACGCGACCTTCTCCTCATCGATGTCGGCGACGATCATATCGGCGCCTTCTTCCTTGAGGTGCGACATCAGGTAGGAGGCGACCTTGCCGGCACCCTGCACTGCTACGCGGCGCCCGGAGAGCGAGTCCTTGCCCCACTTCTGCTTGGCGGCAGCCTTCATCCCGACGTAGACGCCGTACCCGGTCACCGGCGACGGATCACCCGAGAGATTGAGCAGACCCGCGACATGCTTCGTCTCCCGCTTGACGAACTCCATGTCTTGCGGCGACGTCCCGACGTCCTCGGCCGTGATGTACCGACCACCGAGTGACTCGACGAACCGCCCGTGAGCGCGGAAGAGCGACTCGCGATCGGCGCGCTTCGGATCGGCGATGATCACCGCCTTGCCGCCGCCCAGATTGAGACCCGCGACCGCCGACTTGTAGGTCATGCCCCGCGAGAGTCGGAGTACATCGTGCAGTGCGGCGTCGGTGGATTCGTAGGGCCAGACTCGGGTCCCACCGAGTGACGGCCCAAGTGTGGTGTCGTGGATGGCGATGATGCCGAAGTATCCGCACGACGGCTCATGGCTGAAGACCACCTGCTCGTGGCCGTGGAGGTGCATCTCGTGGAAGGTGTCCATGACACTCACCGGTAAACGTGAGAACTGAGACGTGAGAAGTGAGACATTTCGTGGTCAGGTGTAGCTGTAGAATCCCTTGCCACTCTTCTTGCCCAGCTCGCCGGCCGCCACCATCCGGCGAAGCAGCGGGCAGGGTCGGTACTTGTCATCGCCGATGCCATCCTGCAGCACAGTCAGGATCGCGAGACAGACATCCAGGCCGATCAGATCGGCCAGTGCGAGCGGACCCATCGGGTGCGCCATCCCCAGTTTCATGACCGTGTCGATGGCCTCGGGGGTGGCGACGCCCTCGTGCACACAAAAGATCGCCTCATTGATCATCGGCATGAGGATCCGATTGCTGACAAAGCCGGGATAGTCGTTCACCTCGACCGGTGTCTTGCCGAGCGCGGTCGCCATTGCCATCACCGTCGCGGTGGTGGCGTCGGATGTCGCATGGCCGCGAATCACTTCAACGAGCTGCATCACCGGGACCGGGTTCATGAAGTGCATGCCGATCACCCGATCGGCGCGTCCGGTCTTCGCCGCGATCTCGGTGATCGAAATCGAACTGGTGTTGGTCGCGAGGATGGTCTCCGGACCGCAGACGGCATCGAGCGCCGTGAAGATGTTTGACTTGGTCGCTGGGTTCTCGCTGGCGGCCTCGACCACGAGTGCCGCATCCTTGGCCGCCGTGAGCTCGCCGCCCATCGTGATCCGGCCGAGGATCGCCTCGGGTTCACCGGCCTGGAGCACACCCTTCTTGAGCTGCCGGTCGAGATTCTTCGTGATGGTGGCGCGGGCGCGCTCGAGTGCCGCCGCATCGACATCGATCAGCGCGACATCATGGCCGTGCTGCGCGAAGACGTGCGCGATGCCGTTGCCCATCGTACCGGAGCCGATCACGGCGATCTTCGTCACATCGCCTCCACGGACAGTGCGACGGCACTCCCGCCCCCGAGGCAGAGCGTCGCGAGCCCGGTCTTGGCGCCGCGGTCCGCCATCGCGTACAGCAACGTGGTCAAGATGCGTGCGCCACTGGCGCCGATCGGGTGACCGATCGCAATCGCACCGCCGTGCACATTGACGCGGTCCCAATCCCAGCCCAATGCACGGCCATCGGCGATGGCCTGCACGGCGAACGCCTCGTTCGCCTCGATCAGCTCGTAGTCACCGATGGCGGTGCCCGACTTCTTCATCAGATTCTGGACGGCGAGGATCGGTGCAAAGAAGAGATCCCGCGGCTC
>JBDTNH010000142.1:0-4832 GCA_039933845.1 Gemmatimonadota bacterium
CGTTGCGAGGCCACCTCGCACAAGATCAAAGGCCGCCAGCGAGCCATTCGGTGAGAGCGCAGTGATCTGATCGCCCCCCATCGAGGGAACCAGGGGCCGTTCGGGGCCACCATCGAGAGGCACCACCACCGTGTGGGTCGGGCCGACTCCTTTCCGGGTGACAAGCAGCGCACTGCCATCCGGGAGCCACTGCTGGGGTTCGTCCGTTGCGGGGCCGGAGGTGAGCTGGCGGGCCGTCCCCCCGGTGCTCGGGACCACCCAGATGTCCGCACCAACGTCGGAGTAGTAGGCGATCAACTGGCCATCCGGTGACCAGAGCGGCGATGCGTCCCATACGCCGTTTGTTAGCCGAATGGGATTGCTCCCGTCGAGCCCGCCTACAAAGATCGCGGCGCGAGAGCCGACCTCGGAGTGCCACGCCAGTCGGGTGCCATCTGGCGAAATGGCCGACATGCCTGCCCTGCCAAGTGAGTCCGGCAGGACCACGGTGCGCGCTGCCGGAGTGGCGTCGGTCGCATGGTCACACGCCGCGAGCGCCAGCGTCGCAGCCAAGACAATGGAAAGGCGTGTCTTCACGATTCGAGTCCTCTAGTTCGGTGCACGGGAGCCGCCGACGGCGGCACCGACCCCGGTGACAATGCGTGGGATGACGCCATCGATGGCGTCGAAGAGATCGCCGCTCAGATCGATATCGTAGCTGTCACTCCAGATTTGTTCGACAGTCCGTGGATCGGTCAGCTGAACCGTGACTCGCAACCGCTGGCCAGCCCGGAAGACGTTCGCTTCCAGCAGTGCACCGACGTGCAGCGCCTCTGCCACCTCCGCCGCCGGTGCGGGCGCGGATCGATATCCCTCGACCGCTGAACTCGGTGCCACAGTCACTCCCCGCAGTTTGCCCAGCGCCACGATCAACTGGTTGTGCATTGCGCGGACGAGATCGGTGTCGGCACCCGAGACATCGGTGATCGGCATCACCGCCAACCGGTCGAAGCCGATCCGCTCCGAGGCGCCGAGCAGCTTCCAGCCGCCGACACTCGCCCCGAGCAGCACGGCAACGGCGATCAACCCGAACAGCAATCGGCGCCGTGCTGGCACCGCCAGACGCGCGGTGGTTCCCGACATCGGCCGCGTGTGGGTCGGGGTGATCCCACCGCTCCCCGGCGTGCCGATCGCCTCAAGCTGCGCGAGGACTTCCTCGGCCTTCTGCCAGCGATCAGCCGGGGCCTTTTCGAGGCAGCGCATCAGCAGATCGGCCAGCGGCTGCGGCACACTGGCACGGCGCAGGGTGAGGTGTGTCGGCGTCTCGACCACGTGGGCCGAGAGGATCGCCTGGGCGCTGCGACCGGAAAACGGTGTGTTGCCGCTCAGCATCTCGTAGCCAAGGATGCCGAGCGCGTAGATGTCGGAGCGTTGATCGACATTGCCCTGCCCCGTAGCCTGCTCGGGTGACATGTAGCTCGGAGTGCCCACCGCGACGCCGACCGTGGTGAGCGAATCCCCTCCTGCCGTGCTCACCGCCTTGGCCACACCAAAATCCATCACCATCGCGTGGCGACCAGAGAGCATCACATTGTCGGGCTTGATGTCGCGGTGCATCACGCCGAGTGCGTGAGCGTAGGCGAGGGCATCGGCCACTTCGCGGAGAATCTTGATCGCGTCGGGGACCGGCAGCTCCCCCTCGCGGTCGAGCTTGGTTCGGAGCGACTCGCCTTCCACGAAGGGCATCACGTAGTAGAGGAACCCGTCGAGCTCGCCCGAGTCGTGGAGTGGCAGGATGTGGGGATGTTGCAGCTTGGCGAGGATACTGATCTCGCGTGGGAACCGGTCGGGCCCCAGTGCCGCGGCTAGCTCGGGCCGGAGCACCTTGATGGCGACCAGTCGATCATGTTTCAGATCGCGGGCGAGGTAGACCGTCGCCATGCCTCCGGCGCCGGCCTCGCGGTCGATCTCATAACGGCCCGCAAATGCGGCGCGAAGGCGATCCAGCTGGGGATCCATGCACCCCCAATGTACCATAGAATCGCCAGGTGGCGGAGAGCCGGCTGGTGAGCGCATTCCCCCCGTGGGATTCTTGGCCCTCAGGTGTCATTGTTGGTATGAGGGTTCCCCACGGCGAGGACGACAATGACTGATCTGGACCAGCAATTCGAGACGATCTACACCGACGAGGCCGATGCGCTCAGCGGGACGGCGACGCGTGCGTCGGCTGGCGATCGCGATCTCGCGGCTGACATCGCCCAGGAGACCTGGCTTCGGGCGCTTCTCAGTTGGCCGCGGACTGGTGTACCCGAACGCCCGGGGGCGTGGTTGCGGACCGTCTCACGCAACATCATGCTCAACCAACATCGGCGTCGGGCACTTGTCCGACTGGACGACGTCGATCCGCGCGCAGTACCGACAATCGATCCCGATGACGTGCTCGACCGGGCCGAAGCGCGCCTGGTGGTGCACGCGGCGCTCGAGCAACTCGGACCTGACGAGCGTGGCCTGGTGCAGTCGTTCTATTTCTCGGGCGACCAGACCGCGAGCATTGCCCAGCGGTTGGGTGTGTCGCACCGCGCGGTCGAGGGTCGCCTGCGCCGGGTCAGGACTCGGTTGCGCACGATCCTGGAAAGTGACGGCATCTCCGCCGCCGACGTTCGCGGCAGCAACGTGTCGTTTGGAGTCCCACTCTCTCCCCTTGCGAAGGCGATCTCCATGGCCGCGCTCCTGCCCCTCCTCGTTGCGATCCCGTTCTACTTCGTCGGTCAATTCTTCTGGGAGAGGCGCTCGCCAAGGAAGCGGGCGTTCTATCAGGCGGCCAGCGGCATCGGCCTCATCGCGCTCGCCACCTTCGGCTCAGGCAACGGCCGACCGCTACCGCTGCAACTGTTCGGGCTGGGGATGCTCCTGTGGGGAAGCTGGCGGTTCTGGCAATTGTCGGTGGCTCCCGCCCACGGCTCGGCCTGATTCCTCGGAGTCGCGAACCAAACCGCGGCCTGATGGCCGCGGCTCGGCCGCGCCAAGCGCCATTCCAGGCCGAACCTGTCAATGCCGCGACGACAACACAAACTGGTTCCCATCCGGATCACTGAACGCCGCGAACGTCCCCCAGGGCTGGGTGGTCGGCGGCGAGTCGAACACCACACCCCGCGCGACCAGCTCCGCATGGGTCGCCTCGATGTCGTCGGCCCCGAAGACGATGTTCGACTTGGTGCCGATCCGATCCTCCTGACCTGGCGGCGTGAACAACACCAAGCTCGTCTCCGCACCCGGAATCCGGAGTTCGATCCAGCGCATCCCCGGCCCCATCGGCTGGTCGGTCTTGACCGCGAACCCAAGTTTGGACGTGTAGAACTCGAGCGCCCGGTCCTGATCGCTCACCGCCACCGATGCGAACTTGATCCGACGAATCATCACTGCACTCCTGGTTGGCGTGTGTACTCCGAACATCATTCAACCCGCCCTACCCCGCGAGTTCAAGACGTGCACCGGATTCTATAGCACCCATTGCCATAGCCAGCCGCCCGTTCCAGATTCCGTGATGCAGATCGATCCCTACATCGTCGATGTCCTCCTCCCCGACCTGGTCGGCCACGACCGGCAGCCCGGCGCCTTCCTGACCTATCTCTTTCTCTACCGACATCGTGAACGCAGCGGGGTCGAGCGCTCGCTCCGCGAGATCGCGGAGGGGACCGGACTCTCGAAGCGCTCGGTGCAGTCGGCGCTCGAGACACTCGAGGCCCGCGGCCTGATCGGCATCGAACGACCTACCGCGACCGCGCGGGGGATCTATCGCGTGGCACAACCGTGGCGGCGAGAGTGACAGGCCGCACCACACCAGCAGACCGGAGCTATTCTTGGCCTCGAAGCGCACCACCACCGTCCTCTCGATCCTCGTCGTCGTCGGTTGCAGGGCAACGCCGTCGCACCAAGCGCTCCCCAGTGGGGCCATGATCGACAGCACCGCCCAGGCACTCATGCAGCGCGAACTCGTCCAGGGGATGGCCGTCGCTGTGATCGACTCGGGCGCCGTGGTCCACGTCGCGGCGTACGGCATCCGCGATTCGGCCGGCAATCCGCTCACGACCGAGACGATCATGTACGGCGCGTCGCTCACCAAGACGGCGTTCTCGTACATGCTGATGCAACTCGTCGACGAGGGACGGCTCGACCTCGATGCCTCAGTTGCGGACCTCCTCCCTCGCCCGCTGCCGGAGTACGACGACTACCACGATCTCGCCGCCGATGATCGCTGGAAGCAACTCACGATGCGGATCCTGCTCACCCACTCCACCGGCTTCGCCAACTTCCGTTGGCTCGAGGACGACAACACCCTCCGTTTCCACTATGACCCCGGCACCCGCTACGGCTATTCCGGCGAAGGCCTCTACATCGCACAGCTGATTCTCGAGGAGGCGCTCGGTCTCGATGTCGGGCACGAGATGCAGGCGCGCGTCTTCGACCGCTTCGGGATGTCACGGACCAGCATGCAGTGGCGGCCAGATTTCCGCGCGAATCTCGCCGACGGATTCGGTCTCGACGGCACGCCCGAGCCGCATGACGAACGTTCGAATGTCAGCGCCGCCGGGTCGATGGATACCGACATCGCAGATCAGGCGCTGATGTGGGCCGGCATCGTGCGCGGCGATGGGCTGACGCCGGCGTCGCGAGCCGAGATGATGCGGCCGCAACTGCCGATCACCTCGCGGCATCAGTTCCCGACGCTCGTGCCGGACACCAACACGGCCAACGCTCAGATCGAACTCGCCGCCGGACTCGGGTTGGTGACCTTCCGGGACAGCCTCGGGCCGGTCTGGTTCAAGGGCGGGCACAACGACTGGACCGGCAAC
>JBDTNH010000143.1:0-4811 GCA_039933845.1 Gemmatimonadota bacterium
TCGTGCTCCCGAGAAGCTCCGTGCCATGCCTCGATGCCCGCGTGCTCCCGAGAAGTTCCGTGCCATGCATCGATGCTGTCGTGCTCCCGCGAAGCTCCGTGCCATGCATCAATGCTGTCGTGCTCCCGAGAAGCTCCGTGCCATGCCTCGATGCCCGCGTGCTCCCGAGAAGCTCCGTGCCATGCATCGATGCTGTCGTGCTCCCGCGAAGCTCCGTGTACGGGCGCAGCATGCTGCGCCCGCATGGCCGAATTCAGCCGCTGGCAGCCACGTACCGCCCTTCGAACTCGGCCACCACCTGCCCCGCCGCGTCCCGAACCGTCACGGCGATCCCGATCCGGCCTCGCCCCCGTCGCGCAACCATCGTCAGGAACCGCTCCACCTCAATCGGCCCGGGCCGAATGACCCGGGCCACCACGTCGGTCTGACCCGGATTGGTGTACCGGATCCGGGAATCCTGGATCACCGTGTGGGCCGCTACTCCGGCCTCGACCAACAGCAGCCACACGGCGCTCCAGCCGGCGAGCGTCGCCAGCGCCGACACCGATCCGCCGAACACCGTCCCCTTGTGGTTGCGGTTCGGACCCATCGGCATCCGGATCTCCAACTGGACCTCGTCCAGCACCGCCAAGGTCACCCCCATCGCTCGGGTGAGTGGCATCTGCTCGGCCCAGACCTCGGTCAGGCGGGCCTCGTAGGGCTCCGGTGTCGGTGATTTCATGAGGGATACTATATGGATGGGCGACCATCCAGCGGCCTGATGGCCGCGGCTGGAGCTTTCTCGTTTCTCGTTTCTCGCTTCTCGTTTCTCGCTTCTCGTTCGGTTGCCAACCGGCCGGTCACGCGAGATCATTGGGGATGCCGCTCACCGTCCTCGACCACCCGCTGATCGACCACAAGCTGACCATCCTCCGGGACACCGCCACGCTACCGGCCGCGTTCGCCCGCACCGTCCGCGAAATCGCGGCCTTGATGACCTGGCCCGCCACCCAACAGCTGGCGACCCGACCCATCACGGTGACCACGCCGCTCGAGACGATGACCGGCCGCCAACTCGCTCGGCCGATCGCCCTGATGCCAATCCTCCGCGCCGGACTCGGCATGGTCGAGGGCTTCCGCGACGTCCTCCCCGACGCGGTGATCGGTCACATCGGGCTCTTCCGGGACCATGACTCGCTCCAACCGGTGTCATATTACTTCAAGGTGCCGGAACCGATCGCCGATCACGACGTACTGGTGCTCGATCCGATGCTCGCCACCGGTGGCTCAGCCGCCGCGGCGATCACTCGCCTCAAGGAGGCCGGAACCGTGCGGATGTTGCTCTGCTGCCTCGTCGCGGCCCCCGAAGGGGTTGCACGCGTCGGCCGAGACCACCCGGACGTCCCGATCCTCACAGCAGCTCTCGATCGCGAACTCAACGCGAATGGCTATATCCTGCCCGGCCTCGGCGACGCGGGCGATCGAACCTTCGGAACGTCATGAGCTCACCTCGCACGCTGACTTTCTTCGGTGGCGCCGCCACCGCCTCGGGATCGATGATCCTCCTCGAGGCCGCCGGTGCCCGGGTCCTCCTCGATGCCGGCCTCTTCGAGGGTGGCGCCGGTGCCGACGAGAAGAACCGCGAACTCCCCCTCGACCCGGCCCGGGTCAACGCCGTGCTCCTGTCGCAAGCCGGACTCGCCTACGCCGGTCGAGTGCCGCAACTCGTTCGGCACGGCTTCACCGGGACGGTCTACGCGACTCCCGCGACTCGTGACCTCGCCGCGGTGCTCCACACCGAGACGGCGCTCGGCCACGAACTCAGCGGCGGCGAAGCGGTCTACTCGCTCGCCGACGTGGTCGCGACCCAGGCGCTCACGGTCGGCCAGCCGTACCATCGCGCCGTCCACCTCCGGCGCAACCTGGTCTTCGAGTTCGCCGACGCGGGACACACGCTCGGCTCGGCATCGATCGAGCTCCGCACCGGCGAGGGTGGCTCACACCGCATCGTCTACTCGGGCTGCCTCGGTCGATCGGGATCGCCGCTGCTCCGCGATCCCGAACCGATGCCCGGTCCGGTCGACACGCTGATCATCGGCGGACCCTACGCACACGCGAAGCACCTGATGTTCGGCGATGCGCAGCATCAACTCGCGACACTTATTCGCGAGACCGCCGAACGCGGTGGACGATTCATCGTGCCCGCGTCGAGCGTCGGCCCGATCCATGAATTCATTCGTGCCGTGCAGGAACTCTGGCGGCGCGGCATGATCCCCGAAGTCCCGATCTGGCTCGATACACCGGCACCGATCTCGCACAGCACCATCCTGCGACTGCACCCCGAGGCGATCCCGCGTGGCGAGCAGGCGTATCTCGCGCATGGCGGACCGTTCGATCAGGCACTCGTGCGCCAGGGCGGCGCCGAAGGTGGTCGCGCCGCACTCGAGGCCCACACCGGTCCGGCCATCATCATCGCGCCGAGCGAGATGGGCGACACCGGGCGCATCACGCATCACCTGCGTCAGTCGCTGCCCGAAGCGAAGGACACCGTGCTCTTCATCTCGTTCCAGGAGGAGGGGAGTGTCGGGCAACAGTTGCTCGACGGCGCCGAGCAGGTGTCGATCGGTGGCCGCAACGCGGCGGTCAAGGCGCGCGTCGCCGCCTTGCCAGCGTACAGCGGACACGCCGACGGCGAGGAACTCCGCACCTGGGTCCGCAGTCTCGGCGGCGACATCAAGCGCGCATTCGTCGTGCACGGCGATGATCTCGCCGTCGCGATGATGGTGACAATCCTCCGCGAGGAGAGCGTGCGCGACGTGATCGTGCCGCGCGAGGGGGAGTCGTTCCCCTTCTGACGCCGGCGACGCGCCGCTGGGTTGTGGCGATCGCCGTGGCCGCCGGTGCGGTCTATCTCCTGTCATTCATTGTGGTCCTCACCGTCTCGCGCGTCGACGAACGTCGCAATGCCGACGCGATCGTGATCCTCGGCGCGGCCCAGTACGATGGCCGCCCGTCACCCGTCCTCAAGGCCCGACTCGACCACGGCGCCAAACTCTTCCGCGATGGCTGGGCGCCACTGGTGGTAGTGACCGGCGGCATCGTCGCGGGCGATCGGATGAGCGAGGCCACCGCGGGCCAGCGTTACCTGACCGGACTCGGCTTGCCACCCGAACAGGTCGTCGTCGCCGCCGAAGGTCGCAGCACGGCGGGTTCGATGGATGCCGTCGCCGAACGGCTCAAGGGCGAGGGACTGCTCCGCGTGATCCTCGTCAGCGATCCGTTCCACATGGCAAGACTCCGCCTCGAGGGCCGTCGGCTCGGCCTCCAGACGTACACCTCCCCCACGACCACCTCACCGATCTCCACGCATTTCCGGACCGAGCTCGGCTATCTCCTCAAGGAGGCAGCCAAGCTCCCCATCCTCGTCATTCGGAGCATGCTCCCATGAGCACGTCACAGATCACGTTCTGGGGTGCAGCCGGTCAGGTGACCGGCTCGTGCCACCTCGTCGAGCAACACGGCCACCGCGTCCTCCTCGATGCCGGTCTCTTTCAAGGGCGACGCCAGCTCTCGGACGAGCTCAACCGATCCGAACCGTTCGATCCGCGTCAACTCGACGCGGTGATCCTCTCCCATGCACACATCGATCACGCCGGTCGTCTCCCGCTGCTCGCACGGCGACAGTACGACGGGCCGATCCACGCCACACCGGCCACCCGCGATCTCGCGGCGGTGATGCTCGCCGATGCGGCACACATCCAGGAGAGCGACTTCCGCTATCTCCAGAAGCGCGGTCGCGCCGGCCCGGAGTCGGAGCCACTCTACACCACCGCCGACGCAATCCGCGTGCAGGAGTTGATGCACGCGCATCCATACTCGCGCAGCTTCAAGGTCGGCGATACCGATCTCACCGCCAGCTTCACCGACGCCGGGCACATTCTCGGCAGTGCCAGCGTCGTGCTCCAGGGTTCACAGAGCGGCGATCCACGCATCGTATTCAGTGGCGACATCGGACGTTGGAACCAACCGATCATCCGCGACCCCGCGGCCCCCAAGGGCCCGGTCGACGTGCTGATCGTCGAGAGCACCTATGCGCTGCGGTCGCACGGCACCATCCACGATGCCTCGAATGTGCTTGGCGACATCGTCCGACGCGTTGCCGCGCGCGGCGGTATCGTGCTGATTCCGTCGTTCGCACTCGGCCGCACACAGGAGCTGGTGTACGCACTCCATGAGTTGCTCCGTGACACGGCCATCCCCGACATCCCGATCTTCATCGATTCGCCGCTCGCGCTTGAGGCGACCGATGTCTTCCGGATGCATCCGGAAATCTTTGACCAGTCCGAAGATCTTGTCCGCACCGAATCGAAGCTGCTCGATCATCGGATGATGCACTATGTCCGGAGCGTACAGGAATCGAAGGAACTCAACGGCCTCAAGGGGCCGGCGATCATCATCGCCGCGAGCGGGATGGTCGAGTCGGGACGCATCCTCCATCACCTGATCAACCACGGCGACAATCCCGACAACGCCATCGTCTTCGTCGGCTTCCAGGCCGAGCACACGCTCGGGCGCCGGATCAAGGAGGGGCGGAGCCCGGTCAAGATCTACGGTGAGGAGCACTCCATCAGCGCCGAGATCATCGCGATCGATGGCTATTCAGCGCATGGCGACAAGGACGAGCTCCGCCGCTGGGTCCGCGAACTGGGTGGCCCGGTCAAGCGGGCCTTCTGTGTCCACGGCGAACCGGACTCCCTCAAGGGGATGAAGGCGATCCTCGAGGAGGAGGGCGTCGGGCGGGTCGATATCCCCGAACACGGGGAGACGTTCGA
>JBDTNH010000144.1:0-4693 GCA_039933845.1 Gemmatimonadota bacterium
TCACGTCTCACCGCTACAGGCTCCACCCATCACGATAGGTCGGGTTCACCCAGTCGGTAGGCACGTTGGTGAGCAGGGACCCGTCGGGTGCGAGGTCGATCGCTCGACCGGCGCGGACGGCGACGCACCCGTAGAGCACCATCTCGGTGAGCGGTCCGGAATGCCCGACAAAATTGCTCATCGGCGCGGGGCCCTTGCCACTGATCGCGTTGATCCACTCGTTGTAGACGCCAGGTGAGCGCGGGTAGACGATCTTCGGCGGCGACTTGGTGAACTGCTCCTGCCGCTTCGGATTGAGAATCCGGCAGGAGTCGCCATAGGCATCGGCGACCATTGCGCCCTCGGTGCCGACCCACATCTGGCCACCGACCTCGCCCACCGGCCACTCGTCGTACTCGCCGAGTTCGGATGGCTTGGCTGGCCACAGGGACCCATCGCGCCAGACCACCGTCACGGCGGGTCGCTTGCCGCGGGCGGGGAACTCGTACTCGATCCGCGACTGCTTCGGCGCGGTCTCGGTGTAGATCTGGCTGCTCTCGGGCGTGATCCGCGTGGGATTCCGGAGATCGAAGGCCCAGAACGCCGCGTCCATCGCGTGGCAGGCGATGTCGCCGAGGGCGCCGGTGCCGTAGTCCCACCAACCGCGCCACCTGAATGGCGCATAGGCCGGATTGTACGGCCGCTCGGGGGCCGGGCCGAGCCAGAGATTCCAATCAAAACTCGGATCCGGATTGTGCGCCTCGGTCGGTCGGTCGAGCCCTTGTGGCCAGATCGGACGATTGGTCCAGTAGTGGATCTCCTTGATCTCCCCGATGGCTCCGGCCTCGTACCATTCACGGATGACGCGGGTCCCCTCCCCGGCGTGACCCTGATTGCCCATCTGGGTCGCGACGCCGGCCTTCTTGGCAGCGGCCATCACCAGGCGCACCTCACCGAGTGTCCGCGTGAGCGGCTTCTGGCAGAAGACCGCCTTGCCGGCACGCAGCGCCATCAATGTGGCCGGCGTGTGCGAGTGA
The DNA here is from genome assembly GCA_039933845.1 of Gemmatimonadota bacterium. Lineage (GTDB taxonomy): Bacteria > Gemmatimonadota > Gemmatimonadetes > Gemmatimonadales > GWC2-71-9 > Palsa-1233. The sequence continues at coordinate 1,017 of JBDTNH010000144.1, forward strand.
TCCGGCGTCGACACACTCACCGCATCGATTTGGTCGCCCATCTCGGCGAACATCTCGCGGTAGTCCTTGAAGCGCTTCGCATCGGGGAAGCGACCGAAATTCTTCCGACCGGACTTCCAGTCGACGTCGACCAGCGCGGCGACCGAGGCGCCCGCCTTTGCGATCCCGACGACGTCACTGTCGCCCTTCCCGCCGATGCCGATGGCGGCGTACCGGACCATGTCGCTCGGCGCGGTGAATCCCCGCCCCAGCACGTGTCGCGGGACGATATGAAATGCCGCACCCACCGCGGCAGCTGACTTCACGAACGTGCGACGATTGGACATGGAGTCCTCCGATTGCGAGAAGCGAGAAGCGAGAAGCGAGAAGCGAGAAGCGATTAGGCGCGACCGTCAGGCCGCGCTTCGGATCTTGACACCGTCACGCGTTGGCCGTCACTGCCTTCCTGGGCCTGAACAACACCACGAACAGCACGAAGATCACCAATGCACCGATCGCGGGAATGCGCCAGATCGCACTCCAGTCGTGCGTGCCATCGGCATTCAGGTGTGCATCGACGATCATCCCCGCGACGCGGGCGCCGACGAAGTTGCCGACGCCAAGTGTCACGAGGGCGATGAAGCCTTGCGCGGCGGCGCGAATCTTCGGGCCGGCTTGCTGGTCGACGTATATCTGGCCGCTCACGAAGAAGAAGTCGTAGCAGACGCCGTGCAGCAGCAGGCCGAGGTAGATCAGCCAGATCCCGTCGGTGGCGTTGCCGGCACCGAACGCGAAGTAGCGCGCGGCCCAGGCGAGCATGGCGACAAGCAGAATCACCTTGATCCCGAATTTCCGGAGCAGCACGCCGATGAAGAGCATGAAGAAGACTTCGCTCATCTGTCCGAGTGTCATCTTCGCCGCGGCACCGGCGACACCGATCTCGTTCAGGAACGGATTGGCGAAGGCGTAGTAGAACTGGAGCGGAATGCAGAGCAGGAACGAGCCGAGGATGAAGATCGCGAATGACGGCTGCTTGAGCAGCGCCAGCGCATCGAGTCCCATCGCATCGCGTGCCGAGAAGCTCTGCCCCAGGGCGGGTGGCGGCGTGTGCGGCAAGGTGAACGCGTAGAGTCCCATCACGAGCGAGGCACCGGCCGCGATCATCAGCGGCGTCGAGGTGGTCTCATTCACATACGCCCCGATGAACAACCCCACCACGATCCAGCCGATCGTGCCGAGCACGCGAACTCCCCCGAACTGTCCGGTCGGGTCGGCGAGATTGCTCATCGAGATCGAGTTGGTGAGCGCGAGCGTCGGCATGTAGCAGAGCGAGTACGCGATCATGCCGTAGAAGATGGCGTTGTAGCTGGTGAGCGTCGTCACGTACCAGAGGATCGCGGCGCCCGCCAAGTGCAGCACGGCGATCATCCGTTCGGTCGGCACGAATCGATCGGCGATCATGCCGACGAAGAACGGCGAGATGATCGCGGCGATGGCGCTGGTGCTGTAGATCGCGCCGATCTGGGTTCCCTCGAAGCCGAGTGTCTGCCCGAGATAGGTGCCGAGGGTCACGGCCCATGCCCCCCAGATGAAGTACTGGAGGAACATCATCACCTGTAGCCTGAGCTTGGGGCTCATCGGCGCTCCCGAATCTTGAGGTTGCGATACCACACGCTGTCACCGTGCGACTGGAGGCCGATGTAGCCACGGCGCGTCCGTCCGAAGGTGATGAAATCCTTGAACTTGCTTGCGGCGATCTTCGCCTTCATCGCATCGCTATCGAAGTCGACGTTGTGAACCATGACGCCGTTGAACCAGACTTTCACCCGACTGTGATCGGTCTCGATGAAGAGCGTGTTCCATTCACCGGCGGGCTTCGCGAGCGCCGGGTCGGCTCCCTCGAGGTCGTACAGGGCGCCGGCGGCATGCAGCGGGGTGAGGTCGGGGTAGCCGGCGTTGTCGAGCACCTGGATCTCGGGCGCGTTCTGGTACACTTCCTCGGACGCCTCGTGGGCCCAGAAGAGGACGCCGCTGTTGCCCACCGGATTCACCTTCCATTGGAGCTCGAGTTCGAAACTGTCGTACTGCCGATCAGTCATCAGGTCGCGTGTGGTTCCCGTGCCGATCAGTTCGCCGTCCTCGACCAGCCAGCCCTCACTGTGCCCTGGCTCGGCGTAGAGATGCCACCCTGCGGTGCTCACGCCGTCGAAGAGCAGGCGCCAGCCCGTGCGGCTCTCCTGGGTCGAGAGAGTATTGGGGGGCAACGTGGCGGGGTCGACGACGGCGGCGTTGCCGGCACAGGCAGCGCATACCATCACGGCCACGACGGCAACGCATGGGGAAACGCGTCGGAGCATGAACCATCCTCGGCGGCAGGGAGTGCTGATCGGGAACCCGGGAAGGGTACGGCCCTGTCGCTGTGGACGGAAGGGCCGCCTACCGCATTCGAACGAGAATCGCCTTGAGGGTGGTGACACCCACCGGCCGCAGCAATCCGAAGGTCTTGCCATCGGCACGCGCAATCAACGAATCGGCGGCAGCGCGCCACGCGGCATCCGGTGAAACACCTCGTGCGTCGAAGTCGAGCGCGGCGATCCCAGTCTGGCCGACCTCACGGAGGATGGCCGCCAGCGGGAGACCATCGGCCGCGATGGGGGCCTCTGCAGTGATTGCCCCCAGCCGAGGCACGAAGCCGCTCATCGCGACGAAGTGGGCGCGGAGGGCATCGCGGTGTCCGGGCGCGTCGAGCGTGGCCACCAGGTGGAGCATCTCTGCTTCCGTGAACGGATCGGGGTCAGCCGCGTCGATCAGGCGCGTAAGGGGTGAGAGCTGATTGGTCCCGCGGCCGGAAAATCCTCGGGGGCGAGCGTACTTCAGGAACTCACGCAGCGTCGGAATCTGGTCCAGGGGCGCGATGCGGGCCAGCATCCGCTCAGTGTGCGTGAGATGCAGCACACCAACTTCGGCGAGTCGACCCGACAGCACCGCGAGTCGGCGGTACATGTCGGGGACATCGCGTACGTCGCGCGGCGACCAGAACCGCTCCGCAATCGCGCCCAACCTGGGCCAGAGCCGCGAATCAATCGTCTCCATCGTCACATACTCGGCCCACATGCACGCCTCGCCGCCAAGCACCAACGCGGCCTGATCGGCGGCAAGGCTGTCGGGCAATGGATCGGCGAGGTACATCTCGCCTGCCGTCTTGATGTGGTCGAGGTAGTAGGGTGCGGAGAGAATCGCCTGACGACCGCTTGCGACGGCGCCGGTGAGTCCCGCCATGCCGCGCCACGACTGGATCACGGCGCCGTCGGGGAGCCCTGGTTGCAGGATCTCGTCCCACCCCACCGGCGTGCGTTGATGCGCAGCCAGGAGCGCGAAGAGACGCTCGTTGAAATTGGTCTGCAATGCATGCGCATCGGCGAGCCCGCGGCGTTTCATCCACGCCTGGATGGCCGCGCTAGTGTTCCACTGCGTCGGATCGACCTCATCGCCACCGACATGCCAGTACCGATCCGGGAAGAGCGGCACCATCTCGCCCAGGAAGTCAGCGAGAAAGGTCCAGGTCGTCTCGCGGGTCGGATCCATCGTCGGCTTGTGAACGCCCCAGCGCCGCTCGATCTGGTAGGGTCCAGTGGCGCTCGCGAGTTCGGGATAGCCGACGAACCAGGCGGTGGTGTGGCCCGGCATGTCGAACTCAG
>JBDTNH010000145.1:0-4624 GCA_039933845.1 Gemmatimonadota bacterium
ACCCCTTCGTATGGACCAAGACCGCCGACGACATCCTCAAGAAGGCCAACCGTCAGACGACTTCAAACACGAGCCACTAGGACCTGACTCGGCCGCCACCCTGGGCGAGCTCGCGCGACGGCTCGGGGCACCTCGTACGCTGGCCGAACTGGGGTTCCCGACCAACGAGTTCCGATCCGCCGGCCGAGCAGTTTCACTCGGCGCGAACGTGGCGGTCGCCGAAATCGAGCCTCTGCTGCACGCTGCAGTGTTCGGGTCAGCCAACCTGAAGACCTCGAACCCGAAGGAATCAATATGACAGAACACCGCAACACCGCCTGGTCGACCTTGCCGTCCGATGACTGGACCGACACGATCGAGGCCGTGCATTTGTGGACCCAGATCGTCGGCAAGATCCGCCTCGGCTACTCGTCGTGGCTCAACCACTCTTGGGGTGTCCCGCTCTATGTGTCGACCCGCGGGCTACGAACCTCGATGATCCCGTTCGGCACCGACGCCGCCGAACTCGAGTTCGACTTCGTCGACCATGCGCTGAGCGTCCACACGACGGCCGGGCGGGACGTCTCGATCCCGCTCCAACCCCGCTCGGTGGCAGACGTCTACCAGCATGTGCTCGACGCGATGGCCACGGTCGGGATGCCCGTATCAATCAATCCGATGCCAACGGAGATCCCGGACGCCATCCCCTTCGACCACGACACCGCGGTGCGTTCCTACGATCCCGGCCACGCCAACGCCCTGTGGCGTGCCTTGGTCCAGGCCGATCGGGTCCTCACCAGGTTCCGGGCCGACTTCAAGGGCAAAGCAAGTCCCGTCCACTTCTTCTGGGGCAGCTTCGACCTCGCCACCACTCGCTTCTCCGGGCGAACCGCACCCCCGCACCCCGGCGGCATCGCGAACTTCCCCGACGACGTCGCGCGCGAGGCCTACTCTCACGAGCTCACCAGCGTCGGCTTCTGGCCCGGAAACCGGGACGCACCCGAACCCATCTTCTACTCCTACGCCTACCCCACGCCCGACGGATTCTCGGCCGCGACCATCGAGCCGGCCGAAGCAAAGTGGCTCGACGACCTGGGCGAGTTCGCCCTCCCCTACAACACTGTGGCTACTGCCGACGACGCCGACGACGCCGACGCGACACTGGCTTCGTTCTTCCACACTACCCACGCGGCCGCGGCCGAACTCGCCCACTGGGACCGGGCCAACCTCGAATGCGTCCACCCCGAAGGCCCCGACTGGTGGCAAAACCGGCCACACCAAACCTCATGACCACCGCGATCGTTCTACGCAGCGACCTCCGGACCCGCGCAGTCGGCCAGCGGCCGAGGCTGGCGCCCGCTCCCTGACCGCCCCCGCCCAATGACCACGCCAGGTTTCGGTGTCCGAGGCGGTCGCATTCGGCTTGACCGCCGCGCCCCGGATGTCTCGCTCGCTGTCCCGATGACCGTCAGGCGACTGGACGGCCCCCGGAAACGTCGCGTGTCAGCAGTTCAGCGGCGTGTAATTGCTCGTTCTGCGGCGCGGACGTGGTGTTGTGAGCGCTTGGGAGATGATGGCCCGGCCTGAAGTTCAAGGTAATAGGGTGGGCGCATGTCCGCATCTGAGCGTGACCACGGAGCGGTGACTGGCAGCGACCATGAGCGCTCCGATCGTGATCGTGATGATCATGAGGGACGGGGCGTGACGGCGGACACCGATCACGGCCATGGTCAGGGCGAGCACGCCGGCCACAGTGTTGAGATGTTCCAGCGGCGGTTCTGGTGGAGCTTGCTGCTGACGATCCCGATCGTCTTGACCAGCCGCATGGTGATGGACTGGTTCGGGTACGAACTGTAATTCCCGGGCATCGAGCTGGTTGGCCCAGTGCTCGGCACGGTGCTCTTCGCGTGGGGCGGCGAGCCGTTCCTGAGGGGGGGTTTCGACGAGGCCAAAGAGCGCGCCCCGGGGATGATGTTGCTGATCGCGATGGCGATCACGGTCGCCTACGTGGCATCGATGGCGACCTCGTTGGGCGCGTTCGACCTGGATTTCTGGTGGGAGCTGGCGGCGCTTGTCACGGTCATGCTCGCCGGGCACTGGCAGGAGATGAAGGCTCTCGGCCAAGCCCAGGACGCTCTGTCGGCAATCGCGGCCCTGCTGCCGGATGAGGCCGAACGACTGGTCGGCGACGGCACGACGCGGACGATCCCGGCAGTCGAGCTGAAGCCGGGCGACCTTGTGCTCGTGCGCTCTGGTGCCCGCATCCCGGCCGACGGTGAGATCATCGAGGGCGGCGCCGAGCTGGATGAGTCGATGATCACCGGTGAGTCGCGGCCCGTTGCCAAAGCAATGGGCGACACGGTCGTCGCCGGCACCATCTCGACCGACTCGTCCCTTCACGTGCGTGTGACCGCGATCGGCGATGACACGACACTGGCTGGCATCGGGCGCCTCGTCGCCGAGGCGCAGGACTCTCAGTCGCGCTCGCAGGTGCTCGCCGACCGCGCTGCGGCGCTGCTCTTCTATGTGGCGATCGCGGCAGCTTTGATCACGGCGATCGTCTGGACGGCGATGGGCGACGGCGACGAAGCCGTCGTGCGCGTTGTCACGGTCCTCGTGATCTCCTGCCCCCATGCCCTGGGCCTGGCGGTCCCACTGACGACGGCGATCTCGAGTTCACAGGCGGCGCGTAACGGCATCCTGATCAAGGACCGCCTCGCGCTTGAACGCAGCCGCAAGCTCGACGCGGTGCTGTTCGATAAGACCGGCACGCTGACCAAGGGCCAGCACGTGGTCGTGGGCGTCGCGCCCGCGCATGGACTGACCGACGGCGAGTTCCTGCGGCTTGCCGGCGCTGTGGAGGCCGAGAGCGAACATCCGCTTGCGCGCGCCATCTTGGCTGCCGCCCGGGAACACGACGGCATCGCCCAAGCCAGCGACTTCCGTTCGTTGCCCGGCCGTGGCGTGCAGGCCACGCTCGACCGGGAGACGTACAAGGTGGGCGGACCGGCGCTACTGCGCGCGGCCGGTGCGAGCGTGCCGGAGTCGATCGCCGCCGCGGTCGACTCCTGGAGGGAACGCGGCTCCTCGGTGCTTTACCTTGTGCGCGAGGCCGAGATCCTCGGTGCGGTCGCCGTGGAAGACGAAGTCCGTCCGGAGGCGCGCCAAGCTGTCGCCGAGTTGCACGCCGCCGGTCGCACCGTCGTGATGATCACGGGGGATGCCCAACAGGTTGCCGAAGCCGTCGCCGCCGACCTCGGTGTCGATGAGGTGTTCGCAGAGGTGCTGCCCGAAGATAAGGCCGCTAAGGTCGCCGAGCTCCAGGCCCGCGGTCTACGCGTGGCGATGGTCGGCGATGGCGTCAACGATGCCCCGGCGCTTGCGCGAGCCGATGTCGGCATCGCGATCGGCGCGGGCACCGATGTCGCGATCGAGTCCGCCGGGCTCATCCTCACGAGTGACGATCCGCGCGGCGTGACCTCGATCATGAAGCTGTCGACCGCGGTCCGCCGCAAGTCCATGCAGAACCTCGTGTGGGCCGCCAGCTACAACATCCTGGCTATCCCGATCGCCGCCGGTGCCTTGAACTGGGCCGGCATCTCGATGCCTCCGGCGATCGCCGCTGTGCTGATGAGCGTCTCGACGATCATCGTCGCGCTCAACGCCCAGCTGCTGCGCCGCGTGGATCTTCAACCTGCCGCTGGCTTTTGAGATACTGATCCGATGAGATCGGAGTCGTCGATCCTGTCTACTCCAGGTTGACGGCGCCCGGTTGATCTCGTCAGACGCGGCGTCTCATCCGCGGTCGCTCTAGGCGAGGCGCCCTGCGATGTCGACGACCCGCCGGGTCATGTGCTCCAGCGCGTCGATAGTGGCTTGTGCCAGCTCGTTCTGGTTGTCTGCGCCGGTGACGTGCGATACACCGTACGGATTGCCGTCGACGAACTTCAGCGGCGCAGTGTAGCCCGGTGGCACCAAGATACCGCCGAAGTGCATGATCATCTGGTGGAGGTGTTGCAGGGTCGTCTCTTGGCCACCATGCAGGGTCTGAGAGGACGTGAACGCAGCATAAACCTTGTCCGCTAGCTTGCCCTGGCTCCACAGGCCGCCCAGCGTGTCGATGAATGACTGAAAGGAGGCCGCCACACTGGAGTACCTGGTGGGCGAACCGAAGATCACCGCGTCGGCCCAGACGATGTCGTCCCCCGAGGCCTCCGGAAGGTCCTTCGTCGCGTCGTGGTTGCCGCGCCAGGCCGGGTTCTCGGCGAACACCGACGGGTCGACGGTCTCCCGGACGTGGCGCACCCGCACTTCCGCGCCGGCCTCTTGGGCGAAGCTCTCGATGTGTCCGGCCATGGTGGTCCCGTGACCGGTTGCGGAGTAATAGATGACTGCGAGCTTGATCATGGGTCTTCCTTCTGTGCTGGTCCGGGGGTGCGGGTCACCTCCGGCGGAGAACTACTGCTGGGCGACGTAGAGGACGGTGGCGGGCAGGCCTTTCGCAGCACGGAAGGGTGCGGGCGATTCCCTCCACCGCTTTCAATGCGTCAACCAGCTGGTCCGCGGTGACGGGGAACGCCAGGGCTCCGTAAAGGTCGTATCTCAGCAGGTCAGAGCGCATGTGATGGCACGTTCTGGGTTGTAG
>JBDTNH010000146.1:0-4615 GCA_039933845.1 Gemmatimonadota bacterium
GTCTGCTCGCCCAGACGGCTTGCCGTCGTCATAGCGCCCAGGTCGGGTTGGCGAAGGACCCACTTCTGTTGGTGCGCCGCGGACCCATCCGTCGGCGAACAGACGAATATGCACCCGTCCGTGGGAGAGGTTCTGGTCTCGCTTACGACGACGGGTCGCCCAGGAGTTCGCGGGCCAGCTCGCGGAGCTGCTCTTTGGCCTGGGCGGAGCGCCCGTGGAAGCTTCCTCTTTCGGCGCTCGAGCCAGCGGGATGAGGCCCGGGAAATCCGTCCCCTATGGCGCATTCCGTGCGTTCGATCGGGGTCCGCGTACGGGATGGTCGGCCCGGATCAGATTCTGCGGTAGACCTCGCTGCGATCGGCGATCCGCAATGCAAGCACGATCAACTCGGTGTCCTTGATCGTGTAAACGACCCGGTAGTCGCTGACTCGGAACGCCACAGATTGTCGTACCCAACCAGGCGTCGGCACCCTGCTGGCCGCGGGTCTGGCCCGGGTGCGGAAACGGCCCGCGCGAGCCGCGTCGCGACCTGCTTATCCAGCTTGTTGAGTTCCTTTCTTGCCCCAGACTCATAGCCGACGCTGCACTGAGCGGGATCATTCACAAGCCGAGGTCCCGAGCGACTTCACCAGCCGAGGCGACCTGGCTGCGGCCGGCATCGACATCGGCGAGTCGTCGGGCCGCAATCGCGCCGTCTTCCTGGTCGATCAACGCTTCATACGCCTCGACCAAGTCCGCCGGGACGATCGCGGCCGCCCGCGAGTGCTTACGACCCCGGGTCACGTAGGTGATCTCACCGCCGAAAGCGGCGCGGTTCACCGCGTCGGAGAATTTATCCCGTGCCTGGCTCACTGATAGCTCAATAGGGTCGCCGCTCATGGGAACAGTATGCGCCAACTACGCCAACATAGCCAGAAATCCTCGGTATCACGGGACTCACCGAGTTGGTGCATGTAGTCGGATGCAGACGAGTCCCCACGCGCTGCCGTTTCGGTCGTCCTGGCTGCGCGTGTGGACTCAGTTGCTGAAACGGGCTGAGTACTGGCTGAGTACATCTAAGGCCCGCTGACCGCATCTCTGCAGGTCAGCGGGCCAAGAGCATCAGATGTCGTAATACATCTCGAACTCTCCCCGCATGATTGCCGATCGTTGACGGTGATGGGCATATCGCTCTGACCTGCAGGTATGGCGATGACGACCGTTGACCAGTGACTGTGGGAAACGAACCTGCCAAGGACTTTCCAAGGACTGAAGACTGATCCGAAGGTCCACCTTTTGATGCCGGCTACTGCCGACTTTCCACGCATCGGCACGCATCGTCGGCATGTCGTTTGCCATGCTCGGCGGGAGCGCGTCCACTGGCTGAGTGATCCCTTGAAGCGTGTCGGTGGGGACGTCGTAGACGGAGGGCTCGCACGCTCGATTTATGACGAAACAACTCGAAGGTCAAAAGTCGCGTCAAGCGTTGGTATTGCTCACGAGGCGTCGATGAGGGCAATTGTGATTGAGTGCCGTCAACGGTCATTTTGTGTAGTGACTGTGGTGCTGGCCCGTCGTACACGAAACTTGTCAAGGTAGCGCTGCCACCGGCGGGGTCGCCAGCCCGTCATGCCCTGGTGACGGTGGCCCGGTTCCAAGTGAAGCCGCCTAAGCCGGCGCCCGACTGGCGGAGGGCCGGATGACGACAGCAGTCACCAGACTGCCACCGGGCGGTGCCAGGGACAGGCCCCGCTCATGAGGATGAGATCGGGGGCGACCGCGCTGAGGTCCGGGGGCCGCAGCGCTGGCTGAGGAGGCAGGGATGAGCGCACAGGAGAGAGACCTCCTGCACCGCGTCGCCCATCTTGGCCGGATCATCTAGTCCGCCACTGAAGGGCGCGGAGCGAGTCATCGCCGACCTGGAGGACGTCGAGCAGTCTTTGGCCACGCTTTCTGCGCGCAGCTTCACGGTCAGCGAAGACAGGCGTGAAGGCCTTGAGGTTGCTGCTGTCGTCGATGTCAGCGACTCTCACCTGACCCGAGCAACGACCACTTTGGGAGTGGCGTGGGCATTTCTGAAGGATGGAACGTTGGCCGCTCAGCAGGGACCGAGGTTGCGGCCAGGACGGCTTCTGATCTTGCGCGGCAGGGGTTATCCACGACGCTGAAACGGGTCGTACCGCGGGCCGGGTGATGGACCATCCCGGCCGGCCCAGACCAACCTCGATCACCACCCCGCGCGAGTTAGTTCTAGACGAGCATTGCTCCAACCAGGACCAGCCCCGACTAGCGGCCTGTGTTCAAACCACCGCACCCATCACCGCCGTGTACCGGTGGGACGGCAAGATCTGGAACGAGCCAGAGTGGCAGGTATGGATCATCACCGCCGCAGACAAGCGCGACGGAGTCGCAAAGTACCTCGACGAGCACCACAGTGGCGAAGTCCCCGAACTGATCTTCCTCCCAATTGCCGACGGCGCTCCTGCCTACCTCAACTGGATCACCGGGGAAACTCGCTAGGTACGGGGTGCAACTCCCAGTCGGTCCCCGGATCTGTCGCTGACGCGACTCGGCGAGCCTGCCGGTCAGCCGCTCCACGCCCGCACCTCCATGCGATTCGCCGAAGAGTCGGGTCTTCACCCCGACGCCCATTGAGCTTCGCGTGCATCTGTGTCACCCTCAGCCCAACATCTATGTATGCCCGGGTCAGGGAGTTGAACAATGAATAACGTGGCGAGACGACGATCTAAATTCGTGCTTGTCGGTGCCCTCGTGGCATCCGTTGCCATCGTAGGGGGCGCTTCGGCGGTAGCCAGCGGGGAGGGCTCTCCTGATGACATAGCGAAGGCCAAAGGCGTTGCGCCTGTCGACCTCACTGATCCGGCGATTGTCCTGCAACGTCGCGAGCAGAGATTCGAGGACGACCTAGCGGCGCTGATCGATCAGGACAGCTCGGTGTTCGCCGGGCAGCGAGTCACGGGCAACACTCACGTTGTCTACGTAAAGCAGGGCGCAGACATTGCCAGCGCTACCCAGCGGGTCGACGCGGTGGCGGAGACGTGGGGAATGCAGGCAGACGCCGCGTCGGTGGCCACCGCGCCAAAGTCTGAAGCTGAGCTGATCGATCTTCACAGTCGAGTGGATGCCCTCCTGGACGAACTCAAGACCGCGGGCGCCGACATCTGTGGAACGGGGCCGGACGTAGTCTTGGGAAAGATTCAGGTCGATATCGAGGCTGGACAAGCTGCGGCTGAAAAGGTATTGGGGGATCTTGCCGACAGCGTCCATTTCGTACCATGTCACACAACTGGGAGCCCCGACCACGGCGCGTTGACGACTGGGCGATACAGCGACTTTCCCCCATGGTATGGCGGGGACGGAATCTACATGGCTGGAGGGGGGTACTGCACCGCTGGATTTCCAGTCACCAAGAATGGGATCCGATACATGCTCATCTCGGGGCACTGTGTCGAGATAAACGGAATCAACGTGTCAGCCGCCGTGAATGGCGTGAATGGGACTTGGCCGACAGGTTACTATAGCGGATCCTCGTCCACCTATATGGGCCATTCCAGTCAGACCGAGTTCTCCACGAACCTCGATTCGTCGCTGATTTCAGGATCGTACGGAAGCCGGATATGGATCGGTTCAACCAGCACAACTACTGCGTGGGAGGTGGACACCTCCACCGCGACGGAGGTTGTTGGCAATCCAGTGTGCCATGGTGGTGCCGTAAGCGGCCAACAGTGCGGCTATACGATAAATATCTCGCCCTACACATGGCACTACGAAAGCACCACGTGTGGTGTAAAGGATTCGTATCTGTACAACATGGCGAAGGCTATCGGCAACTCGTCGGGTCTCCAGGGCGGCGACAGTGGGGCTGCGGTCTATCACCGCAAGACATCCACTACCGACGCAGTGGTCGTGCATGGCACGGTGAGCGGGAATGGATGCAATACGGATCTCGTATATGAGCCGTTCTATCGGACGGATGCCGTATTCGCCGGAGGCGGGCTTAGCGTTCCTTAAGTGCCGCGGTATCAATACTTAGCGCCCGATCACGTTTGGGAATCATTGCCGGGCACGAGACCCGACAACCGGATTGTGTGTCTCTCACCGCAACGACTCCAGCACGTGACCTGGGGCGCTGCCAATACCTTCAACTTAGAGTTCTTCCGGGGAGGGGTAGCAGGACCAGGGTGAGGTGCCCGCGGGACGGTGGCCGCAGGGTCCGGTCAGCTTTCTTGCGCGGGTAGGTGTGGCTGCGTTTGGCCTGGCGGGGGTTGGACCGGCCGAGCCGGCGGGGATTGCGCAGGGCGGCCAGGATGTGCAGCCACGCGGTCGGGACGTGGCCTGGTGGGTGGTCAGGGGGGGAAAGCGGCCGGGTCGCCGACCGGGCCGCGAACCACGCGTCGAGTGCGGCAACGAAGGACAGCCGTAGGGGGTCTTGGTCGGTCAGGTCCGCGGCGGCGCAGATCAGCTCGCGGATGGCGTGGTAGGCGCACAGCAGCGCCCACAGCTCCTGCTCGGCCCCGTCGGGGGTCTTGGAGCGCAGCACGACACCGTTGCCCTTGAGCTGGGACTTGAACGCGCCGAAGGCGTTCTCGATCTGCCAGCGGGCGTGGTAGAGCTC
>JBDTNH010000147.1:0-4613 GCA_039933845.1 Gemmatimonadota bacterium
CCCCGACACCAGCGACCACTTCATCTGGCTCGAGGATGTCAGCGGTGAACGCGCCATGAACTGGGTCAAGACAGAAAATGCCAAGACCACCGGCGTGCTCGAGAGTGATCCGCGCTTCGCCGGCTTCTATCAGAGCGCACTTGCCATGGCGCAATCGGCCGATCGCATTCCGGGTGTCTCCTTCATCGGTGGGCGTCTCTACAACTTCTGGCAGGACTCTCGCCATGTCCGCGGCATCTGGCGCAGCACCACACTCAAGAGCTACCAGAGCGCATCACCCGACTGGACCACGGTGCTTGACCTCGATGCCCTCGCCGAGCGCGAAGGCGCAAACTGGGTCTGGAAGGGCGCCGATTGCGAGTATTCCGCGGAACGGCGCTGCCTGCTGAACCTTTCCGATGGCGGCGAGGACGCCGTGACTGTGCGCGAGTTCGACCTCGCCACGCAGAGCTTCCCGGCAAATGGCTTCGTGCTGCCCAAGGGGAAGCAGAACGTGGCCTGGGCGGGGCCCGACACGCTGCTCGTTGCACGCGAATGGAGTCCCGGTGAGATGACCGCATCAGGCTACCCATATGTCCTCAAGCGACTTGGCCGAGGACAACCGCTCGAGTCGGCAGAGGAGATCTTCCGAGGGACGCCTGAGGATGTGCTGGTGGCTCCGGCAACGCTCGAGGACGCCAATGGACACCGAGTGAGCACCATCACACGTGCAGTCGACTTCTTCAACTCTGAGCACTACATCGTTCGCGCCGACGACGTCGCGCGCCTCGCGATGCCGGCCAAGTCAAACTTCCAGACCATGCTGGATGGCCAGGTGGTGATCCGCCTCTCGGAGCCGTGGGTTGTCGGCGACCGGACAATCGGCGCGGGTGGATTGGCCTCGTTTGCGGCTACGACAGCCGTGGCGACCCCCGACGTGCTCCATCCAGTCGCAGTTGTCGAACCGGGCCCGCGCGAGTCGGTGAGCGACGCCTCGTCGACCCGACATCACCTCGTGGTCGGAATGACGGACAATGTCCGCGGCCGCGTGTACGCGTTCACGAGGGCCGCCAACGGGAGTTGGAGCCGAAAGGCATTCGCCCTCCCGGACAATCTCACGATCAATGTCGGCAGCGCCGACAAGCAAAGCAACCGCGCCTTCCTCGGGATGGCCGGCTTCCTGACGCCAACCTCGCTCTGGCTTGCCGACGCGGGTACGGCCACCGCCACCACGGTCAAGTCGTTGCCGTCACGGTTCGACGCCTCGGGTAGCGTCGTGGAACAGTTTGAGGCGACGTCCACCGATGGGACGAAGGTGCCGTATTTCATCGTGCATCCCCGCACGATGCCACTCGACGGTTCCACACCGACGATCCTCAATGCCTATGGCGGTTTCGAGGTCTCCAGCACGCCCTACTACAGCTCCGATCTCGGCCGGCTCTGGCTGGAACGCGGCGGTGCATTCGTGATGGCGAATATCCGCGGAGGCGGGGAGTTCGGGCCGGCGTGGCATGAGGCCGGGCTCAAGACGAAGCGCCAGGTGATCTACGACGACTTCGCCGCGGTGGCCCGCGACCTGATCGCCAGGAAGATCACGTCGCCCCGTCGGCTCGGGATCGAAGGTGGCTCAAACGGTGGCTTGTTGATGGGCGTCGAGATGAACCAGCATCCCGAGTTGTGGAATGCGGTCGAGATCGCGGTGCCGCTGCTCGACATGTTGCGCTACGAGCAGATCGCTGCCGGCGCGTCGTGGGTGGGCGAGTACGGCAGTGTCGCAAACCCGGACGAACGCGACTTCCTGGCGAGCATCTCGCCGTACGCCAACCTGCAGCGAGGCGTGAAGTATCCGACGCCGCTCATCTGGACCACGACCAAGGACGATCGTGTGGGGCCGCAGCATGCGCGCAAGTTTGCGGCACGGATGTCGGAATTCGGATTGCCATACTTCTACTACGAAGTGATCGAGGGTGGCCACGGTGCCGGTGCCAACGCCATCCAGAGTGCCCACACCTCCGCGCTCACGTACACCTACTTCACCCGACAGCTGATGGACAGCGAGGTGACGGTGCCGTAGGTCAGCCCGGGGCGGGGCGCCGCAAGCGCCTCACCCTTCCATATCAAATGTTCGGCAACAAATCGAAGTACTCCTCGTCCTCGTTCGATCCGCCCTCGCCCTTTCCGAGCTTGTGCTCGGAGGCGATGAATTCGATCCGTTCGATCCACTTGATCATCTTGTACCCCAACTGGTTCTCCACCCGGAGCCGGAGCGGTGCACCGTAGACCGCATCGAGCGGTGCCCCGTTCATCCGGGTGGCTAGCAGGCAGTGCGGTGCCATGACGTCGTCGAGTTGCTGGGTGTCGTAGTACGCCCCGCCGTACAGCGCCTCACCGAACGAATGGAATGCCACGACCCTCGCCTCCGGGAGTGGCCTCACCAGCTCGATAAGCGCACGCATCGTGACACCCTCCCATTCCGCAACACCGCTCCACCCCTGGATGCAGTGATGCAGCGCGATGTGCCCGGTCCGGTCGAGGAGCTCAAGGTCCGCGATGGTGAGGGTGACAGAGTTCTCTACGAGCCCGTCGACGCGGAGCGCGTAGTCACGGAAGCCATCCGCAGCCATGCGCGTCCAGTCCTCCCGCACCGGCAGCTTGCCGTTGGGCCAGAAGAACGGCGAGATGTCGGCCTTGCTGTAATCGAGCTGCGGGCTCAGGCGGTTGAGCGTGAGCCGCTGCATCGGATAGGTCACCACCTTCTGGGCATGCTGCAACGCGCGCGGATGATGCCACGAGATATAGTGTGCCGCGACCCACGACAGCACGACCACTGCGATGGCGACCAGGCCAAGTCTCAGGCCGAGAGGTTGGGTGGTATCGACGCCGAGGACGATGTGATTCATGTGGCGCAGGAGGCCGGTGATGGCGATCAGTGCCACATGCACCATGATGAACAGTGCGAACCCGACCATCGTGAGAAAGTGAAGTGACCGTGCCGCCTGCCGGCCGCCGAAGAGGCGCACGGCCCAGCGGAAGCGATTGGCGATCGCCGGTGACATCGAGAGGCCGGTAAGGATCGCGAGTGGCCCGAACAGACCGAACACCCCGAAGTACGCGAGTCGTTGCAGTGCGTTGTACCCAAGGAAGCCGTTGGGCTCAGGCGGCAGGTGGAGCGTCGCGTAGTGGACCCAAACACGCCAGGCCTCGGCGAACACCCTTGGGTCGGTCGGGATCAGTCTGGGCCAGCGGCCGCTCACCAGCAGCATCACGCCGTAGACGAGCCCGGTGATGATGAAACCGTGCACCATGATGAAGTGCCAAGACCGGGCGATCCCGACGGTGTGTCGGTAGCCAGGTGTGGCGACCAAGGGTGAGATGTAGCGTGCGTCGTCCTTGGCGGTCCAGAGGCGGTCACGCGGCACCGTGTGGGGTGTGAACCGAATCCATTCGCTGCCGGGCGTGCAATCATCGTTGAAGTACAGACGTGGGTGATCGACCAAAATCGAAAGCCCGCTCCGGATCAGGAGCATCAGGAAGAAGAAAGTGAGGAGGTGGCAGGCGCGGACCCAGAGCGGGAACCCCACGGTATCCGCGGCGGCCGATGCCGTCGTGCTGGGCATCGGGATCGTCGGCAGTCCGGTGATCGCCACCTGGAGCCAGGGAATAGCGACCAGAATCAGGAGGATCGCTCCAAGGCCAATCAGGAGCGAGGGCCGGATCCAGAGGTGGAATCGGCGATCCGCCGGGTAGTGTACAGCGCGATGTGCGGCATCGAACGAGATCATGGCGCGACTACCCTATCGTGGTCCGTTCCAGATTAATGGAGGATAGCGTGGCCGCGGCCACCTACCAGCTCCCCCGCACATCCTCCAGCCAGTTGATGATCGTGCTCTCGAGCAAGATGCGTGTGTCGGACCAGGAGTGATCGGTCGCGGCGTGGACGGTCGCGACGGCGGTGTTACCCTTGGCACGAGCGGTCGCGACCAACGGTGCCACGTGCGGCGCCAGTCCGTCGTTGGCGGTCATCACCAGTAGCGGCAGCGAGCCGAGCCTCGGCGCGGCACCCTCGAACGTCCAGCGCGCCGAGCCCGCAATCAGGTCGTCGGCCATGCTTTCGGCCGTGACGCCGGCGAGTGCCTCCATGCTCGTCGCGGTGAGCCCGATCAATTGCTTCCGGGGGAGCGTGCCGACCTTGCCCATATCGGCGGCGGAGATCAGGATGGCGCCCTTCAGTTCAGGGTGATGCGCCGCGGTGAGCGCCGTGACCCAACCACCCATGCTGTGCCCCGCCATGACGATCTGATCGGGATTGATGTCGAGCGCGCGCACGGTCGACGTGTCGTGGAGAAAGGCGAGTACTGCATCGGCGTCTTCGAGATTCTGACCGAAGCGGAACTGGCCGAGAGAACCCCACGAGCCGCGGTAGTTGAAGGTGATGACGCTCCACCCGGCTCGCCGGATCGCCTGGGCGAGGTCGAGATTCTTCTCGTTCCCGGGGTAACCGTGGAGCAACACCACGACGGGGTGCGGCCCCGGGCCCGTTGGGAGATAAGCCACACCGTTGATCGCGACGTCGCCCGAAGGAATGTGCAACACCTCCATCCGCGCGGGATGGAGCGAATCGACCGGCGGATCGG
>JBDTNH010000148.1:0-4545 GCA_039933845.1 Gemmatimonadota bacterium
TGGGGCCAGCGGAGTTCGTCGCCGAGCGAGGCGATCCGGAGGCGGACCGCGAGGAAGCAGGCCGTCATGATGCCGGTCTGCTTGCCGAAGAACAGTCCGGCGGCGATGCCGAGCGGGACCGGGCGGAGTACGTCGTGCGGGGCGAGGCCGGCGAGTGAGACGCCTGCGTTGGCGAACGCGAAGATCGGCAGCACCAGGTACGCGACCCATGGATGCAACGCGTGCTCGAGGTCGCGGAGCGGCGAGGGCTGTGTGTCATGCTTCGTCCCCATCGGGATGAAGAACGCGAGCACCACGCCGGCGAGTGTGGCGTGGACACCCGACTTGAGCACGGCGAGCCAGAGCGGCACACCGATCAGGATGTAGGCGGCGCTCTTCCGGACACCGAACCGATTCATGAGTGCCAGCACCGCGACCAGCGCACCCGCCACGATCAGCGCATCGGTCGACAGGCTCGACGTGTAGAACAGCGCGATGATCACGATCGCCATCAGATCGTCGAGGATGGCGATGCTGAGCAGGAACGCCTTGAGTGCCGTCGGCACGCGCGATCCGAGGAGGGCCAGGACACCGAGCGCGAAGGCGATGTCGGTGGCCGCGGGGATTGCCCAGCCGCCCAGCGCCACGGCGTCGCCACGATTGATCGTGACGTAGATGAGCGCCGGGAAGATCAGGCCGCCGATGGCCGCCGCGATCGGCAGGCTCGCCTGACGGATACTCGCGAGGTGTCCCTCGAGCAGCTCGCGCTTGAGTTCGAGGCCGATCAGCAGGAAGAACACCGCCATCAGGCCATCGTTGATCCAGAGGATCATCGGCTTGGCGACCCCGACGCCGCCGACCGTCACCACGACCGGGAGGGCGAGGAAATCGTTGTAGGCCGGCGCGAACGGTGAGTTGGCCACGAGCATGGCGAGCACCGCGGCGGCCATCAGGACGATGCCGCCGGAGGCCGAGAGATTGAGGAAATCCTGGAGTGAGCTCTGGGCCTGCTCAATGACTTGACGGACCGCGCGTTCGGCGCGGCCCAGCGCTCGACGCATGGGATGGGGCATTGGGGAGGCTAGCGGGTGCGCGTGAGGCGGGTCAAGGTGCGATCGAGCGCCGCGGCGAACGCCTGCTTGGCGCGTGCGTCATAGGGCGGTGGACCACCGGTCACGATGCCGGCCATCCGGGCATCCTCCATGAAGTCACGGATCGAGAGGCGCTCGCCGATGGTTTCCGCGGTATGCTCGTCGCCGCGCGGATCGAGCACCACCACATGGTTCGGCACCAGCAGTGCGGCGAGTGGAATGTCCTGCGTCACGACCAGATCACCCGCCACTGCCGCCGCCGCGATGTGTGCGTCGGCGACATCCGGCCCACCATCGACCCAGACCGCCGACACGAGCGGATAGCCGTTGGGTGTCTGCAGGTGCATGTTCGCGACCATGATCACCGGGATCTTGAGGCGCTTCGAGGCCTTGAAGACGATGTCCTTGACGTCACGCGGCGCGGCATCGGCATCGATCCAGATCTTCATGCGTGGTTCCGGTGTCGGTGCTTGCGATGCCCAGGCTTGGTGTACTGATACACCCACCAGATCAGCAGTCCCTGTAACGGCAGCCGCAGCCAGAGCGCCCAGACCGGAGCCTGCGGATAGATCTCGGGGTGCACGGCCATGTTGATGTTGGCCGGAAAGACCGCGATCAAGAGTGCGATGATTCCCCACGACGCGACCCTCGCCAGTCGCTTCACCAACAACATCAACCCCAACCCACACTCGGCGACGCCGCTCAGATAGACCAGCTCGAGATGCCAGGGGAGATAGTCTGGCATGATATGGACGAAGCCATCGGGATGCAGGAAGTGATTCGTGCCGGCATAGCACAGCAGGACGCCGAAGATCCACCGTGTGACGGTGCGCGTGGCGGGGCGCGTCACTGCGAGTCGGATGTCGCGGCTTCGCGGAGTCGCCGTGCCGCGGCGGAGTCGGCGACCCGGAGGGCCGCGTTGACGCCACTCGCACCCGGCAAGCTGGAGGCGCCGATCATGCTGTCGTGCTGACGCTGTTGGGCGGAATCGCGGAGCGCCGGATCGGGTGGTGGCTCCGAACAACCAAGGGCGAGCAGGGCAAGCATGGCGGCGAGCGGAATGATGCGCATCGGGATGGGGCTCCGAGTGGCGAGGAACTGGTAAGATCGCACGGCGGACTTGGTTCGTGAAGGTGCCACCCACCTTGCCAGTCCTGCGTGCCGGCGCGACACTTGGGACAGCGTTCCCCACATCCTCGAGGTTGCCATGCTCCGCCTGACGCAGCCGCTGCTCGCCGCGGCCTGTCTCGCCCTGTCCCTGCCGCTCGCCGCCCAGGCGCCTGCCACCGCACCCACCCGCACGGTGATCCACGCCGGCACCCTCATCGACGGCGTCGCCGACCAGGCCAAGTCGGATCAAGGGATCCTGGTTGAGGACGGTCGGATCACCGCGGTCGGGCCGTGGGCCGCGATCCGGGCGCAGGCCGGCAGCGCAACGATGATCGACTGGTCGGCACAGACCGTGATGCCCGGCCTGATCGATGCCCACACGCACGTGCTCCTGCAGGGCGACATCACGCAGCTCGAATGGGATGACCAGCTCCTCCGCGAAAGCATCCCGTACCGTGCCATCCGCGCGACGGCCGCTGCGCGGCGCGCGCTCGATCAGGGGTTCACCTCGATTCGCGATCTCGGCACCGAGGGCGCGATGTATGCCGACGTCGATCTCAAGCGGGCGATCCAGCGCGGGGTGGTGCCCGGTCCGCGGATGTCGGTGGCAACTCGCGCGTTCGCACCGACGGGGAAGTATCCGCCGGGTGGTTTCTCGTGGGAACTGCAACTCCCCGGCGGCGTGCAGTTCGCCGACGGCGTCGAGGAAATCCGCAAGGCGGTGCGCGACCAGGTGAGTCACGGCGCCGACTGGATCAAGGTCTACGTCGACGGTGGTTACTACCTCGCCGATGACGGGCGCCTGCGCTCGAGTCCCAATTACACCGATGAGGAACTCGAGGCGTTCGTGCAGGAGGCCCATCGACTCGGTCGCAAGGTGGCCGGTCACGCGATGGCATGGGACGGCATCGACATGGCGCTCCGCCATGGCTTCGATTCGATCGAGCACGGTGTCGGATTCACGCCCGATCTGCTCGATCGCGCCGCGAAGCAGGGCACGGCGTGGTGCCCGACGATCTACGTCGTGGCGTATGTGGCGCCCGGTCGCGGCGGGATCTGGCAGAAGCTGGTCGACATGGAGGCGATCGCGGTGCGCGAAGGCGTGCGCCGTGGCGTGCAGATCACCTACGGCACCGACGCCGGGGGCTTCGCCTGGACCGAGCCCGAGGCGAGTGACTTCGGTTACCTCGTTCGCTATGGCATGACACCGATGCAGGCGATCCGCGCCGCGACCACGGTCGCCGCCAAGATGCTCGGCCAGGAGGCACAGGTCGGCAGCGTGCAGGTCGGTCGATTCGCCGACCTGATTGCAACGGATCGGAACCCACTCGACGACATCACGGTGCTGACCGACGTGCGCCACGTGATGAAGGGTGGCGTGGTCGTCAGGTAGGCGGCTGATGCCCCACGGTCGCCGGCGTCCGCCGGCGACCAAACGTGGTGACCAGCACCAGTGGCACGGCGATCAGCCAACCGATGATTCGCGCGGGCATCTCACCGAGCAGCACGTGCATGGCGAGGAACACCGACGCGACACTCACGGTCAGCATCATCGCCGGCCAACCGAACCGCATGAATTCCGCGAAGCCGATACGTATCCCATCCTTTTCGGCGAGGCCGATCAGTGTCACGTTCGCCGACGCGCCGACCATCGTGCCATTGCCACCGAGACAGGCGCCGAGTGCCAGCGCCCACCAGAGGACCTCGGTGTCGCCGGGCAGGGTCGCCGCCAGCGTCATCACGATGGGGATGCTCACGATCACATACGGGATGTTGTCGATGAACGCCGACAGCACGGCGCTCACCCAGCAGATCAGGAGGGCGGCGAAGAGCAGCGTGCCGGCGTCGCCGAGGCTGAGGAGATCCTTGGCGCTCATGATGGTCCAGTCGAGGCCGCCGGCGATCCTCCCGATCAGACCGGTCTCGACCGCGGCGCCCACCACGATGAAGAGGAGGAAGAAGAACGACAGCGTCGGCCATTCGATTTCGCGGTCGAGGACATCGAGGATGCCGTGTGAGCGCTCTTCGTGGGTCGGTTGCTTGCGCTTGAGATAGAGGAAGTCCTGGACGACGAGTGCGGCGGCCGCGCCGATCACGGCTGGCACCGCCGCGGGCATCCCGGTCGCCGCGTGGGTGAGGAAACCGATCAGGATGCCGACGCAGATCACCGCCATCCAGCGGAGCAGCAGCGGATCGGTGGGTGCCGGTGGTGGTTCGGGCACGAAGCCGCCTGTCGGATGCGGCTGGGCGAGCTCCTTCCGGTAGTACCACGCCGACCACGCCTGCACGACGACCATCATGATCAGCACCGGAGCGGTGAGCGCCTCGAGGAAGTCGAGGAACGACAGTCCCGCGCCCGAGCCGA
>JBDTNH010000149.1:0-4500 GCA_039933845.1 Gemmatimonadota bacterium
GTGCATCTTCCGGTACTTCCCCATGTACGAACCGTCGGCGTCGAGCATCGCGGCCGTGTTGTGGTAGAGCCCCTCCGCGCGCTTCTCGAAGAGCGAGGCGACAATGGCCACTCCGAGCTCCTTGGCCACGGCGGCGAGCCGCTCCGAACTGGGCCCAGGGATGGGTTCGGCGAGCTTGAAGAACTCGTGGTCCTCGCGTTGGCAGAAGTAGTACCAGCCGAACAGCTCCTGGAGGCAGACGATCTGGGCGCCACGGCTGGCGGCGTCCCGGATCCCCTCGATGGCGCGGTCGAGGTTGGCGGCGGGGTCTGGGCCGACCCGTTGCTGGACGAGTCCAATACGGACGATTCGCGATGGCGTGGTCATCCCCCAAAATAATGCCCATACGCGGAATGGTGGCGCCGAGGCCAAGCTGGTGCGGCGAAAGCCTTTCCTCACTGGCGGTTCGGTGCCATCTTTGACGCTTCCCAACCCATTGGACCGGCCCGCATGGACGACATTCGACCGCGACTGGAGCAGGCACTCGCAGGTGCCTACACCTTCGAGCGCGAGTTGGGTGGCGGCGGGATGTCGAGGACCTACCTCGTCCGCGAGGATGCCCTCCAGCGTCGCGTCGTGGTCAAGGTCCTCGCCCCGGAACTCCTCGCGGGTATTTCGGTCGAACGATTCCGTCGAGAGGTGCTTCTCGCCGCCCAGCTTCAGCATCCGCATGTGGTCCCCGTCCTCACGACCGGCGATGTCGACGGGATCCCGTGGTTCACGATGCCCTACGTCGATGGTGATTCGCTCCGGCATCGGTTGAGTCGAGGCGGCGTCGGGATCGGCGAGGCGGTCAGCATCCTCCGCGATGTCGCACGGGCGCTCGCGTATGCACACGCGCAGGGCATCGTCCACCGCGACATCAAGCCCGACAATGTGCTGCTCTCGTCCGGCAGCGCCACGGTCACCGACTTCGGGATTGCGAAGGCGATCAATGCCGCCCGCACCGATGGTGGTCACGGCGGCGACGCGCTGACCCAGATCGGGACCTCGATCGGCACGCCCGCGTACATGGCACCGGAGCAGGCCGCGGGTGATCCCGCAACCGATCACCGCGCCGACCTCTACGCCTTCGGGGTGATGGCGTTCGAGACGCTCGCGGGTCGGACCCCATTCGTGGCGAGCACGCCGACCAAACTACTTGCCGCCCACATGACCGAGCCGCCGCCCGACCTGCTCGGCCTCCGGCCCGATTGCCCGCCCGGGCTGGCCGCCCTCATCATGCGCTGCCTGCAGAAAGAACCGGCTGACCGGCCGCGCGATTCCGCCGAGCTGGTGCAGGTGCTCGACACGATCACCTCGAGTGGCAGCGGTGCCATTGTGCCCGAAATCCTCCGGGGTGGCCCGATCCGCCTCGGCCGCGCCGTGGCGATCTGGGCGATCGCTACGGCGGTCGTCGGCCTGACGGCCTGGGCCGCACGTGAGGCGATCGGACTTCCCGATTGGGTCTTCCCTGGTGCAGTCGGCGTGATGCTGGCTGGCCTGCCAGTTCTGCTGTTCACGGCGTACGTCCAGCGGACCACCCACAAGGCATTCACCGCGACTCCACACCGGACACCGGCGCCTCAGGGCACCATGGCGACGTTCGCCATGAAGGCGAGCCCGCATGTCTCGTGGCGACGGACCTGGATGGGCGGCGCATTCGCTGTCGGTGGCTTCGCGGTGCTCGTGATCGCCTTCATGGTGATGCGTGCAATGGGCATCGGGCCGATGGCGTCGCTCCAGGGGAAGGGCGCCTTCGGCAATTCCGAAGTGCTCATGATCGCCGACTTCAGGTCGCCACCGAGTGACACGACGCTCGGTGCAACGGTCGCCGAGGCACTCCGAACCGATCTGGCGCAGTCGAGCTCCCTCAAGGTGTTGACCCGTTCGGTGATCCGTGAACGCCTCACCTTGCTGATGCGCTCGCCCGACGAGAAGGTGCCATTCGAGCTGGCGCGCCAGATCGCCACGAGCGAGGGCGCCAAGGCGGTGCTCGATGGCGGCGTCGCCGAACTAGGCAACAGCTATGTCATCACGGCACGACTGGTCTCGGCGCTCGACGGTAGTGACCTTGCCACCTTCCGTGAGGAAGCCGCCGACGAGGACGAGATCCTCCCGGCGCTCGGCCGCCTGTCGAAGGCCGTTCGTACCAAGGCCGGTGAGTCGCTCAAGTCGATCCGTGCCAGCAATGAGCTCGAACGTGTCACCACCCCTTCGCTCGCGGCGCTCCGGAAGTACGTCGAGGGCTCGCGGCTCGCCGATGAGGAGGGCGAGAACGAGCGCGGCATGGCGTTGATCCGCGAGGCGGTCGAGCTCGACACCGCCTTCGCCATGGCGTGGCGAAAGCTCGCCGTGCTCCTGAACAACGAGGGGCGCGACCGGGTCGGGATGATCGACGCGATCTCGACGGCGTATCGTCATCGCGATCGGCTCACCGAGATGGAACGGCTCCTCACCGAGGGGTTCTACTACACCCGGGGCCCAACGCCAGATCGCGACAAGGCGATCGCAGCCTACGAGGAAGCGGCCAAGCTCGACACCGTCAGCACCTCGGCCCTCAACAACGCGGCCGTGATCCTCGGTGAGAAACAGGAATACGTGCGCGCGGAGGAATTGTACCGGAAGGTGATCAAGCTTCCGCACACCTTCGGCGGGGCGTTCAGCAACCTGCTGCAGGAGCAAATCCGGAACAGGCGATCGCCTGCCGCGCTGGACTCGACGCTGGCGCTTTACCGCGAGAAGTTCCCCGAGAGCAATGATCTCTGGGAGGCCGAGTGGTACGCGGCGTGGGGCAAGGGCGACGTCGCCACCGCCGACTCGATCGCCCGCGGCGTCAATGCGTCGGCCAAGACGGTGCGGCAGACCATTCGCTCCTCCACCGCTCTCAGTGGAACCGCCGAAATGCGGGGCCAGATCGATGAGGCGGCACTCTGGCAATCCCGGAATAGCCAGGCGCTCTACCGGGTGCAGCCGACTCCCGGCAACCTGTTCGGATTCGCGATCGACACCGCCTACTTCGAGATGCTCTACGGAACCAAGGCCGGCGCGCTCGCGGCACTCGAGCGAGGACGGAAGCGCGTGGCGATGACCGATATCCCCCCGAGCGAGCGTCCCTGGGGTTGGCTCAAGCTCCTCGGTGCCCGGCTGAAGGAACCGGCACTGGTTCGTGAGGCGCTGGCCGGCTGGGAGCGTGATCAGGCCGATCTGGCCGACGACCCTGTCGGTGTTCGCGCGGACTTCGCCGCCAATCTGGCGTATGCGGAGAATCGCTGGCAAGAAGTGATCACCTCGATCGATATCTCCGAACGGCGATTCGTGGCCGATGAGCGTCCGGCCAACATGATGCGTGGCTATGCCTTTCAGGCGCTTGGCAAGGCCGATTCTGCAATCGCCGCGTACCAGGCGTTCCTCGACTTCAAGGATCCGAACCCTGGCTACGATGGTGCACTCCGTGCCGACGCATTGCAGCGCCTTGGAGAGCTCTACGAGTCGAAGGGCGACAAGGCCAAGGCGATCGACTACTACAGTCAGTTCACCGAGCTGTGGGCACACGCCGATGCCCGGTTCCAACCCAAGGTGGCCGAGATCCGCGACCGGATCGCGAAGCTGAGTGCGGCCAAGGGCTAACGCGCTCGCCGTCCTGCTGCTGGTCGCCGCTCCACTCGGCGCCCAGCGCATCGACTGGCAGGCACGCGCCGTGCTCTACGGCGACAACACCGAGTTCTTCACGCCGTACCGGACTGGCGAGACGATACTCGGCGGGCAGGTCCGCGCCTGGGTCGAGGGACACCCGACCGACCGACTCTCGCTTCGTGTCGGTGCCTTCGCCGATCGGCGCTGGGGGAGCGAGGAGTTCACCGACTCACTCAAGCCGATCCTTGCTGCACGCTACGCCACAGTGCACTCACTCGGTGTGATGGGCACCCTCGATAACACGCGCCGTCACGGCCTGATCGATCCGCTGATGGTCAGCACCCGCGAACTCACCACGCCGATCGAGTACGGCCTGCAGTGGCGTGAGCAGCGCAAGCGATTCGACGCTGAGGCGTGGATCAATTGGCAGCGCCTCAACACGCCCACACAGCGCGAGGCGTTCGAGATGGGTGCCGTGGCGAGCATCCAACCCGTGCGCGGTCTGAGCATTGGTGCACAGCACCTCTGGTCGCATCACGGCGGACAGTTGTTCGATGCCGGTGTGCCGGTGAGCAACAATCGGGTCACGTCGCTCGGCGTCAACGTCTCCGACTCACTTCCTGTTGTGCGACATGCGAGATTGCAGGTGTCACGGCTCTGGAGCGAGGGGCATCTCGACCCTGACTACTCGACCGACCGGCCGAACGGCGGATCGGGCACATGGCTCCGCGGTGAGGTGAGTCCGTGGCCACTCTGGGCGCTCTTCGTGATCCACTGGCGCGGGCGCGACTTCGAGGCCGCGGCCGGGGACCCCAACTATGGCTCGGTCGGGCAGGCGCCGGGGTT
>JBDTNH010000150.1:0-4478 GCA_039933845.1 Gemmatimonadota bacterium
CCCGCGACCCTCAGCTTGGAAGGCTGATGCTCTACCAACTGAGCTACACCCGCAATGGTCGCGTCCCGCGCCGAATGGTGGGGGTAGGATTCGAACCTACGTAGGGCGTAAACCCGGCAGATTTACAGTCTGCTGCCATTAGCCACTCGGCCACCCCACCGTGGCCTGCCCTCAACTACCCGGATCCATCCGACGACAAGACTGCCCTTCGTCAATGGAGCTGACGGTGGGGATCGAACCCACGACCTTCCGCTTACAAGGCGGGTGCTCTACCAGCTGAGCTACGTCAGCCAAAAAAAAGCCCGGTTCCCCGGCAGACACCAAGGATATTCGGGTCGCAAGCGGGCGTCAACTGCTGAGGTCTCCTACTTCCTCCCGACCTCCGCCGTCCCATCCCGACCGTCCCTGACCTCCCAGCCCGCCTCGGCCAGGAGCCCTCGGATCCGATCGGCCTCGGCGAAGTTCCGCGCGCCCTTGGCCACCAGGCGCCGGGCAGCCCAGCCCTCGGCCCACGCCTTCTGGGACGCGGGGTCCTCTGGTGGGGCATCGGCGAGATCGACCGGGGCGTCCGCGTGGCTGATCCGGGCCCGACCGCTCTCGCTCGGCAGGACCTGCAGCACACCGGTGGCCATGGCCCACGCCTCCCGGAAGCCCTCGGTCACGCCGGCGCCCTCGTCGAGGAGGCGATTCCCCTCCCGGGCGGCCTCGAAGAGGGCCGCGAGGGCCCGGGGAGTATTGAGGTCGTCGTCCATCGCCTTCGCAAAGTCGGCGCTGAGGGTGGCGGCGGTCTGATCGAAGGACGACGTTGGAGCGGAGGTGGCCGTGGCGAGCCGGCCGGCGAACTCACCGAGCCTGCGCGAACCCTCGCGTGCCGCGTCGAGCGAGGAGTCGCTGAAGTCGGCCGGGGACCGGTAATGGGTCGTGGCGAAGAGCGTGCGGACACTTCCCGCGTCGACGCCGTCTTCGCGCAGGTCGTGCGCCGTGAGGAAGTTGCCCCACCGCTTGCTCATCTTGGTGCCACCCATGGTGAGAAACTCGCCATGCAGCCAGACGCGGGCGAACTGTTCCTCGCCGGTATGCGCGCAGCTCTGGGCGATCTCGTCCTCGTGGTGCGGAAAGATCAGGTCGACGCCCCCGGCATGAATGTCGAGGACCTGGGTGCCCAACGTCCGGCCGATGAGATCGAGTGCCATCGCCGAGCACTCGAGGTGCCAGCCGGGGCGGCCGCGGCCGAACGGCGTGTCCCAGGCGGCGCCGACGGCTTCGTCCTCGGGTCGTGCCGCCTTCCAGAGGACGAAGTCGCGGGCGTCCTCCTTGCTGTACTCGTCGTCGGATGTCCGGCCGCTCGCCCCCCCCCTCAACTCGCGCGTGTCGAGCCGAGAGAGTTTGCCGTACCTGGGAAATCGACCGATCGCGAAGTAGACCGAGCCGTCGTCGCCGATGTACGCGACGGCCTTGGCGAGCAGCGACTCAACGAGCGCCACCATCGGCGCCACGAATTCCGTCGCCTTCGGATAGTCGTGCGCGGGCAAGAGCCGCAGGTACGCGCTGTCGGTGTGGAAGGCTTCGGTGTAGCGGGCCGTGTGCTCGTGCAGGGGCACGCCGGCGGCGGCGGCCCCCTTGATCGTCTTGTCGTCGACATCGGTGAGGTTCATCACGTGGTACACCGTGTACCCGCTCGCCTCGAGCCAGCGCCGGAGCACATCCTCGAAGATGAACGTCCGGAAATTGCCGATGTGGGCGTAGTTGTAGACCGTCGGGCCGCAGGTGTAGAGCGACACCGTCGGGGGCGCCAGCGGCACGAACGGATCGACCGACCGCGTCATCGTGTTGTGGAGATGGAGGGTCATCTAGCTGGCGCCCACGACATCGGTCGGTGCGGGCAACTGGCCCTCGTGACGCACGTGCACCGTGCGCTGTGGGAAGGGGATCTCGATGCCCTCTTGATCCAGTCGGTTCTTGGCACGACGCAAGAACTCCCGACCGACGTCCCATTGCATGCCGGGCAGGGTGCGGAGCATCACGCGGATGGTCACCGCGCTGTCATCGAGCGACTGCACGCCGACCACCTCGGGGGCGCCATCGAGCTTGGGTGCCCAGGCCGCATCCTTGCCGAACCCGGCCGCCAGATCGGTCAGTACGGCGATCGCCTTGTCGACCTCGGCTCCGTAGCCAACGCCGATGTCGAGGACTCGCCGCGACCAGCCCCGCGTCTTGTTGCTGACCATGTTGATCTGACCATTCGGAATGATGTGCACGATGCCCTCGATGTCGCGGAGCTGCGTCACCCGAAGCGTCATCCGCTCAACGCCACCAGCATGCCCGGCGATCTCGATCACGTCGCCGACGTCGAACTGATTTTCGATCAGCAGGAAGAAACCGGAGATCACGTCCTTGACCAACGATTGTGATCCGAACGACACCGCGAGTCCGATCACGCCGGCACCGGCCAGTATCGGACCGATATCCATGAAGGCATCAAGGGTCAGGATCATGGCGAAGACGAGCACGAGGATCCCGCCGACGCCCTTGAGCACCCCCGAGATCGTCGACGCCCGCTTCTCGCCATAGGACATGATTGTGTCGTCGCCGTCGTCGGCGGCTGAGACGATCCGCTTGGCGATGAGCTTGACGATCTGGTTGGCGGCGAATGCCAGGGCCCAGATCATGACGAGCTTGACGCCGTAGCGGCGGGCGGCCTCGAGCTCGATCCCGAAGAGATTGAAGAACTGGGTCAAGGACTGGTTGATATCGGGCAACAGGCTGGCGGACAGGTTGGCAATCATGCAGAGGAAAGTAGGGGGGTCCCCATGGGGGTCAACCGATCAGGCCACCACCACCCGCGATGCCCGGACCGGGACCCCGCGGCTGAGCAGCTCGGCGAGGACTTCCTCGGGGCTGAGGTCGTCGAGGGCGACGGCCGCGGCTCCACCACCGAGCGGCAGGAGCAGCAGAGGGTGCGGCCCGGGGAGCGGTCGGCTGGAGGGACCGAGTTCGAGGAGGAGGAGGCGTTGCGGCATGCGGGACGATCGGCGTGCCCGGCCCGTGGCGGGGGTCGGGATTCTGCGTAGGGGCGCAACATGTTGCGCCCGTACACCGGGATCCCGATGCGGTGCCGGCAAGGGCGCAACATGTTGCGCCCATAGACCGGGATCCCGATGCGGTGCCGGCATCGCGCTCATCGTAGCAGCAGCGCCGCCGACCGCTTCACGGTCGCGCCATCACCCAGATCCGTCAGCTCCACCTCAAGCCGATACGACCCTCCATCGAGTTGGGCAACACCGACGTCGCGCTGGAACTCGGTGATGCCCTTGGCGAGCTCGCCCTCGGTGGCGACTTCGAGCGCCACACTCAGGGCACCCTTCCGGTCGGTGCGCAGCAGCCGGATCGTGGTGCGCACACTGACCCGCGCGCGCTCGGAGTCGGTCTGCCAGTAGACCGCCACTTTCTGCGAGCGATCGTACGCACCGAGCGGTCCGAGCGGAATCGTGCGCCCGCCGGTGGTCTGCCAGCTCTCCCCCTGCGATGCCGCGCCGAGCACCACGTCGGAGATCGCGAGTGGTCCCGTGCTCAGGGGGGGGACCCGGTCGGCGAAGCTCCGGCCGAGCCGATCACTACCCTGCCCCGCCACCAGCGACCATGCGGAAACGCCATCGGTGCTCGGCACCACGAGAAACCCGGTGAGTCGCGAGTCATCGTCGCGACTCACTGGCAGGTGGATGCGCTGGCTGATTTCGGTCGACTGCCACGCGGTCGTGATCGGGTTCCACTGGCGGACGGCGAGGTCGATAGTGGCGGAGATGGAATCGGGATCGAATGCCACGTCGCCCAATCGCAGCGCATACGGCACCACCGCGAGCGTCACCCCGCTCCTGGGATCCCAGACGCGGCTGAGTGTCGCGACGGTGGCGATGTGATGCGCGACCCGCAGCGAGTTGTCGTCCTTGGTGGTGGCTTCGGCGATGTCATGCCGGTTCTCGACTCGCACTTGCTCCATACGCTCAAGGCTCACGGGGCTCTGGCCATCTGGACAACCGTTCGGCAACTCCCAACAGGCGAGGCGCTGCGCTACCACACAGGCCGGGAGGTCCATTCCACAGAGGTAGAGTCCAACCACTCCGGCGACCAGGCGCGTTGCGTCGTTGCTGCCGTCAAAGACTTCACTCTCGAAGTGGAGCAACAGCCTTGTTCCGTCAAGGTTGTAGAGCCATGACTCACGCCTGATCCCACCCACAAATCGATAGATGTCGTCAGGCTTACCGAATCGAATCCAAATGGCGCCACGGTCATCGAGTTCTTCCTGCCACGGCTGATAGAAGCGGAATGGTTGGGTTGGGACGGCTTCTGGAGTTGCGGTGAATCTCACCTTATCCCAATCAGACCCGTCGGTGGCGTTCTGACTAAAACCACGCAATATCCGCGGGAGGATTCGCCGAAAGTGTTCCTCCGCATAGTCCAGCCGATGGAAGTGCTCCATC
>JBDTNH010000151.1:0-4472 GCA_039933845.1 Gemmatimonadota bacterium
TGAGCGCGCCGGGGAGATGCTCCCGGACATGGGCGAAGAGATAGAACGCCCGGATGTCCGTCGTCGGCGAGATCAGGTAACCGAGATGGGCGTTGACACGATCGCGCCCTTGATCCGACCACGCGCGGTAGCCATCGAGCGAGGTGCGGGTGTACGAACCGTACCAATCGAGCTTGCCGGCGGTCCCCCCGGACGAGAGTTGCCCCTTGAACAGGCCGTTGGCACCGCCCTCCGCCGTCAGGTCGACCCGATCGGCGGAATACCCCGTCTTGGTCTGCATGTTGATCGCCCCGCCGAGGGTGCCACCGCCAAAGCGGAACGCATTGCCGCCCTTGTAGACCGTCATCGCATCGACGGTCATCAGCTCGATGGCCTCGAAATCGGTGAACCCATCGCTGTTCCGATAGGGCATGCCGTTGATGAGAAGATTGAGACCGCGGGCGTGGAAGTTGTTGCGGAGCCCCGAGCCACGGATCGAGATCTGGGCCTCGTCGGCCGCACCGAATCGCGGTGCCACATACACTCCGGGGATCATGCGCAGCACATCCTTGAGGTTGGCCTGCCTGGTGGCCCGAAGCGCGGCTGGCTCGATCAAGTTGACCGATCCCGGCTGCAACCGAAGGTCTTGCCGGAGCTCCTGGAGTTCGGCCCGCGAGCCGAAGACCGCGATTTCCGGAAGTTTGATGGTGTCCTGGGTGGTGGGAATCTGCTGGGCAGACGCCCCGGAAATGGCGAACACGCTCGCGAGCGCCGCGGTGGCGATCCGATATCTGAAATGCATCTGGCATGGCTCCACGATCACCACGCGCTGGCGGTGATCGAACATGGCTTGAGTGTGCGTCGAGATCGCGAAAGTGCGACCCGACATGACTGGCCGGTTGGCCGGTCCGACTCAACCGATGGGAGGTGCCGTGTAAGGAGGAAGGAGGTCCAACGGCACCCGGATCTGTGGTGCCTGTGTGTTCGGGGAGAGCTGCGGACGATGGACCACCACGGGCGTGACCACCGCGACCGGGCCAGTGATCCGGGGTCCCGCATCCAGCGCCGGGACGTGGCAACTGCCGACACACGTACACGGATGTGTGCCCGAGCTGCCCTGATCGTGGTGGCCCTCGTGCCCACTCTGACCATGATGGCCGGTGGGCGCCTGGTCGGTCGCTTGCTCGGCCTGGCACGGGTGCAGCACCGGCAGCACCAGCCCGCCCATCGCCGGGGAGGCGAGGAGCAGCAGGGCAGCGAGCCACGGGGTCCGCAGGCGATCGATCATCACGACGTAAAATCTAGCCTCAAGGGCGCACAATCGTTCATCGTTGATCCTTCATCCTTCATCCTTCATCCTTCATCCCCACTCGTCGTTCGTTGTGCACTTCGCGAATCGCCAGCAGCACGATCAGCGTCACGCCGGCGATGGCGGGTTCGGTGATGTCCCGCTTGACGAGCCACAGGAAGTGCAGCACGCCGAGTGTCGCCGCGACATACACCATGCGGTGGAGGGCCTGCCACCGCTTGCCGCCCATCCGCTTCATCACGCGGATGGGCGATGTCACGGCCAGCGCCAAGAGGATCAGGAAGGCACTGAACCCCACCGTGATATACGGTCGTTCGAGGATGTCCTTCACGATCTCACCCCAGAGCAGCGACTGATCGAAGACGAGGTAGCTGCTCATGTGGATCAGCGCGAAGCCGAAGCTCCAGAGGCCGAGCGGCTTGCGGAGACGGGTGAACGCGGCGAGCGTGGTGAGGTAGCGGAGCGGAGTTGCAGAGAGGGAGGCGAGCAGATACCAGAGCGCGGTGAAGCCGGTCGCATGTTCAAGCGCCTCGGCCGGATTCACATAGTCGCCCCTGAGGAGCCGCCAGGTGATGACGGCGGCGGGAACGACGCCTGAGATCATAGCAACCGGACGGCCAACCTTGTTGATCCACGCATTGAGCTGCACCGGTTCAGAAGTTCTTCCGGAGATCCATCCCCGAGTACAACGACGCCACCTGGTCGGCATAGCCATTGAATGGCAGGGTCGGCCGCTTGAAGAAGTCACCGATCCGTCGCTCGCGCGCCTGGCTCCAGCGCGGGTGGTCGACCTCCGGATTTACATTGGCAAAGAAGCCATATTCGTCGGGCAGCACCACGTTCCATGTGGTCGCGGGACGTGTCTCCGTGAAGCGGATCCGGACGATTGCCTTGGCGCCCTTGAATCCGTATTTCCATGGCACGATCAGTCGCATCGGTGCGCCATTCTGGTTGGGCAGCGCCTTCCCGTACATCCCGGTCACCATCATCGACAGCGGATGCCGTGCCTCGTCGAGGCGCAGCGCCTCGATGTAAGGCCAAGGCAGCACCCCACTTCGGAGACCGGGCATCTGTGCCGGATCGTTGAGGGTTGTGAATTCGATGAACCTGGCCGACGCGCTCGGTTCGAGGCGATCGATGAGGTCCTTGAGCTGGAAGCCTTGCCACGGGATGACCATCGACCAGCCCTCCACGCACCGCATTCGATAGGTGCGATCGACCCGAGCGAGACCCTTGAGAAGGTCCTCCATGGCCATCGGACCCGTCCGCTTGGCGAGCCCAGCAACCTCGACGGTCCACGGCGACGTCTTGAGGCGACCGGCATTCTGGCTCGGATCTTCCTTGCCAGTGCCGAATTCGTAGTAATTGTTGTAGGTCGTTGCCTTGTCGTAGGGCGTCGGATCGTCATCGCCGCTCCCGCTTGCCGCGCGGGCAGAGGCGAGCAGTGGGGCTGGTGTCAGGGCCAGCGCGGCGAGCCCGGTGGTCGCCAACCACTCCCGACGACCGAGGTAGGCGGATTCCGGGGTGATCTCACGGGTCGGGATGTCGTCGGGTCGGCGAATCAGCATGCGGGATCTCCCTCGGTGTCCAGTCGTCGCGTGTGAAAGGTACGCCCATCGTGGCCCTCCGGTTCCGTCGCCGGGATGACAAGGCAGAGCTCTGGGACTACCTTTTCGCCCCCAGGGACAGGTGGCCGAGTGGTTTAAGGCACCACGTTGGAAGCGTGACGTGCGGGCAACCGTACCGAGGGTTCGAATCCCTCCCTGTC
The DNA here is from genome assembly GCA_039933845.1 of Gemmatimonadota bacterium. Classification (GTDB taxonomy): domain Bacteria; phylum Gemmatimonadota; class Gemmatimonadetes; order Gemmatimonadales; family GWC2-71-9; genus Palsa-1233. Next base: position 3,057 of record JBDTNH010000151.1, read on the forward strand.
CGTTGTACCTCCCCTCCCGGAGCTCCTGATGACCCTGCAGCCCTCGCGCGTCCTTCTCCTCCTCGGCGTGGCACTGGCACCGGGCTGTGCAGCAGCCCAGTCATGCCCGGCACCGATCGCGATCGACAGCGCTGCCATGATGCGGGATCTCTTCCGACTCGCCGACGACTCGATGGGTGGCCGCCTGATCGGCTCGATCGGGAACCTCAAGGCGCGGGATTATCTGGCCTCGCGGTTCGACGCCATCGGGATTGCGCCGCCGACCGGTGGACGACTGCAGCGGATCGCGGTGACGCCGTCGCCCCGGCTCCCGGGCGTGACCGAGGCGTGGAACGTGATCGGCGTGGTCAAGGGGACCGCCACGCCGGAGCGGTACATCGTCGTGACCGCACACTTCGACCATGTCGGCATCGGGCGTGCGGTCGATGGGGATTCGATTTACAACGGCTCCGATGACAACGCGAGTGGCGCCGTATCGCTGCCGGTGCTGGCGGAATATTTCGCGAAGCATCCGATCGACCACACGCTGATTTTCGCTGCGGTGGATGGCGAGGAACGGGGGATGTTCGGCAGTCGCGGATTGGTCGACTCGGGACTCTTCCCGCTTGAACAGGTCGACCTCAACGTCAACATGGACATGGTGTCACGCAACACGAAGCGTGAGCTCTACGCCGCCGGGCCCGGGCGCTACCCAGCCTTGGCACCGTTCGTCGCGGCGGCCGCCAAGTGCACCAGCATCAACCTCATGCGTGGGCACGACACCGAGGCCGCGGGTCGGGGCGAGGATTGGACCACGCAGTCGGACCATGTCGCGTTTCAGCGGAAGGGGATCCCGTTCCTCTACTTCGGGGTCGAGGATCACCCGGACTACCACCAACCCGGCGACTCACCGGACCGTGCGATGCCCGGCTTCTACGTCGAGGCGATCCGAACGGTGGCCGACCTCATCCGACGGACCGACGCCTTTCGGCGCTAGACGCTTAACGCTCCACGCCGAAAGCTGAACGCTCGTGGAGAGCCACGTTGAGCGTTCAGCCTTCATCGTACATCGTCCTGCCTACCGCTTCGACGACAGCGAGTGTGACCCGCCCTTCACGGATTTCACGGTCACCGTGACCGGCCCCGCGCCCCGTACGATCCACTTGAGCGTCTCAAAATCATGTCCCGCGATGTTCCGGAGCTGGATCGTGCTCGGGTCGCGCTCTTGCTCCACGCTCTCCCCGGTCCGGGTGTTGGTCACTCGGTAGCCCGAGATCACTTGCGCGCCCGTCAACGTGACCAGGTCCGGTGCCGTGATGTTGTTCTCGAGATCCTGCTGGGTATGGGTCGGCACGAGGCGGCGATTGGTGACCACGGCCGTCACTTCCGACAGGCCATTGCCGATCGACTTCACCGCGACCGAGTCGACCTCGACCA
>JBDTNH010000152.1:0-4335 GCA_039933845.1 Gemmatimonadota bacterium
GGGAAACAGCATCGAGCCACCGGTGTTGCCGGCCGCCGCGACCATGTAGGTCCCGACTGCGGCGGCATTCGTGATGGCAATTCGATAGGCGCCGGCGGAGCTTTCGCCCCCGATGCTGACGTTGACGACCCGAATGCCGTTGGTCACCGCCCAATTGAGCGCGCCGATCTGGCTCGAGACCCAGGCGCCGCAGTCACCATCGATAAGCTCGAACACCTTGAGCGCGTAGAGGGACACCGCGGGTGCGACACCGACGACGCCTTCACTATTGTCGCGGGCCGCGACCGTGCCGGCGACGTGCGTACCGTGGCCGTTGCAGGAGGCGACATCATCGTCCCACGCCGACGAACTGGTACTGAAGGTCATCGCGTTGTAGCCTCCGGCCCAGAGGAGGTCCGGGTGATCGCGGTCGCCACCAGAGTCCATGATGCCCACTTTGACACCAGCCCCCTGGCCAACCACTGCCCACGCCTCCTGGGCCTGCACGCGATCAATGCCCCATGGCACCGTCTGCGCGCCCGAATGGAGTCCAGGCTGCTCGCGAAGTGCACCGACCGGCTGCTCGTCCTGCATCCAGCTGATTCGGTCCGGCTCGATCAGGTCGACATTCGGGTCGCCGAGCAACGAGTCGATCTGGATTTCATTTGCCTTGACGGCGAGCCCACCGATCAGGTACAGCGGAGTGGCGGTCCGGAGTTTTGCACCGGCCTTGAGCCGCAAGGCGATCCGGTCGACCTCCGTTCCGGAAACCGCCGGCTGACCCTCGGCCCGAAGCCCCGCCACGCCGCCAACCGGCTGGAGCGTGACGATCACCCGGCCGCCGTTGGCCGCCAGCGCGGCGTCGAACTCCGCGCGGCTGGCCGTCGAGAGCCGCCCCTGCCCCGATGCCACGAGGGGAAGGGAGACGAGGGTGACCATCGCCAGTGCCAGCTGGCGGCTGTGACTGCGTGACGTGCGGCTCATGAACTCACCGGAAAGGGTTGATGCCCACAGTATCGTCGGATGGTGGGCACAACTGGAGTAACCGCGCGGACATCAGGCCGGGCGGCACACGTACGTAAGACGTTGGCGTTCAATGTCTTATCGAATGAATCACGGTGAAGTGGGGCCCGGCTCGCCCAGAATCGCGGCAGCGGGAGGTCAGCCGACCAAGAAAGCCCGCCATGTCCGGGTTCCCTGCGCCACAAAGATGGTCATGGGATGGGATCAACACAACTGTTGCATTGTTGCGACAACGCAACACCTTTTCCGGCCGAGGCCAGATCTGCAACGCCGTTCGGTACGACGCCATCCGTGAGTTACCATCAGACATAAAACATTTACTATCAACATCTTACAGTATCTGTTGCAGACACACCTCGGCTCCGATACGACCCACCACGGAGCTGGCACGCGGCATGCTCAAGTAGCCCACGTCGAACCGAACACCTTGCCGTCTCAATCGTTCCTCTCCCTGAATACCAGGAGTTAGTCCCATGATCCGTCGCGCATTCTCCGCTCTGGCCCTGACCGCGGTGCTCGCTGCCCCGGCAGTCGCCCAGGCCCCGTTCCAAGCGAACTTCCAGTTCCACAACTACGGCAGCGGCACCGATTACGACCAGTACAGCGGCACGCTCAATGGCGGCAGCGTCTTCCAGATCTTCTGCGTCGACCCGACCAAGTTTGTCGGCGATAATGAAATCTACGCGAACGCCTGGGTTACCCCGATGTCCTCGGCCAACTCGTCGCATGTCCAGAACTTCGCCAACTCCTGGAACTCGCAGTACCTTGAGGCCGCGCGCATCGCGACCTTCCTCTTCGCGAACCCGACGGTTGGTAGTGCGTTCACCAACGCCCAGGTCCAGCAGTACCAGTATGCGATCTGGACCGCGATGGGCTACGACGTTTCAGGCAAGGCCGGCTACAACGCCGTGACCGTCGCCGCGATCCGCACCGCCGCAGCGGGCGAGACCGTCTACGCGAACCAGTGGCTGGTGATCACCGACGCCAACAAGGGCCGTCAGGAGTTCATCCGGTTCGATAAGGACCGTCGCCAGGAGACCGTTCCGGAGCCGGCCACGATGACGCTCCTCGCCACCGGCCTCGCCGGGATGGCAGCGGCCAAGCGCCGTCGCAACAAGAAGAGCTGAACTGGCTCGGAACCCTCGGGTTCCACTAGGTTGAAGGGGCGGGTCGACTACGGTCGGCCCGCCCTTTTCACTTCCCCCTCCCACCACTCCCACCACCCTGGACCGATGCCGAGCCCCTCCGCCTCCAGCCCAGCACCCCTGGTCACCGTGGTCGTGCCGATGCGGAACGAGGCCGCCGGCATCATCGCCTGCCTCGACTCGATCCTCGCCAACACCCTTCCAGGCGGCGCCACCCTCGAACTACTGGTCCTCGACGGCGAGTCGACCGACCAGAGCCCGGAGTTGGTGCAGGCCCTGGCCGACCGCGACCCCCGCGTCCGGCTGATCCCGAATCCGGCTCGCCTGCAAGCCGATGCGTTCAACATCGGCCTCCGCGAGGCCCGCGGCCAGTACCTCGTCCGGATGGATGCCCACACCCTCTACGACCCGGCCTACTGCGCCGAGTGCGTCCGGCTGCTCGAGGAAACCGGTGCGGAGAATGTCGGCGGCGTCCAGCGGGCCACCGGGCAGGGCGCCATGAGCTCGGCAATCGCCGCCGCGGTGTCGAGCCGGTTCGCCGCCGGCGACGCCAAGTACCGCCACGCCACGGAACCCGCCTGGGTCGATACCGTCTACCTGGGCGCCTGGCGAACGGCGACCCTCCGGAAGGTCGGCGGCATGCGGCCAGGCTGGGCGGTCAACGAAGACTACGAGATGAATATCCGACTCCGCGCCACCGGCGGCCGGATTCATCTCTCGCCCACCATAAAGTCGAGCTACGCCGTCCGTGCGTCGCTCCCCAAGCTCATCCGGCAATACGCCCGGTACGGCTTCTGGAAGGTGCGCACGCTCCGCACCCACCCGGGGTCTGTCCGGCTCCGGCAACTTGTGGCACCGGCGTTTGTCGCGAGCATTCTCGCCACACCGATTCTCGTGGCGCTGCTTGGGCCGCTGGGCTGGAGCCACCTGGTGCTCTATGCGATTGCCAACCTGACCGCGAGCGTCGCCACCGCGCGCGCCTCAAGCTGGCGGCATCTCGCGCTGCTGCCGATCATCTTCCTGGCGATCCACCTGAGTTGGGGCACCGGTTTCCTGGCCGGCTGGACGTACTGGCCACTCAGGCCACGCGATGCAGCGACTCTCTAGGGAACCGGTCGGCATCCTCGCTCGCGCACTCTGCTGGGGGCCATTGGTCCTGGCACTCGTGGCGATGGCGATTCTCTGGTTCGCCGTCGACCGAATCTGGTGGACGCTGCTGTTCGGATACGGCCCGCGTTGGGTCTGGTGGCCGTTGATCGTCCTGCCCATCTTCGCACGGTGCGGGCGTCGTGAGCGGGCAGCGGCAACCGTGCTCACCATCGGTGTCATCATCTTCGGTCTGCAGGGGTTCCAGTTCCCCTTGGGGCGTGCGGCTCCTGCAACCGGATCAGCCGGCTCAGCCACCCTCCGGCTGATCACCTTCAACGCCGCGATACGCGCAACGGCATTTGAGCAGGCGCTCGGTCTCGCCGCCCGGGATTCGGCCGACGTCCTCATCGTGGTCGAGTGTCCAACCTTCCGTGCCGAGGCGATCGCCCGGTACCGCACGATCGGCGTCGTACGGAAGGGCGAAGTGTGTGCCTGGCAACGGAGTAACCGCCCACTCGACATTCGGCTCGCCGAGCGGCCGGTGCAGGAGATCGGCTGGTCGGGAACGATCGGGGTGGTCAGGGGGATCGACGGCGTCGCCGGACCGATCGGCGTGGTACACCTGCGTAGCGTGCGCAACGAAATGAGCGAGTTTCTCGACGTGTCGGAGTTGTTCGGTCAGACCGACTCGATGGCCGCCCGACAGGAAAAGCGGATCGGCGGATCACGCTTCGCCTCGCGCTGGCTGGCGAGCGATGCGTCGGGTCGCCCCGCACTGGTGGTTGGCGACTTCAATCTGGTCAGGGAGTCCGCCGTCTTCCGGCGAGACTGGGGTGCGTGGCGTGACGCGTTCAGTGCCGCGGGACTCGGATTTGGTCACACCTGGAGTTCAAGCTGGTATGGACTGAGAATAGACCATGTACTGACCAACAAAAGCTGGAGCGTCCGCGCCGTCCGGGTGGGACCCGACCTCGGCTCGGACCACCGCCCCGTAATCGCCGACCTGGTCCCGGAGCAACCATGACGCCCAAGCGACGCTCACGCGTGATCCTCCTCGATCACGCTGCCGGCCCCCAAGAGATCCATGTGAAGGCGCCTC
>JBDTNH010000153.1:0-4214 GCA_039933845.1 Gemmatimonadota bacterium
TTCGCGCTGACCCCGCAGGAGGTGTACCTGACGGGCACGGGCAACGCATATGCAGTCTACCTGCCCGCCGAAGTCGGGGCGATCCGCGGTGTCATCATCGCACTCGGTGGTCCGACAACGGACGGGTTCGTGACCGGTGGACCCCTCACCAACGGGCAGCCAAACGAGGAGAGACTCCAGCTCATCGGTCAACGCCTTCGAGCGCTCGCCCGCTCAGCGCACGTTGCCATCCTCGGCACCAGGAACCTCGCGCTGGCCAACAGTGCGGTGAGCGACAACGAAATCCTGGCAGCACTGCGGAGCGTTGCCCAGGCGAGCGGTCACGCAGAGTTGGAGGCCGCGCCCCTGGCGATATTCGGAGGGAGCTCCGGCGGTCCTGAGGCGGCGGGGTTGGCATCGCGAGTTCCGGCGCGCACCATCGGGCTGCTCGAGTGGGTGCCCGTCGGGGTCTCGACGCTCACAGCTGCTGCGACACTCGCCATCCCCACCTTCGTCATGCAGGCGGAGTTGGACGACGCGACGCGGAACGCGTCGGTCAAAGCGGCGTTCGCGACCAACCGATCCCAGGGTGGTCTCTGGGCACTGGAGGTCGAGCCCGGCGCGGAACACAGCACGGTGTCCGATCTCGGCATCAACGCCGCGATCGGCTGGCTCAGTAATGTGCTGCTACTGCGGCTGCCGGCCCACTCCGGTGATCCACTCGTCGTGCTCGGCGAGACCACGGGCTGGCTGGGCGATCAGAGCACACTCGAGATCGCCGCCTGGGCCGACTATGCCGGCAACCCCATCACCGCAAGCTGGCTACTCGGCCAGGCGGACGCTGTGACGTGGAAGTCGCTCGGTGGCGGTGGCGGTAGCGGTGGCGGAACCCTACGGGCTCGGTAGCAGGCTCGTCGCAATGCGTTCGGTCCTGCACGGTTGATCCCTGTTCGACCGCCTTTGTCGTAATAGAGACATGACACGACCTACCCAGATTCCGGAGTCAGCCATGGCCCGTTCCCCTTTGTCACTGCCACCGACGCGGCCGATCACACGCGCCGGCATCCCGCTCCTGCTCCTGATGCTCGCCGCCTGCGGAGGCTCCAGCAGCCCCACCGGGCCCGGCGGAGGAGGCACGACGACCCTCTCAGGGACGGTCCGTGCCACAGGGTCAGCCTCGGCGCTCGAGGGCGCGACGGTCACGATCGGCTCCCACACAGCCACCACCGATGCGAACGGACACTTCGAGCTGACCGGCCTCCCAACCGGCGCGACCACGGCGCTGGCCGCACGGCCTGGGTACTCGGAATCGCAAATAGCGCTCACCTTGAGCTCCGGCAGCAACAGCCACGACTTCTCACTTGCCGTGAAGGAGGTCTACGAGTCCGGTGCGTTCGCGATGTACGTGCCGGCCGGGGTCGGGCCATTGCGGGGGGTCATCATCTCGCTGGGCGGAGGGGTGACCACCAATGGGTTCGTGACCGGCGGTCCATTGGAGCCTGGCGCTGGCGGTACACTCGAGCAGTCCTTGCAGTCGATGGGCGTGGATCTTCGAGCCCTGGCGAAATCGGCCCACGTGGCACTGGTGGGTACATCGACACACAGCCTGGCGAACACCGGTGCGAGTGACAACGCGCTCTTCGCCGCGTTGACCACCTTTGCCGGGCTCAGCGGGCACGCGGAACTCGGCGATGCGCCCGTCCTGATGTTCGGTCTTGGCGAGGGAAACTCGCCGGAGTCGGGCGGGCTGGCGTCGCGAAATCCCCAACGCACGATCGGGGTGCTCATGCGGGTGCCGAACAGTGTTGTAGCCCTCACGACACCTGCGGCCCTCGCCGTCCCGACATTCGTGATGCTCTCGGAACTTGATGACGTCCCGATCAACACATCGGTTCGAGCGGCATTCTCGGACAATCGGTCTCGTGGCGGCCTGTGGGCGTTGGCAACCGAACCGGGAGTCGCACACGCGGAGGCGACCGTCCGAGCTAACGCGGCGAATGTCGACTGGATGGCAATGACGCTGACACTCCGACTTCCGCCCCACGCCGGCGACCCACTCGTTTCCGTGGGCGAGACGACGGGATGGTTGGGCAATCAGACCACGTTGGCGATCGCCGCATGGGCCAACTATACCGGCACTCGTGCCACCGCCAGCTGGCTGGCCTCGAATGCGACCGCGCAGCTGTGGAAGACGTTGGGCGGCGGCGGCGGACCGGGCACCTGATCGCCGAGGAGCCGGTGCGGCCGTTCAGTCAGGCGCGTCGGAGAGGCGTACGACCGCGCGCCGGGCTTCATCCACCAGCGGCTGTAATTCCGGGTCGGCCTCGCGCCAGGCGTCGGCGACAGAGCGATAGGCATCGCGCGCCTCGGCCGCCCGGCCGCCGCGCTCCAGGATGCGAGCGAGCTGCAGGGTGGACGCTGTCGGGTCTGCCTGCCAGAGCGCCCGGAACGCCCTCTCGGCCTGATCGAGCCGGCCCAGCTCGAGCGAAAGTTCACCGATTTCCCAGAGGCTGAACCACCCGGGGTCGGCGCCGAGGGTACTTTCGAATCGGCGCAGCGCCTCCTCCTTCCGGCCGTGCCGCCAAAGACTGTGCGCCTCCGCCGCCCGGACGGCCCAGTTCCAATACTCGGCGGTTGCCGCGTCGTTGACAGATCGGCCGCGCGCCGCCAGAGCCCGCATGCGCGAAACGATCTCATTGTACCCGGCCCAGTCGCCCAACCGGGCCGCTGTCCCTGCGGCAAACATGGCCGCGATTCGGTTGGAAAACAGTGAGCTGTCGCTCTGAGCCGCGGCGAGCGTTTCCGTCAAGACACGCTCCGGCACGGGCATGCCCCGCACCGACAGATACAGCGGACCACCATAGCGCACATACACCGGAATGCGGGGCTCGCCCAGCATCGCAAGGGCCTCGCGAACGCGTCCGTCGGCGAGTCCGAGGTTCTTGAATCGCAATCCCTGTACGGAGGCTAGATCCGCTTGCTTCAGGCGCGGCGCAAGGGCACGGTACACGCGGCCTCTGAGCTCAGCAAAAAACGGGGCGAGCAATAAGGAGTAGACCTTAACCGCCGCCTCGGAATCCAGCGTACCCAGCTCGGAGTCCGCGCGGGCGCGGGCGGCGCTGTCGCCGAATTCCAGGGCGAACACGATCCGACCGGCCTTCGTTGCCACGGCCTGCGGGGCGAGTCGGGTATAGGCCGCGAGCTCGCGCGAGATGTGCGCACTATCAGGATGCCAGAGAAATGACAAATCGAGAAGGTGCTCCTGATAGGGAGCCATTGTCGGCTGAAGCGCGACGGCCCGCCGAAAGGCCGCCTCCGCGTCCTCCGGACGACCCGTCCCTACCGCATCGTGGAAGTACACTTCGCCCAGCTGGTACCACACGTCGGCGGCATCGGGATACTTGCGGAGGGCTTCCCGAATCGTGGGAACGACCTCGGGCACGCCGTTCAACCGCTCCCAGCGGATCTCCATCATCGCCCGCTCGCGCCCCGGGAGCCGGCCTGCCATCGCCTTGGCGCCGTCGAGCGATTCAGTGAATTGGGTGTAACTGCCCACCCAGGCATAGGCATCTGCCAGACCAAGCTTGGCCAGCGCAAAGAATGTGTCGGCGCGGACGGCCCGCTCCCATGCGGTGATGGCGGCGGGGAACTCTGATCGCCGGTAATGATCCTCCCCCTCGAGGTATGCCTTCAGGGCGAACAGCGAGTTGGTCGTGAAGTCGGCCAGATCGAGCGTGGGAACCTCGCCGGCGTTCTTCTCGAGGATGACGCCGAGCGTCTGCATGCCGACGCGGTCCACCAGGACCAGCACGGAGTCGGCTGATCCCTCGACCTCAACCGGGGCGACGACGCGTCCGGTCGCCACGTCGTAGATATCCGCGCTCAACCGGAGGCGGGGTCCCGCCGCCACCACTGCGCCCACGAGCGCGTATCGTGCGTTGCTGCGGCGCGCGACATTCAGCGCCGACTCGAGGTCGGCTGCGTTGGTGTCGCCGATCTCCTGATGCCATCGTGCCAGGAGCGTGCGGCTGTTGATCGCCCGGACTCCGGCCGCACCATCAAGCCCAATCGACAAGAGATCCACCATCCCTTCGCGCCAGATTTCGAGCCCCGGACCGCGAACGGTGAACGGCAGCACGGCGATCGTGAGTGCCGAAACGGTCGAATCAATCGGTGGGGGAACCGGCCGAGGCCGCAACACCAGGAAGCCGAGCGAGAGCAGCGCGACTGCTCCA
>JBDTNH010000154.1:0-4193 GCA_039933845.1 Gemmatimonadota bacterium
GTGCTCTTCTGGGGCGCGGGTGCGATCGGCGGCACGCTCGCGGCGTATCTCGCCCGCGCCGGACACGACGTGACGGCGGTGGACACTGCGCCCGAGCACGTCGACGCCATCAATCGATCGGGACTCTCACTCACCGGCCCAATCGACACCTTCACCGCTCACCTCCCGGCGTTCATGCCGGAGACACTCACGGGACAGTGGGATACCATCGTCCTCGGCACCAAGGCGCATCACACCGAAGCCGCCGTCCGCGCGCTCCTCCCGCATCTGACCGGCACTGGCTGCGTGATCTCCGCACAGAACGGACTCAACGAGCTCGCGATCGCCGCGGTAGTGGGCGAAGCGCGGACGGTGGGCGCGTTCGTCAATTTCGGCGCCGATTACATCGAACCTGGCGTGTTGCTGTATGGGGGCCGCGGTACGGTCATGATCGGTGAAGCGTTCGGTCACGAGGATGCACGCATCTCACCGCGTGTGCTCGCCGCCCGCGATGCCTGGCGTGTCTTCGACGAGCGCGCCACCGCGACACCGAACATCTGGGGCTACCTCTGGGCCAAGGAGGCATACGGCGCGATGCTGTTCGCTACCGCCCTCACCAACGAGTCGATCGCCGACGCCCTGGCGATGCCCCAGTACCGCCCGCTCTACGTCGGCCTCGCGCGTGAGATGCTTGGCGTCGCGGCAGCCCGCGACGTACGCCCCGAGCCCTTCGACGGCTTCGAACCGGCGGCGTATCTTCCGAGCGCGGCTGCCGGCGCCGCCACGGACTCGCTCGACCATCTCGTCGCGCACAACCGCAAATCCGCCAAGACCCACAGCGGCATCTGGCGCGACCTCGCGGTGCGGAAGCGCCCAACCGAGGTCGATGCACAGCTTGGCGTCGTAGCGACACTCGGCGCCGAGGCGGGAGTGCCCACGCCACTCATTGCGAGGTTGGTGGAATTGATTCACGAGATTGAGCGGGGCGACCGGGAGCAGTCGCTGGACACGCTCGACGCGCTTGCCGGTGTGATGACGTCGTGATACTGGAATTCCATGGCAGGACCGTGATCGTCACCGGTGCCGCACATGGCTTCGGGCGCGCAATCGCGCTGGCGTTCGCCGAACGCGGTGCGACGGTCTGGGCCTGCGACGTGATCGACGACGAACTGCAGGAGACCGCGCGGCTCTGCACGACAGGAGGCGGCCAGTGCACAACGCGGGTCCTCGACATACGTGATCAGGGGGCCGTGGAGGCGTTCGTCGCTGATGCCGCATCAGCCAGCGGCCACGTCGACATCCTCGTGAACAACGCCGGCGGCGTGCTCGGCCAAGTCGGGCAACCGCTCGAACAGGTCACCGCCCCGCAGTGGCAGGCGATTTTCGATGTCAACGTGAGCGGCGCATTCTATTGCTCGCAGGCAGTGGCGCCTGGGATGAAGACGGCGCGCTTTGGCCGTATCATCAATATCTCGAGTGGCGCCGGCCTCGGCATCTCCCTCACCGGCATCCAGGCGTACGCGTCGGCCAAGGCAGCGCAGATCGGACTCACCCGGCAATTGGCCCATGAGCTGGGTCCGTGGGGCATCACCGTCAACAACATCGCCCCGGGATTCGTGCGCTCCAACGCAGCGACCGAGGCGCAATGGGAATCCTACGGTGCAGCAGGCCAGCAGGCGCTCGTCGATCGGATCGCGCTCAAGCGGCTCGGCTCGGTGGATGACATCGCCGCGGGAGTGCTCTTCTTTGCGTCAGAATTCGCAGGCTGGATCACCGGCCAAGTCCTCTCAATCGATGGCGGCAAGTGATGGCGCTTGATCAGGTGCTCACGCTCCTCGCATCTCGCCACGATGCCATCCTTGGCGAGCTGATCGAGTTCGCGTCGATCCCGAGCGTGAGCACCGATCCGGCCCACGCGTCTGACGTGCAACGAGCGGCCGCATTTGTTGCGGCGAGCCTGGCCGCGGCCGGACCGCTCACGGTGCGCACGCTAACATCATCCGGTAACCCGGTGGTCTACGCCGAGTGGCTCGGCGCGCCTGGCGCGCTGACCGTGCTCATCTATGGCCACTACGATGTGCAGCCACCCGATCCGCTCGACAAGTGGGACAGTCCACCATTCACGCCGACACAGCGTGACGGTCGACTGTATGCGCGTGGAGTCTCTGATGACAAAGGTCCCATGCTGATCCCGATCAAGGTGGCCGAGGCGTTCTTCGAGGCCGAGTCGCGGCTGCCGATCAACGTCAAGTTCCTGATCGAAGGCGAGGAGGAGATCGGCAGCCCCAACCTGGAAACGTGTATCACGGCGCACCATGAACTCCTTCAGGCGGATGTCGTGATTTCAGCGGATGGCGCGATGTGGCGCATCGACGAGCCGTCGTTGACGGTGGCCAATCGCGGGCTGGCTGGCTTGGAACTCACTCTCACGGCCGCGGGAAAGGATCTGCATTCCGGCAGGCACGGTGGCAGCGTCGCCAACCCGCTGCATGCGATGGCACAACTCATCGCCTCATTGCATCAGCCCGACGGACGGGTGGCCGTGGCCGGCTTCTACGATCGCGTGCGCGAGGTGAGTGCCGCCGAGCGGGCCGACATCGCCGAACTCCCGTTCGATGAGCAGGCGTACCTCGCCCAAATCGGCGCACCCTCCGCAGTGGGCGAAGCAGGCTACACAACTCTCGAACGCCAATGGACCCGGCCAACCCTCGAGCTCAATGGCATGTGGGGTGGCTATCAGGGCCCCGGTTCCAAGACCGTGATCCCCTGCGAGGCGCACGCCAAGATCACCTGCCGGCTGGTGCCTGACCAAACTCCGGACGAGATCGTAAGATTGCTTACCGCGCATCTCGAGTCTCACGTGCCGCTCGGCACGCGTCTCATGGTCCGTCCGGGTGACCACGGCACGCCGGCGGCACAGATCGACCCGAGCCACTTCGCGTTGAAGGCGGCGAGCAGGGCATTGCACGCCGTCTACGGTATTGACCCGTTGATCGTCCGGATGGGGGGCACCGTGCCCGTGGCCGAACTCTTCCAGCGTCTCATGGGGCTCGGTACCGTGTATTTCTCCTTTTCGACGGCCGACGAAGACTATCACGCACCCAACGAATTCTTCCGCGTGCATCGCCTCCACGAAGGTCTCGAAGCGTGGGCGCGATACTGGGACATCCTCGGAGCGATCCCCACATGACCGAGAATAGCGAGCTTGCACGGGCCGAAGCGCAGATCGAGGCACACAGCGCATCGCTCAAGAAGGAACTCGGGGTCCGAGATCTGGCGCTCACCCAGATCCTCTTCATCATCGGCCTCACCTGGATTGGCGTCGCCGGCACCCTGGGGTCCGCGCATGTCGTGATGTGGCTCCTGGCAATGGTGTTTTTCTACCTGCCGATGGCCGCGGTGGTGATCTATCTCAACAAGCTGATGCCACTCGAGGGCGGCCTCTATCAGTGGGCCAAACTTGGATTCAATCCCACGGTCGGCTTCCTGCTCGCGTGGAATCTCTGGCTCTATGTCATCGTTTTCACATCAGAAATTGGCCTGCAGTGCGCCACATACCTGTCGTACGCGCTCGGACCGAGTGCCGCCTGGATGACGTCAACCAGCTGGTTCGTGGCGCTCTCGTCGGCCGTGATCCTGACCCTGATGGCGACGGCGGCCATCATCGGGCTGTCGGTGGGCAAATGGGTGCACAACACCGGCGGCATCTTCATGCTCATCATCTTCGGCATTCTCATCGTCCTGCCGTTCATTGGGCTGGCCACCCACACGCTGGCCGAGTACCATCCGTTCCGGACCACCATGCCCAAGTGGTCGTTGCTCAACCTCAACCTGCTCGGCAAGATGGGCTTCGGCGCACTGGGCGGGTTCGAGTACGTGGCGATCCTGGCGGGTGAGACGCGTGCGCCAGCGCGCGCCGTCCGGAAGTCTGTGCTGATCGCGGCACCCATCATCGCGATCATGTTTATCCTGGGCACCTCCACGATGGTGGCCTACGTCCCGGTCAATGAGATGGACCTTATCGGGCCGATGCCACAGGTGCTTCGCGCGGGCTTCGGACCGTTCGGCATCGCCGGGCCCCTGGTGACGATCGCGATCCTGATGACGCTGGCGATGCGCATCGCCCAGGTCAGCGTCAGCTTCACGGCGGTGACTCGCCTGCCGATGGTGGCCGGCTGGGATCGCATGCTGCCTGCGTGGTTCTCCCGCCTGCA
>JBDTNH010000155.1:0-4192 GCA_039933845.1 Gemmatimonadota bacterium
CGGGCGATCCCCCAGGGCGTCAGTGCGACCATCGGCGCCATGATCTTCGCCAGCACCGTCATCATCCTCTACGCCAGCTCCACGATCTATCATGCCACACGGGATGCACGGCGGAAGGGCATCCTCCGCCGAATCGACCACTCCGCGATCTATCTCCTCATCGCCGGCACCTACACCCCCTTCACGCTCGGCGTGCTCCGCGGCGCGTGGGGCTGGACGCTCTTCGGATTGATATGGACCCTGGCTACCGCCGGTGTGGTACTCAAGAGCGTCTGGGGGATTCGTTACCCACGACTCAGCACCGCGCTCTATCTCGGCATGGGCTGGATGATCCTGATCGCCGCGAAGCCGCTCTGGGAACTGGTACCGCTCCCGGGCGTGCTCTGGCTCGTCGCGGGGGGACTCGCGTACACCGTCGGCGTCGCGTTCTACGCCGCCAAGCGCATCCCGTACGGCCACTTCATCTGGCACCTGTTCGTCATCGCCGGCACCGCCTGCCACTACGTCGCGGTGTGGAAGTACGCGGGATGACCTCGCTGCTCGCTGCTCGCTTCTCGTTTCTCGCTTCTCGTTTCTCGTTTCTCGCCCCCTTGACATCTCCGCCCCTCCTGCTCAAATATGAGCAGTGCTGATTTTTGAGCAATCAACGGGAGATGCCATGCCGAAGCCCATCAAGACCCAGGACCTGAGCCGCCGAGAGCGGCAGGTGATGGATGTCCTCCACCGGGATGGGGAGGGCTCGGTTGCGGATATCATGCGGAGTCTGCCGGACAAGCCCACCTACAGCGCGGTCCGCTCGGTCCTCCGGATCCTGGGCGAGAAGAGGCTGGTGGCCTACACCGAGGACGGCGCCAAGTACCTCTATCGGCCCGCGACCCCGACCGAGGAGGCTCGCGAGCATGTGCTGGCCCGGGTGATCGATACCTACTTCGCCGGCTCGACCGAGCAGGCCGTCACCGCCTTGCTCCGGATGACCGACGCCGACCTCTCCGACGCCGACATCGCGGCACTCACCGAGAAGGTGCGCGACGCGCGCACCCGCGGGAGCTGATCGATGCCCGCCGCACTCACCGCCATCCTTCCCACGGTGCTCGTGGTGCTCAAGGCCACCGCGATCCTGATCGCGGCGCTGCTCGTGAGCCTCGCCATGCACCGCGCCAGCTCGAGCAGCCGACACCGCGTCTGGTTGGTCGCCCTCGCTGGCCTGCTGGTGCTGCCGCTGATCGCGACCTACGTCCCCGTTGGCGTGCGCGTGCTGCCCGCACCGGCACCGATCGCGTTGACGAGTCGCAACAACACCCCCGGCGATGTTGCCAATCCAAGTGCCACCGATCCGCTCGACGGCACCACAGGCACCCCATCGCTGGGTGATGCAAGTCGCACCGGCACCATCACACCACCACGCGCAACACGCACCAGCATCCCACTCGGTAGCCTGCTCCTCGGAGCTTGGGCCGCCGTGATGATCGTGCTGCTCGGACGCTTGGCACTCAGTGTGCGCACGGTCCGCCGCATCGTCCGCACCGCCACACCACTCGACGACCCGGCGTGGCAGACGACACTGTTCGAAGTCGCCGATCGACTCGAACTCGACGACATCCCGACACTGCTCGCGAGCGACGCCATCCAGATGCCGTTCGCCGCCGGCGTCCGCCAACCGGTGATCGTGCTCCCCGCCGTCTGCTCGACATGGAGCCGCCCCCAGCGCGAAGCTGTCCTGATCCATGAGCTCGGCCACATCCGCCGCCGCGACATGGTGGGACACATGCTCGGCCGCGTCGCCTGCGCGATCTACTGGTTCCATCCACTGGCCTGGACCGCTGCACGCCGACTGCGCGATGCGAGTGAGCGCGCGTGTGATGACCTCGCCATTCGACTCGGTGCCGTTCCGAGCGACTACGCCCAACACCTGCTCGACATCGTCACGTCGGTGCGCGGCACCACCACTCCCACTGCGGCGATCGCCATGGCACGCCGCAAGGAATTCGAGGGACGCATGCTCGCCATTCTCGACCCCGCACAAGACCGCGCCGAGCCACCACGCTGGCGCACTGCCACCGTGTCACTCGCCCTCACCTGCTTCGTGATCGCCGTCAGCGCCGCGGCACCGACACAACGGCCGGCCGCGCCTATGACACCCGTCCCGATCTCTACCATCTCGGGCGACGTGCCCATCGCGGCAGCTCAGAATCCCGAGCCCGCTGCAAATGCCAACGCTACCGCCATCGCCACCGCCACCGCTACCGCCTCCGCTTCGGCCTCTGCCTCGGCTTCGGCCTCGGCGTCGTCTGCGATGCCGGGTGATGCGCCGCGTGCCGAGCCGCTCCCGGATGTCGATCAGATCCTGCGTGACAACAACATCAACGTCAACGTCAAGATCCGACACGCGCAGGGACCGATCGTCGCCGACGAGAAGATGGACATCCTGATTCGCGTCCTGAAGACCGATGGCAGCGCCCGTGTCCGTCGCGTCGCCGCCTGGGGACTCGAGCCATACGCGGCGGTGGCCGAGGCACAGCGCGAGCTCGCGCATGCACTCGCGACCGATGCCAATGCCCACGTCCGGGAGATGGCGGCGTGGGCGCTTGCGAATGGCGATGGTCCGACCGCACGCACCGCGCTCGAGACCGCGTGCAAAGGCGACGCCGATGAAGACGTGCGCGAGATGGCGGTCTGGGGGCTCGGCTCCATCGGCGACGACGCGTCGGCGATGGCCATTGCCGCTGTCCTCAACGGCGACTCGTCCGAGCGCGTCAAGGGCACCGCGGCCTGGGCGATCGGCCAGATGCGACCCACGCGGGCACCGCGTGCACTCGTTGCCCTCCTCGAATCGACCGACAAGGACACTCGCCTCATGGCGGCATGGGCGCTCTCCGAGATCGGTGACTCAAGCACACTACCGGCCGTGAGTGCGGCCCTCAACCGCGGTCAGGACGAGGAGACCACGCGCGCACTGCTCCGAACCCTCGGACGCACCGGCATGTCGGCCGATTCGATGAGCAAGTTTCTCAGCTCGGCAAGCGCCGAGGTGCGGCTGTTCGCCATCCGCTCGATGAGCGGCGCGGGACGCATCGAGCCATGGCCGTGGCCGTGGCCGCGCCCGATTCCGATACCCTGACCAACCGAGAACCCGCCGAGGCGGAGCATCGCCAACGCGGGTTTTTCACGCCCAACGAGTGCTCAAATTTCACCACTACGCGACGACCACCGCGGTCGTCGCCCCGGAGGATTCATGTTCCGCTTCATGCTCTGCATAGCCGCCGTCGCGCTGGTCGGCGAAAGCGTTCCGTCCCACGCACCGGCAGCTGTCCCGGTCGCACCGGTCGTGGCGTCACCCGTTGCGGACGCACCC
Source organism: Gemmatimonadota bacterium (assembly GCA_039933845.1). Classification (GTDB taxonomy): domain Bacteria; phylum Gemmatimonadota; class Gemmatimonadetes; order Gemmatimonadales; family GWC2-71-9; genus Palsa-1233. The sequence goes on from JBDTNH010000155.1 coordinate 3,353, forward strand.
GACGTCCGGACACTCTTGGCGGAGGCCGCCGGCGCGCCACCGCAACTCTGCCTGCTCGCCGCACGTTCGGTCGGCAACAGCGGCTGGCTCCGCGGTGGTCGCGCACCCGTACATCCGTTGTCTGCGGCGAACGATCCGGCCGACGAAGACGGTGATCGCAACCTGAGTGACGCCGACACGACGTTCCTGCTCGACCAACTCGCCACCGGCAACGGCTGCACTCGCGAGATCGCGGTCCAGTTTCTGGCTCGCTACGACAACGCCGCCTCGCTCGCCGGCCTGACCCACCACCTGAGTTCGCCCGACGCCGAACTGCGCGGTGTCGCCGCGCTCGGCCTGGGAATGATCGGAGACCCGGCGTCGGTGACACCGCTGCTCCGCCTGGTCGGCGACGCGGCATCGGCACCGCGGATCAACGCGGTCTGGGCGCTCGGCCGCATCGGCGACGGACGCGCGTACCCGGCGGTCGAACGCGCACTCGATGACGACGACGCACTCGTGCGGGATGCAGCAGCCGGCGCACTGGGTCAGCTCGATTCGACTGCAGCCATCGCGGCACTGTCACGCCACCTGCGGAACGATGCCGCGCCATCGGTACGACGGACATCAGCCTGGGCACTCGCTCAGCTCGATGCGAGCGCCGCACTCCCCACGCTCGGCGACGCACTCGCCCGCGACGCCGATGCCGGTGTCCGCGACATGGCCGCTTGGGCCATCGGCAACATCGACAAGGCCGGCGCCGATGCCGCACTGCTCCAGGCCGCACGCAGTGATCAGGATGCCAAGGTCCGCGAGTCCGCCGTCTGGGCACTCGGTCAACGCGAGGATGCCAGCAACGCC
>JBDTNH010000156.1:0-4135 GCA_039933845.1 Gemmatimonadota bacterium
ACCACGGCGCGAAAGAGGTCGTCCTTCGAGGCGAAGTAGAGGTAGACCGTGCCCTTGGAGACCCCGGCTCGTGCCGCGACCTCCTCGATCGATGCCGCCCGGAAGCCGCGCTCGCCGAACACCGCCAGGGCGGCGCTGATGAGTTCATCCGAGCGGTGCTCGGGACGTCGGGTACGGGTCAAGGTGGCCACGAGTCTCCTAATGACTGAATGGTCAGTATCGTAATTCGGAAGCAGGCGCGTGCGCAACACGCCGAGGGACTCCGTGAGTGGCGGACCACACCGCGGCTTCACAGCCGCGGCTCGGCTTCTCGCTCTCTCGCTTTCTCGCGTTCCGGGCTTGCCCGGACGGCATGGCCCGCCGACATTCCAACCAGATCTTCCTGGAGGCCGCTGCCCCATGACGGAACCCTTCCGCAGTTCCGAGGACTACGATGAGCAGGCCCACCAGTTGTACAACGAAGGCCACTACGACGACGCGCTGACCCTGTTGCGTGAAGGTCTCCAACTCCATCCCCACAGCGTCGACCTGCACGTCGGCGTCGGCTATGCGTATCTCGCCAGCGAGCAATACGCCTGGGCGAGGCAGGCCTTCGCGTTCGCTCTCGTGCTGGATCCCGAACACGAGGATGCGTTCGCTGGCCTTGGCGAGACGGCGTTGGTGATCGGCCAGCTCGCGACGGCGCTTGGGGCATTTCAGGCGTTGCTCGACCTCGGCTACGCCGATGACCACGAGTTGATGCTGCAGGTCGGTCGGGCGCTCTTCCGCGAGGGCTTCTTCGTCGAGGCGCGCCGCTATTTCGAGCTTGCTCGGCAGCATCACGGGGAGTCGGCGGAGATCGCCGCCTCGCTTGGCTACACCGCGCACCGCTTGGGCCTCGACGCCGATGCCTTCTACTGGCTCCGTCGAGCGATCGGCCTCGACGAGCGGTATTCCGAACCGCGGATCTATCTCGCCAACATCCTCTACGATCGGGGCGAGAACAGCGCAGCACTCCATCACTTCGCGCGGCTCTCGCCCGAGGATCACTTCGACGATCTCGGCATCTGGCGCACGATCGAACTGCTCAAGACGGCCCGCGGTCTCGAGGATGAGCACGCCGACCTGTTGATCTGGCTCGCCCGACTCGCCGAGCTCGGCGGCGACCTGAGTCCCGAAGAAATGCTGCTCGTCGAAATCGAGGGGACACAGGGCGACGGCACCCGACTCGACCCCAACCAGCTCGAGTTGTTCGGCACCCTGATGCGCGATCTGCCGGAGATGCAGAAGCGCCAGCCTGGTGAGCCGATCACGCACGCGATCGAGACCCTCGACGGCATTGCGCTCCGCGGGAGTTGGGACGACCTGTTGTTTCAGTTGCAGGCGGTCGAAGGGGCGTGGCCCGACGGCACGATCATCGAGTTCATGCAGAGCTTCGCGCAGCAGGGCCAGGTCGAGACGGGCGTGCGGATTCCAATGACCGGCGCCGAGGCGTTCCTCCGCGGTGCGGCCGAGGCGGGCGTCATCCGGATCATCGAATGATCCGATTCGAGGCCGCGGGCAAGCGATACACCAGCCTCATCACCCGGCGGCGGGTCATGGCGCTCGAGGATGTCACGCTGGAGATGCGCCCCGGCGAGGTGTTCGGCATCGCCGGCCCGAACGGGGCCGGCAAGTCCACGCTGATCTCCCTGCTGATGGGATTTCTGTCACCGACCGCGGGTCGAGTCACGATTGCCGGGATGGCCCCGCGCGCCTTCATCGAGTCGGAGGGCGTTGGGTATCTCACCGAACTCGTCAACGTGCCACCACAGTGGCACGTCCCAGACGCGCTCCACCGGATGGCCCGGTTGGCTGGTGTACCCGCCGGGGAGCGGGCTGCGCAGGTCAAGGACGTGATCGGGCGCCTCGGACTGGGTGAGCATGTCGCCAAGCGGATCAAGCAACTGTCGAAGGGAAACCTGCAGCGCGTTGGACTCGCGCAGGCGATGCTCGGTGATGCCGACATTGTCATCCTCGATGAGCCGACGCATGGCCTCGATCCGTTGTGGACCCAGCGGTTTCGGACGATCGTCACGGAACTCCGCCGACCCGAGCGAATCGTGCTGATCGCCTCGCACAACCTGGATGAACTCGAGTCGCTGGCCGACCGCGTCGCGATTCTCGACCATGGCCGCCTTCAACGCATCGTCGATCACGCCACCGAGAGCACGGCGGCCGCTGCGGCATGGCGGGTCACGTTCGAGGGCGTGGTCGACGTCGCATCCGTGCTGCCGGCGGCCACGCCGATCGCTGGACGGGGGGGGAGTTGGCGGGTGACGGCCACGCGCGAGCAGATCAGCCGCGCGCTCGCCCTCCTGCTCGGACAGGGTGCGGTGCTGGTGGAGTGCGTGCCCGAGCAGGGACGCCTCGCCTCGGCGTTCCGCGAGGCGGTGGGCGAATGAGCCGCGATCGCAGTCCGTTCCGGTACATCCTGGTCCATGCGATGGATGTGGCGCGGATCCAGGTGCTGCTCTATGCCGTCGTGGCCTTCGGGCTCGCGTTCGTGACGCGAAAGATCTCGGGAAGCGTGGGCGCGAACAGCCTCGATGTCGCCGACTTGCTCCGTACCATCCTCAGTGCCACGCTGATGATCGCGATCCTGATGGCAGCCGGCGGTGTCGCCGGCAACGATCGGAAGCAGGGATTCTACCGGGCATTTTTCTCGAAGCCGATGGCGCCGTGGTGGTACTACCTCCAGCGATGGCTGGTCGGCCTGGCTGCCGTGCTCACCATCCCGCTCTGGCTCGCACTCGCCTTTCAGCTCGTGTTCGGAAAGGGCAGCAATCTGACGATCGAGCTCTTCGGCTCGGTGGCGCTCGCGTACCTCCTGATCGGTGGGGCAGTGCTGCTCTGCTCCACCGTCACGGCACGCGACTGGTTGGTGGTCTTCCTCGTCTACTTCATGCAGCGCCGGATGCAGGAAGCTCAGGAGATGCTGACGCGGATCGGACAGGAGGTCCCCCGGCTGGTGGACGTGCTCGTCACCATTCTCCCGCCATTCGACGTGACCGCCAGCATTGGGACCATGCCGAGTGGCCAGGCCCTGTGGCACGTGGTCCTCTATGGTTTGGCGATGGTCGTCATCGCGCTCGTGGTGCTGATTGTCCGCCCGCTCGGGAGCGGCGGCCGGGCGTAGATTCCCCCCCCATGACGGACACTCGGGCCCCACTCGCGCGGTTCTCCGCGGCCGACGCACTGTCGGCGGTGCGGCTCCCGCTGGCGGTGGTGTTCGTGGTGTTCGACCGGGTCGAGGTGCGCCTTGGGACGTTGGCACTCGCGGCCCTCACCGATCTCGGTGATGGCTGGGTGGCTCGACGGTTCGGGGCATCGAAAATCGGCGCGGTCCTCGACCCGATCGTCGACAAGCTCTTCATGTTGGCCGCGTTCGGCGTGGTGCTCTTCTCGGGTCGCCTCGCTTGGCCGGAGGTGCTCGCGGTGCTCCTCCGCGATATCATCGCATCGGCCGCCGTCGTGCTCACCCTGCTGATCGGTGTTCGACCGGCCACGACGGTCCCGGCGCGGATCGGAGGCAAGGCGGTCACGCTGCTCCAACTCCTCACCCTGCTGGCCTTCCTCCTCGAGTCTCCCTACCTCACGCAGCTTGCGTGGGCCACCGGAGCGGTGTCACTCTACGCACTCTGGGATTACAACCGACTCTACTTTCGAAAGCTGTCTTGAGATGACCGACCAGAATCCGAACCTCCGATTTGCCAACCTGGCCTGGAACGGCGGCCTCTCGTTCACCGGCGGGACGCCGGGTGGGCCGACCATCACCATCGACGGCGACAGTGCCGCGGGTCCGTCACCGGTGGTGACCATGCTGCTTGCGGGCGCGGCGTGCTCGGGTGCCGATCTCGTGAGCATCCTCGAGAAGAAGCGCGTCACTCTCACGACCTGCCGGTTCGAGGTGACCGGCCGACGGGCCGAGGACTACCCGCGGCGATTCGTCGAGATCACAATGCGGATCATTCTTGCCGGTGAGGGGCTTACGATGGTGCACGCCGAGCGGGCAGTCGAGCTGAGCGTCACCAAGTACTGCTCGGTAATGCTGTCGCTCAATCCCGACATTCCGGTGCACACGGAGATTGTCATCGAGGAGTGACGTCAGCGATCG
>JBDTNH010000157.1:0-4091 GCA_039933845.1 Gemmatimonadota bacterium
ATCATCAAGCAACCCAGCACCCCGCACCCGTTCGCTCGGGCTGAGCGCCCACGGGATCACCGGTACCCGCCGCGGCCGCACCGGCCCCAACGGCATCGACGCCCACCGGTACGACTTCGACCGCGCAATACCGGTCAGCACGCACGCCCGCGAGGTCGAAAGCATCTTGCGCAACTTGCTCAACGTGGGCACCATCACCGCGTCCGCCCGCAGATCGTCTGCAAGAGCCCGCACGCTTTTCCCACGACGTCCAACACCGCCTTGGTCGTGGCCAGCTCAGCCCGCAACTTCTGGTTCTCGACCTCCGATTGACCCACCCGCGACATCGTCGACGTACCCGTCGGGATCTGGCGATCCAACCGCCCCGCCCGGGCAGCTTTACGCCACTTCTGAATGTGAAAGTTATACAACCCCTCACGACGCAGTAATCCACCGCCCAGCTTGGGGCGACACGCCCTCGGCGAGCAACAAGTGAACGCTGCGCCGCTTCGTCGTCACCCTGGCCAGGCTCACAGCGGAGGCAAGGCGCCCCGGCTGAACTGGCCGCGAGTCGGCGTCCTGGGCGCCAACGACGGGATCGTCTCGACCGCCGGGTTGGTGGTCGGTGTCGCCTGCGCCACGTCCGCGCGCGGCGCCATCTTCAACGCGGGCCTTGCCGCACTAGTCCGAGAATGAAGTTGAGTGGGCTGGCGGTGAGGTTGTTCCGGCTGCTCAGGGTGTCGGGGTGGTCCGGGCCCAGGTTGAGCTGGCTCATGTGGCAAAGCCGTTCGCCGGTCAGGACGGCCAGAGCCGTGTCAGCACACTAGTGGGCGAACGGGGACCGACCGACACGTAAGGCAGGCTCACGCCGCGTACAGCTCGGTTCGTGAGGAGCTCGAAGCTGTCATCGGACTACTCGGTCGCCGTAGGCGTGGGACCCGCGGATTGCGTTCGTCCGGACGTGACGGGCGATAACGCAGGACGGGGTCGGCGTGAGTGCGCCGGCTCATGGAGCGTTCCACTTGAATAGTCGTGCCCCCAGTGCGCCGAAGACGATGACCATGCCGATCAGGACCGCAGTCGCTGTCCCGTAGTCCGACCAGGATTGGCCGTTCCACAGGCCGCGTACGAGATCCAAGAAGTGCCAGACGGGTGAAAAGTGCATGACCCGCTGGATGCCCTCGGGCATCTCGGCCAGTGGAACGAAGGCGCCGGAGGTGAGCATGAGCACGATCATGAGGCCGTTGCCGATGCCGGTGGCAGCGGCGGCTGAGGGGTAGAGGGCGGCCAGGGTGTAGCCGAGCGCGAGGAAGGCGATGAGTCCCAGCGCACAGGCGAGCAGTACCAATGACACCTGGCTCGGCAGTGAGACGCCGAAGACAAGCACACCGACAAGCAGTGCCAGAATGACTCCGACCATGCCGACGATGAAGTTGACCGTGAGGTCGGCTGCGATGTAGGTCCGTGACGTCAAGGGGGTCGCACTCAGACGTCGCAGCGCCCCGCTCTCGCGGAGCTGGAGCTGGTTGACGGGTAGGACCATCACTCCCATGATCGCCAGGACCAGCGCAGCGAAGGCGGGTAAGGTCGAGTCGATGTAGCCGCGGTTGCTGAACTCGGGTTTGGGGTCGTTGCCGAAGACGAGGCCAAGGATCAGCACGAGCAAGGGCGCGAAGATCAGTGAGAAGAAGAGCCCGACTGGCTCTCGCAGGGACGAGCGGGCGAGGGTGACCACGAGGGTTCGGTAGGTGCGCATCAGTGGTCGTCCTCTCGCATCGAGCGGCCGGTGAGGTTGAGGAACACGTCTTCGAGGTCTGGCGATGTCATCGCCATGTCACTGACCTGAACGCCGGCATTCGTGAGATGGGTGAGGATGTTTTGCGCGAACGCGCCATGACCGTGGGCGACCACGAAGCTGCCGCTGACGGCAACCGAAGAAACGCCATCCACGACAGCGAGCGAGTCTGGCGCAGGACGGTCGAGGGTAAGGCCCACCTTTCCGTCCCCGGCATAAGCCTTGATGAGGGCCGGAACGCTATCGAGTGCGATCACCTGGCCGTGGTCGATGATCGCCACGCGGTCGCACAATCGCTCGGCCTCCTCCATGTAGTGGGTGGTCAGGACAACGGTTTTGCCGCGGTGATGAATGTCGTCGATGACATCCCACATGGCCAGGCGGGCCTGCGGGTCGAGGGAAGTGGTGAGCTCGTCGAGAAAGACCAGCTCGGGGTCGTGGACAAGCGCCAGCGCGATGAACACGCGCTGCCGTTCACCTCCCGACAACTTCGCCACGTAGGACTTCTCTTTGCTCGCGATGCCGAGTCGCTCCAGCAATGGGCGCCACGGCAGGGGGTTCGGGTAGAAGGAGGAGAAGAGCTCCAGAACCTCTCCTACCTTCAGGCGAGGCGGCAGCGCGGCGGTCTGCAGTTGGATCCCGGTCCGCAGTGCGAGGTCCTTCCGGTTGTGTACGGGACTCATGTCGAGGACCTCGATCGATCCAGAGGTGGGCACATCCAGGCCCTCGATGCAGTTGAGCAAGGTGGTCTTGCCTGCACCGTTGGGGCCGATGAAGCCGAAGATCTCGTTATGTTCGACCTGTAGGCTGACATCGTCGACTGCGGCGAGGTCGCCGAAACGGCGGGTGACGCCGCGGCATGTGACGGCGTTCATTGCGGGTCTCCGGGCGGGGTCAGCGACTGCGACATACCTTGTTCAATCAACTGCTCGAAGGCGTCTTGCCGCATGATCACGATGCCCTGCTGGACGTCTGCGAGCAGCAGCAGCGTATCGCCCGGTCTGATGCCGAACAGATCGCGGGCGCCCTTCGGGATCACGATCTGGCCCTTCTGGCCCACCGTCACAGTAGAGGCAAACTTCCCCGGCAGGGGCGGTAGCTCAGACAGGTTCATTGAGTCATCCTCGTCACACTTATCATACGAATCATACTTGTATGACGAGTGTAACACCCGAAGGGGTGCCATAGCCGAACGTGGCTTTGGACGATGGCGGCCTTGATGTTGTAGGGGCCCCCGACGCTCCGGCACGCGCGCCGACACAACAGAGACAAGAAGCGCACCAGTTCTCCGGGCAGGAGGGGTGCCAGGTCGCGGTCTATTTGGCCTACGCCACCCGACGCGGGTGCGCCTTCCTTGACCGGGCGTTGTACCTGCCCGCACGGTGGACTGATGACCGCGACCGGTGTGCCGCCGCCGGCCAACCCGCCGAGGTGCAGTTCGCGACCAAGCCGGCGTTGCCACAGCCCTGATCGAGCGCGCCGTGCAGCGAAGGTGCTCTGCGCGTGGGTCGTCGGCGATGAGGTGTACGGCAACGCCCCCGGCTGCGCGCCGCGGTGGCGGCGGCCGGACTCGCGTGCGTGCTCGCAGTGGCGTATAGCCATCAGGTCAAGACCGCGATCGGGCCGCGTAAGGTCGTTGAACTCGCCACCCGTGCAGACCTGGTGTGGAACCGTCTTCTGGCCGGTCACGGCGTGAACGGGCCACGATGGTTCGACTGGGCCCTGATCGATGTCCCCGACCCTGCCTCACAGACAGGACTGGGTGCGCCGGGGTGATCCGCAAGGCCGTCAGCGACGACGATAGCGATCCCCCACACCTGCATCCCCTGCTGGCCGAACACGAGGAACGCTGGGCCGGAAGGGACCACTACCTCCTCAGCGCGGACGGCCGGCCCCTCACGGGTAACGCGCTCTACCAGGCATTCGTCCGAAGCCGCGAGCAGGTGGGGTTACAGCTGACGTTCCACGATCTGCGACACACCGGGCAGAGCCTTGCCGCCGCCGAGGGCGCGAATCTCGCAGACTTGAAAGGCCGCCTCGGGCATTCCAGCACCGCCGCTGTGCGTTACCTGCACGCCGTCGAAGGACGGGACGCCGCAATCGCTGCGGCGCTTTCAACCATCGCGGCCCAAGACGATGCATCCATACTCCCTCAAGGAGCTTCCAGCGCCCACCGACCATCAACGCGAGGCACACAAGATATTGCACAATTCGGTGAACGATAACCCACGTAACCCGCCCCCACCTGCACCTTCGTCTCCTCCTGAAAATCGGAAGGTCGGCGGTTCGATCCCGCCCCTGGCCACCAGCGATACGG
>JBDTNH010000158.1:0-4013 GCA_039933845.1 Gemmatimonadota bacterium
AGCCGGGCGTGCTCATGCGGCCCACGGTGATCGAGGGTGGGTGGTTCCGGGCTGAACTGGTGGCGGTCTCGTTGGTGACCGATGCAGCCGGATCGCGGTAGTGCGTTGACGGAAGGTGATCCTGTGGCCCCAACCGCGGAAAACCCGGCGGTTGGCCCGACCGTGGCCGTGATCATCCCCTTCTACCGAAATCAGGCACACGTGCGTGAGGCCGTTGACTCGGTGCTGTGCCAGACTGTGGCCGCACAGGAGATCATCGTGATCGACGATGCGTCCCCCGATGGCGCCGAGGTGCTCGAGACACTTGATCCACGGGTACGGGTGCTGCGCTGCGCACCAAACGGCGGCGCAGGCGCGGCTCGTCAGGCCGGAGTGCGGGCCACCACCTCCGAGTGGATCGCCTTCCTCGATGCCGATGACGCGTGGCTGCCGCGCAAACTTGAGCGGCAATTCGCCGACCTGGGCAACCGGCCAGATCTCGATGTCCATCACACTGGCCTGATCACGGTCTATTCTGACGGCCGAGAGGTCCCACGACTCCGCAAGCCAGCCCTGCTGACGCTGCCCGAGCAGTTGCGTCGCAATCAGGCGCTCCCGAGTGCCACGATGATCCGTCGGACCACGCTCGATGCGGTTGGGGGATGGAGCCTGGATCGTCGTGTGATGGAGGACTGGGAGTTGGGGATACGCCTCGTGGCGTCGGGCGCGCGCGTCGGCTTTCTCGCGGAGCCATTGGTGCGATTCCGACGCCAACTACATGGCAACCTGTCGTCACGCGGATGGCAGCACATGTGGACCAACCTCGGGACGATTCGGAAGCATGGGAAGCTCTATCGCTCCTCGCTCGGCCTGGGGGGAACCCTTGGGGTGATGGGGCGGGTCGTGCACGATGAGGGGTGCCGCCGAGGAGGTATCGATGGCGCAGCATTCCGCGGCGCCGGTCGCATCATGAGCCTCGGCAGTCGCCCGTGATGCACCAACCCACCATCGCCGTCCTGCGCGAGCACTCCGGTGCCTCCTGCCCGGTTGATCCAGACTTCCCGCGCGGAGACCATCGCACGTACCTTCAAGAATCACCGGCCCACTCCACTTCAGCTCAGGACACATCATGTTGCGCCCCGCTGCGTTCGTGTTTGCCAGTAGCCTCCTTCTCGCGTGCGGTGGTGGGACCAGTGGCGGCGCCCAGGCGGCCACCACGCGCGACTCGGCCGGTGTCGCCATCCTCGAATACCCGAAGGATGCGTGGGAGAAGGCCACTCAATGGGAGTTGTCACCACAACCACTAATGGTGATTGGTGGTGATCCTGCTGACACCACCCTGGACCTTTCGACCAGCCAAATCGGCGCGCTCCTGAGCGACAACCGGGTGCTGGTCGCCACCTTCAGGCCGGCGCAGATCCTGTTGTTCAGCGCCGACGGCTCGACCCGGACCCAGATCGGCCGCGAAGGGGAGGGGCCTGGCGAGTACCGATTCGTCACTCGTCTCGAGATCCTCGGCCGGGATACGATCGCCGCGTATGAGGCAGTCAGCAGGCGGACGATTCTTTTCCTTCCGGATGGTACGCCGGCCGGCAGTATTCAGTATCCGGTCGGTGGCACCATCATTCCCCCGACTCCGATCGGGCATCTCGCCGATGGAACCCAGCTGTTCCAAGTGGTCAATCCCCTCGGTGAGCCCCCGGCAGGGGCAGCCAAATACTATCGTGTGGACTTCCCGGTCCTGGCGTGGCGAAGCGGACAGGCCGCGATGGACACCCTCTTCCAACTCCCGGGCCCCGTGAGCATGAAGGGGAGTATCGACGTCGGCGCTGGCGAGATGGTGATTGCCCGCCCGATCGCTTTCACGTCGCAGTCGTTCGCGGCGGCCTCGAACGACAAGATCTGGACCACGCCCGGGGACCGGTTCGAGCTCGATGCTCGCGACGCAACCGGCGCCGTGATCACGTCGGTCAGGATGGCCAGGGCACTGCGGTCGGTGAGTAGCGCCGATCGAGACGAATACAAGGCCAAGTTGCGTGAAGGACTCGAGCGAGTACGCGGTATGGGCTTCGCCCCACCGGCCTTGATCGAGTCGGAAATCAAGAAGATCGACGAGACGGAATTCGCCGAGCAGATGCCGGCGATCGGATTGCTCTCGATCGATCAGGTCGGCCGGATCTGGGTGACCGATGGGACCGCGGGAGTCGACAGTGTGTTGACCTATGTCGTGTTCTCGGACAAGGGGGAGCTGCTCGGTCGAGTGATCCTCCCCTCGGGGCTGTTGATGGGCGCGAATACCGACCGCGTCGTGGTCCGGCGAGAGGACGAGGAATCCGGACTCGTCCGCTTCGAGATTTGGGGCCTCAATCAGGGGCGGTGACGCGTGACGGATCGGGAGACCGAGGGACGGGCAGTCGATGTGCGTCGGCTCGACCGGTTGCGTGCGATGGCGCGGATCTGGGATGATCTGATCCGCATCCCGGTCATCGGCAGGCGGATCGGCCTCGATGCCCTGATCGGCCTCATTCCCGGCGTGGGCGATATCGCCGGAGCGTTGGTCGCCTCGTGGGGCCTCGTGGTGGCGACCACCCTCCGTGCACCGCTCAGCATCCTGGTGAGAATGCTGCTCAACATCGGGGTCGACACACTGGTCGGCGTGGTGCCGGTGGTGGGCGATCTGTTTGACATTGGCTGGCGCGCTCAGCGTCGCAATGTCGCCTTGCTCGAACGGTGGATCGAGTCACCGACCGAGACGCAGCGTGCGAGCGTCTTGGCTCTGGCCGGTGTCGGCCTCGGATTGACGGTATGCGTGGTCGGTTCGATCTGGTTGGCAGTGCGGACGGTGGTTTGGTTGATCGCGTTCGTCTGAGCGAGGGGCACATTTTCACATTTGCAATCAGGAGGGACGGCTGATGGCCGAATCATCCGAGGGAATCTCGTGGGGAGGCTTTGCCGCACGCTTCGTTTTCGCATTGCTGCTGGTCTATGCGACGTGGAATCCGATGGGCAAATCGTTCACGCACTGGGTCGTCCTGCCGCTTTTCGGCGCCGGTGTCGGTGCCCCCGAGACCGCAGCTCCGATCAAGTTCCTGCTCGGCATCGCGTTGGTGGTCGGCTGGGTGATCTACCTCCAGGCGACGCGCCGGGCGCTCGGACTGATGGGCGGCCTGCTCGTCGTCGCAGTCTGTGTCGGCGTCGTCTGGTTGCTGGTGTCGTACCACATCGTGGCGATGCAGGGTGCCGCCGTTGCGCACATCATCCTGATTTCACTCGCGATCCTGCTCACGATCGGGATGAGCTGGTCGCATCTGTCGCGCAAGATGTCGGGGCAGATCGACACTGACACGGTGGACTGACCGTGGTCGAGGTACAGTACGAGCCGCTGATCCCTCCCCCGGACCGTTCGGGTGCGGAACTCCTCGCGCGCGCACGCGGCATGCGCGAGGAACTCCAGTGCCGACGCACGGTGCGGCACTTCAGTGATCGCGCGGTCCCGTCGGAGGTGATCGCCGAGGCGATTCGGGCGGCGGCGACCGCACCGAGCGGCGCAAATCGACAGCCCTGGCACTTCGTGGCGGTGGGGGATGCCGACACCAAGCGTCGTCTGCGCGAGGCGGCAGAGGTCGAGGAGCGGACCTTCTACGCCACGGCGCCCCCCGAGTGGCTCGAGGCACTCGCCCACCTCGGTACCGATGAGCACAAGCCGTACATGGAGATGGCACCCTGGTTGATCGCAGTGTTCGCCGAGCGACACAGCCTCGATGCGGCGGGCAAACGGCAGGCCAACTACTACGTGCAGGAATCCGTCGGCATCGCCTGCGGCTTCCTGATCGCGACGCTGCATCATGCCGGACTCGCGACACTGACGCACACACCGAGTCCGATGGGATTCCTGGCCGCGGTGCTGGGCCGACCGAATCGTGAACGCGCAGTGATGCTCGTGGTGGCGGGATACCCGGCCGAGGCTGCGATGGTCCCCGTGATCACCAAGAAGCCATTCGACGAGGTAGCGAGCTTCCGGTGACCGCCGCTCC
>JBDTNH010000159.1:0-3784 GCA_039933845.1 Gemmatimonadota bacterium
TGGTACGGCACGCCGATCAGGATAGGTGCCGCGCACACGACACGGCCGGTCGCCCGCGCCGACCCGAGGCCGGACCACACCTCCCGCGCCTCCTCCTGGCCCACGCGTGGGCTGCGAGTGACGCTTCGCGATCCACGTCATGTCCGCAGAGAGGCGCTACGTGCCGGGGACGTCGTCGCTGGCTTGTGGGCGAAACGCGCCAAAGCCGAGGTGACACATATCATTTGGCGCCAGCGGATCGAGTCGACACGCCGGCGGTACTGTCCTGGGACGTGGATGGCGATGGTGCCGTGGCTCCCTCACAGCGAATCATGGCTCACGTTCACCTGTTCTTCGATGGCGACCAGGGCGGCGCACCGACCGCGGGGCAGAAAGCCCCGGCAACTACAGGAGGACAGATCAGCATGACTGATACTGCGACGATCCTGGCACGGCTAGAGAAGCTCGATCGGGACAATCAAACGAGGGCGAACGCGCTCAAAGAACGAGTGGATGGTATTGCCTCGGTGGTGGCGAATTTGCCGGACGTGATCGCGATTCTGCAACCCCACAACAGTGCTGGGCTGCAGGCGAACATTCAGGCGATGGCGAACGCCCTGGCTGGGAAAGCGGACACCGCGGACCGGAAGCTCGACGAGCTGCTCGACAACCTGGACCAAGCCAACGGGAAGCTCGACTTCATCCTCAGCGGAGCCCTCATCAGCGATGAGGATGGGTCCGTCCCGCGTCCGCGGGGATGAGCCGAGTCGGATCGCGACGCGGCGCTGTCGGTGACATTACTTCCGCGTCCGCGGGGATGTCACCCGGCGGCTGCCGTGGCGCTTCAGCTCGATCTGAGTCCGCCGCGCTGCTCAGGGGCGCAAGGCCCTGCCGAGCGCGTCCAACTTCGCCTCCAGCGCGTCCACCCGGGCGGCAAGCTCGCCGGGGACCGCGCCGGCCGCCTCAGCCCCGGGGGCCATCTTCACCGCGTGTTGGCCGCGGATGAACTTGAGCCAGCCGATCCCGATGGTGATGCCGAGCGCGAACGCCATGAAGACGAAGCGCGCGACCGACTTCTCCGACCCGATCGACATGCCGACCGCATAGATCATGGTGAACAGGCCGCCGAGCAAAAGACCGTTGGAGATGACCGTCAGGTTCTCGGCGCGCACCAGCGACACCGCCATGACGACCGTCGCGCAGACCAGCAGGATGATGCTCGTGTTGAGCGCCCACGCCGCGTAGCTGGCCTGATAGGCCTCGGTGTAGTCATCGAACGGGCGGCTCGGCTGTGGATAGAACGTGTTGACACCGATCCCGACGAACCCCACGACCACGAGGCCGAGGAAGAACGAGTAGATGATCTGCAGGGTATGCGTCAGCTTCAAGAGGTCCCCTCGGTCAGGTGAAGCCAGCGTACTTCCGGTAACCTCTCCAGCCGGGATCTCGACCGCGAGCCTTGGGGACTGCTTCGCGTCCGTCAAGCCGGTGCTGCGGCCGATTCGCGCGGTGTCTCGTGCCGGCACCGACGGCCAGGTCGTAGCTTTGGCATGGAACCAGAGTTCACCCGTCGCGGCTGGTCGGTGAGATTCGACTTGCCGGATCGAGTGGCAGGGCGAGCACTGGACGCACATAACGCGTCGCGTTATGCTCGAAGCGTGATCAGGTCGTTTCGCGATGGGACAACCGAGCTCCTCTGGTCGCGAGAACGCGCCAAAGGGCTCGACCCGCGCATCGAACGGAGCGCCCTACGCAAGCTGGTGATGCTCGATGCTGCCGAGACCCTGGACGACCTCAAGATCCCGCCCGGCAACCGACTCGAAAACCTCAAGGGAGACCGCGCCGGGCAGTACAGCATCCGGATCAACCAACAGTGGCGGATCTGCTTCGTGTGGACCCCCGCCGGGCCTGAGGTCGTCGAGATCGTCGATTATCACTGAGAGGAGGAGGTAACCGTGGCCAACATCGTGCCCATTCACCCCGGGGAGGTCCTCATGGAGGAGTTCCTCGATCCACTGGCAGTCACCCAGCACCGACTGGCCGTCTCGATCGGCGTGCCCCCGCGGCGGATCAACGAAATTGTTCACGGCAAGCGCCGTATCACCGCGAACACCGCTTTGCGTCTGGCCCGCTACTTCGGCACGACCGACAGGTTCTGGCTCAACCTGCAGACCCGCTACGACCTCGAGATCGAGAAGGACCATCTCGACGGCGCCATCGAGGCGATCCAGCCACTCCAGAGCGCCTGACGGATCCTTCCTCAGCAAGGCGCGGATCCCTACTCCAGCGGCTCCTCCCGGCCCACGTTGACGGACCGGTCGGCCAGCGCCTCCCCCGCACCGACATACATGTGCACCACGACGTCGAGTCCCAAGGACTGCAGCTCCTCGACGTCCTCGCGGTAGGCCGCCACCGCCGCGACCGTCCCCGAGCGGTATCCCATCCGGCGCAGTTCGGCCAAGGCGTCGATGTTGGCGTGCTGTGCCGGCATCGCCAGCACGATGATGCGCACCAGCCCGTTCCTCACCACGCGTTCCCAGAAGTCACTGTCTGTCGCGTCGCCCTCGACGATGGTGAACCCGTCCTTGGCGAGTTTGGCCACGCGATGCGGGTCGTGCTCGACCCCCAGCACGTCGTACCCGTGCGCGTCGCGCAATTGGACATAACACGCGCGCCCGACCCGGCCCATGCCGAGCACGATGGCGTTGGCGTCTCCGATCTCGACGGGCCGGTCTTCGGGGTGCAGCTTGTGGGGCGGCCGGGCCGGGAGTTTCATGGCGAAAGTCGAGACCACCGACACGTTGCGAGGATTGACGATGGAGGCGAGAACGAAGCTGCCGGCGACGGCGATGACCATGGACATCAGCCAGTACTCCGAGAGCCAGCCGGCCTGAACGCCCATCGCCACGACGATCAGCGCGAACTCGGAGAAGTTCGCCAGCAGAAGGCTGGTCAGCACGCTGGTGCGGTTCCGCAGGCCGAACGCCCACAGGATCGCCCAATAGAGGACGGCCTCGATCGGCAGCAGCACCATCAACAGCAGCCCGATCTCGATGTTTTCCAGGGTGGGCAGTCCGCGGAAGCCGATGCTGACGAAGAAGCCGACCAGGAGGAGTTCCTTGACGGTGAAGAGAGTGTGGGAGAGCTGGTCCGATCCCACCGTGGGCGCGAGCGCGATGCCCATGACCAGCGCCCCCAAGGTCCCCGACAGTCCCAGCCACTCGAAGAGGGCATAGCCGGGGATCAGGGCCATCGACAGGCCGAAGAGCGCGCCCATCTCACCGTGCCCGAGTCGGTGCCAATCCCTCGCGACCCAGGCCACCAGGGGGACGACCACCACCAGCCCGAGGGACCACGGGCTGGGCGCCACCCCGCGAGACACGGAGATCACCGCGACCGCGACGATGTCCTGCATGATCAGCACGCCGATGCTGATCCGCCCATACAGCGACTGCTCGTCGCCGCGGTCCTGGAGGATCTTGACGACGACGATGGTGCTGGAAAAGGAGAGGACGAGAGCCAGCACGGCGAGGACACCGGGGCTCTCCGACTGCAGCACCCCGATCCACGCCAGCAGGGTGAGGAAGGCCCCTCCGAGAACCACGGTGAGGACCATGTGCAGTCCGGCGGACAGCCAGACCTCCTTGCCGATCAGGGTCCGCAGATCCAAGCGCAGGCCGATGGCGAAGAGCATCAGGGCGACCCCGATGTCCGAGAGCAGGCCGAGCGCGCCGATCTGGGGGACGCCCATGACGTTCAGGATGAACCCCGCGGCCAGGAAGCCGATGAGCGGCGGCATTCGGAC
>JBDTNH010000160.1:0-3778 GCA_039933845.1 Gemmatimonadota bacterium
CCTCTCGCTCGAGTCGAAGGAACATCTCCTGGCGGCGATGAAGCAGGGACCGGTTCGGGCGCATGTCGACGTGCAGTCGGTGTTCGAGGAGCGGCCGGAGCGCACCGTCGTCGCCGAGATCCGTGGCAGGGTTGCGCCGACGGAGCGGTTCG
The DNA here is from genome assembly GCA_039933845.1 of Gemmatimonadota bacterium. Taxonomy (GTDB): domain Bacteria; phylum Gemmatimonadota; class Gemmatimonadetes; order Gemmatimonadales; family GWC2-71-9; genus Palsa-1233. Next base: position 153 of record JBDTNH010000160.1, read on the forward strand.
TCTATTCGGCCCATGTGCAGGAGCCGGGTGCCAACGACAACGCCACCGGTGTCGGCTTGCTCGCGGAGATGGCGCGGACGGCGGCTGTCATGCTCAAGGCCGGCCAGATCAATCCGGGGCGCACCATCACCATGCTCTGGGGTGTCGAGATCACCCAGACGCGGCGTTACATCGAAGAGGATTCGGTGCGTCGCCAAGGGATCAAGTGGGGGATGTCGCTCGACATGGTGGGTGAGAACACCGCGCTCACCGGTGGCACCTTCCTGATCGAGAAGATGCCCGACCCGTCGAAGATCTGGGTGCGTGGCGAGGACCAGCACACCGCGTGGGGCGAGGGCCAGACGATGGCGGCCAAGGATATCTGGCCGCACTACTTCAACGACTTCGTCAAGCAGCGTTGTGTCGATCGGTCGCACGCCACCGGCGGCAGCTGGGTCGTCAAGGCAAACCCGTACGAGGGGGGCAGCGATCACACGCCGTTCGTGTCGGCGGGGATTCCCGGACTCTTGATGTGGCACTTCACCGATCAGTACTACCATGTCGACCTCGACCGGATCGAGATGGTGAGTGCCGGTGAGTTGGCGAGCGTGGGCAACTGTGCGTTGTCGACCTCGCTGATTCTCACGGCGGAGGACAAGCCGGCGTATGCGCGTGCCGCGATCACCGAGATGGCGGCGATCGCCGAGCGGCGCATCAAGGCAGAGGGCGTGCTATCGAAGGCCGTCGTAGCGACGAGTCCCGATTCTGCGGCACTGCAAGTGACGATCATCACCGCCTGGCGCGACTACTACCTCGGAGCGATCGCCAAGATTCCGGAGATGACATTGCCGCATCTCGACCTGACGTCGGAAGTGGCCGCCGCAGAGGCGCGGGTCAGCAAGGTGGCGGCAGGGGTGTTGAAGGGGATGCAGGAGTAGCACGTGGCCCTCAGCGCGACGATCTACAACCTCGACATCCAGCTCGCCGACGTGGACCGTGGAGTCTACGAGGCGTTGGCGCTCCGGGTCGCATGCCATCCCTCGGAATCGCCCGAGTACATGGTGGCGCGCGTGCTAGCGTATTGCCTCGAATACACCGAGGGGATTGTCTTTGGCCGCGGCATCTCCGAGCCCGATGATCCGCCGATCGCCGTGCGCGACCTTACCGGCACGATCCAGGTGTGGATCGAGATCGGCTCCCCCGACGCGGCGCGGCTCCACAAGGCGAGCAAGGCGGCGCCGCGAGTGGCCGTGTACACGCACAAGGAGCCGCGGATCCTGCTGCGGCAACTCGAGGGGGAGAAGATCCACCGGAGCGAGGCACTGGAGATCTATTCCTTTGATCGCGGGCTGATCGATGGCCTCGTGGAATTGCTGGATCGGCGCATCACGATGTCGCTCTCGATTGCCGATCGGGAGATGTACGTCACGATCGGCGGGGCGACCGTCTCAGGGACGGTGGAGCGGCACGTGTTGGCTGGGTAGGGTGGTGGCTGCTCGAATCCGGCACCGCGCACGAGCCCACAGGCTGATCCCCTCGACTACGCTCGGGGCAGGCTCTTCGACTTCGCTCAGGACATGGCCTGGGCTCGGCACTGAGGGCGGGTAAACCCGCCTTGCTCCGCATGGAGCCCCGACCGACCAATCGCATTGGGCCTTCTCGGGGAGCAAGGGCGCTTTAGCTCCCGATAGCCGAGCCGTGGCTTTAGCCACGAGCTCGTGGGCTCGCGCACCCCGCCCCACGTGGAGAGCTCGCTGCATTCGCCGATACCGTACGGCGCCACCAGGTACCGTCGCCGCACGCGTGGCATGCGAACGTGGCCCGCATGGTCGCCCGCTCACGATGCCCCCGCGCCACCCTCCGAGGGATGCTTGACCCTCTGTATCCGCATGGATACATTGCTCCGTGACGCACTTCCTGCGCACCGATGCCTTCGACCGGTGGCTCAGGACACTACGGGATGCGGCAGGAAAAGCTCGCATCCTCGCGCGGCTGCGCTCGGCAGAAGCGGGCAACTTCGCGGATGTTTCATCGGTCGGAATGGGGATCTTCGAGATGCGAATCCACACAGGTCCCGGGTATCGGGTCTACTACTGCCGGCGGAGTGCCACGACCTGGGTGCTGCTCTGTGGCGGCGACAAGTCGTCGCAAGAGCGAGATATCCGCCGAGCCAGACGACTCCTCGACGCACTGGAGCGCCGATCATGAAGAAGCTCCGACGGTTCGATGCCGCTGACTACCTCGACTCGGATGTCGTGGTCGCGGAGTACCTCACGGCGGCACTTGCCGACGGGAACCCCGACGTCCTCCTGCAGGCAATCGCCGATGTCGTCAAGGCCCGCGGTATGACACGGATAGCCAACGAGACCGGGCTGGGACGTGAGAGTCTCTACAAGTCGTTGGCGCCAGGCGCCGGCCCACGGTACGACACCGTGCTCCGGCTGATCCGCGCTCTCGGCGTTTCCCTCCGCGCGGCGCCGATCGCGGGCGGGCGGCAGGGCTAGCACGAGCTCCTGCGCCCGGCTACTCCCCGGTGCTTGGCACCATCATGCCGTGCGCCCTCGCGTACAGCACATCTGGATCGAGGTCGACCCCATTCGGCCAGACGATGGTTCCGGCCTCGTGGTCGACCGTGACCCTGGCGAAGTAGGCCGGATCATTGAGCGGCTCGAACATTCCTCCTCGACCAAGGATCCGTGGGCCGAGGTCGACGGTGCCGAAGGTACCGTCCTTGAATTCGAGCCGAAGCGTGAAGGGGCCAGCGGTAGCCCACTCCACAACCATCGCCAAGCCGCGAGGTGGCAGGCGGCCCGCCCGCCGCGCGTCAGCGCGGTGCGGCTACCTGACCGAGCCCACGGGTGGTTCCGCATCTCGCTACGCTCGTTTGCGGAACATCACCCGGGCTCGGCACTGAGGGCGGGGTAAACCCGCCTTGCTCCGCGAGGAGCCCCGACCGACCAATCGCATTGGGCCTTCTCGGGGAGCAAGGGCGCTTTAGCTCCCAGTAGCCGAGCCGTCGCTTTAGCGACGAGCTCGTGGGCTCGCACTACACCGCCACCCCCGCCCCCTTGAGCGCGGCCTCCAGCACTTCCCGCCGCTCGGCGACCCAGTTCAGGAGGAGTTGGAGCTTGTGGATCCCGATGGCCCGCTTCGCGCTCCTGAGGTGGAAATCCACTCCCCGAATACCAATCTGGAGCCGCTCGGCGACCTGAGTGCGGCTCAACCCCTCCTGGAGCAGCAGGAGCACCCGCACCTGATTTGACCGGAGCACAACACCCTCGACATGCAACAGGGCCCTGTCTGTTCGGCCCCTGTCTGGCCACACCCCTTCTGGGACATAGGGTCGATTCTCGGCTGCCGCTTCAATCGCAAATCGGAGTTGATCGGTGCCGATTCCCTTCAATAGGAATACGTGGGCACCGTCACCGAGTGCCGCTTTCTCGAGCGCCCGGGATTCGTGCGCGGTCAAGACGACGAACCGAGCGGTGATCTCGCTGTCTGCAATCGCCTCGCGCATGATTGGTAAGGAGCTCTCTCTGTCAAAGGTGAGATCCAATACCACCACGTCGGGCTTGGTCGTCTTGATTTGAGGGAGAAGCGATTCCAGTTCGTGGACCTGCCCGACCACTGAAAAGTGCCGTTCCAAT
>JBDTNH010000161.1:0-3756 GCA_039933845.1 Gemmatimonadota bacterium
CCGGATGTCCATCACCATGCGGATGAGTCGTCCGTCGGGCGCGATCTCGAACTCGCTGTGCCGAAGACGCACGAGGGGAAACCGGTCGACGTCGTCACTGATCAGGGTGTTGCCACTCTTGGCGACATTTTCGACGGAGACCGTGTCGTTGCCGAGCCGCGCCAGGAAGCTGTACCGCTCGATGGGGCCGATGGGATGGACCGGCTCCTCGATGGGAGATTGGGCCGACCCTCCACAAGCGAACAGGGTGGCGGCCAGTGTCAATGCTCGGTACATCGTTGCTCCGGGGCGCGAGTGGCGATCGGGATGGGGCAGATTGCTCCGTCCGCCCTACGTGGCGGAGACTCGGAAGTGTTGCAGGAACGTGCCCACGCGAATGTCAGAGAGTGATGAGATGCGGCGGGGACACCGGTGGAGGCTTCAGGCTCTGGACCGCCGCGCCTCCAACCACAACACGCCCATCCCGAGCCCCGCCCAGGTGAGTTCGCGCACGCGACCGACCACCACCGCGAGCGCAGCGATCTCGATCGGCACGCCGGCCAGATGCGTCACGCCGTAGACCGACGCTTCGCGAGATCCGAGCTCCCAGGGGAAGATGAAGAAGAGATTCATGGCGAGTGCCAGCAGCCCCCACATCGCGACGCTGGTCGTGAAGGCCAGCGGGATGCCGAGTGCCAGCCCAATCAGGAAGAATTCCAGGGCGCCGACGACCCGGGCGAGTGTGTCGGTGGCGATGGCAGCGATCAACCGACTCGGGCGATCGCGCCAGAGTGCCACCAGTTCAGCATCGATCGCCGCGAACGCCTCGTGCCGCGCCTCAAGCCACGCCGACCACTTCCGGAACCGCAACTTTGATAACAGTGCGGCGATCCTCAGCACGAACCCGTCGCGTTGTCCGGAGAGCACCACCCCGAGTGCGATCACGACGAGTGCCGCCCCGCCGAACAGCGCCGGTGTCCCGACGCCGGCGTGCGGCAGGAACACCAAGGTGATGATGATCGCTCCAAGCCAGAGCAGCAGGGAACTCACGGCGTGCACCATCACGTAGCCGAGCACCGACCCGGTGGCACGACTGAGGCCGAGATCTGGTGTGAGCGCTGCGACCCGGTAGGGTTCGCCGCCGGCGTTGACCACCGGCGTGATGAAGTTGAGCGCGAAGCCGGTGACGCTGATGCCGAGCGTGCGGAGGTAGCTCGGGCGCAGGTGCGTCGGATTGAACAGCAGCCACCACGCCCACGCGTTGAGGCTGTACACGGCAAGCTGCACCAGCATGATCGGCAGCAGCACCCATCCCGCTCGCCGGACACCTTCGAGGACGACGCGGGGTCCGATGACCCTGACCATCGCGACCAGCAACACCGTGCCGAGCAGCGCGAGGAGCAGGCGCCACGACTGTTTCATGTGATGGGTGTGTCGAGCGGCCAGAATCGTCGAACGATGGTGATGCTGAGCGCGGCCATGGCGAGTCCGGCGACGGCATCGAGCACGTAGTGCACCCGGAAGTAGATCACGGCGAGCAGGATCCCGATCGCGATCGGCATCAGCATCGTGCCAAGCTTCTTGCAGCCGAGCATGCCGAGTCCGAGGGCCGTGGCGGAGCCGGCAACGTGGCTCGATGGGAAGGCCGACCCCCAGGAATCACCGCGTTCGTTGAGCGAACGGACCAGGCGGACCGGCAGGTCGGCGGACGTCTGGGTGTCTGGCCATCCGATGAGATACGACGGACCGGCGACCGGGAAGAGGAGGAAGATCAGATAGCAGGTGAGGAAGGTGAGCGAGATGCCGAAGATCGCGCGTCTGGCGTGCTCGTGCTTTCCCTGAAGCCACAAGACGAGCGGGGCGGCGATCACCATTGGAAAGAATGCGAGGTATGAGAAGCCGAGGATCCAGTTGACATAGCTCGGCCCAGGATGGCCGGCCCACCGATCGAGCAGTTGGGGTCCCCTGAGCTTTGCCTCCCAGCCGATCACTACCGGATCAAGCGAAGCGTTGAGGTGCTGCAGCGGACCATTCAGGAGGCCGATCGAGCCGTAGACCGCCATCAGGACAACCAGCGGGTACCACTCCGCCAGGAGCGAGAGCCCCGGCGCTGCCTCATTTCGCGCCTTTCGGGCGAGCACCACGAGGATCAGCAGAAGCAGGTGAGCCACGAGGAGCCATGGCAGGGAGGTCCCGGTGACCCGCTGGTCGACGATCATGCTGCGGACCAGGAGCACGGCCGCCGAGCAGAGGGTGTACGTCGCCGTCAGGAGGTCCAGCGCGGAGAACTCACCCCGGATGGGACGAGACTCAACCAGAGACGAGGTGGACAAGGGCCTGGAGACTGCGGCCAGGACGAGCTCCGTGACGAAATGAGACCGTGGACCGGAGCGGTTCCGACCATCGGGCCTGCAAGATGGAGTGGCGGCCTTGGGGGCACCAGTCTGCAGTCTATAGGAGATGTCTGGTCCAAGCCGGAGGTTGCTGTCAAGATTTTTGACAGGTAGGGCAATTTTCGGCCCTTTGGGATACCGGCACCGATCTTGCCGATTCCTTGGTCATGACCCTCGACGCGCGGGCACTCGCCACGGCGGAGACCGGACCGGACCTCGCCGCGCCCCATTCGGCGCGGCTGGCCGATCGGCTTGCCCTGTCACAACCTCCTCAGGACACCGGGGCCTACGCCGGCATTCGTCTCAATGATGTCGTCGGCGCCATGTCCTATGCGCTCGATCTGGCCGAGGGCCAGCCGATGGGGCATTCGGTCCGCACCACCATGATCGGCATGCGGATCGCGTCTATCCTGGAACTCCCGGAGAAGGACGCCAGCGCGCTCTTCTACGCGCTCCTACTCAAGGACCTCGGCTGCAGTAGCAACAGCGCCGCGATGAGCTCGCTCTACGGCGGCGACGACCGCGCCCTCAAGAAGGCCCATCGCCTGATCGATTGGACCGACCGGATGGATCGGACCCGGTATGCCATGAAGCACTCCTTGGTCGGCCGGTCCAATATGGTGCGCGGTTGGCATGCGCTCCGGCAGGGCGGCAGGGTGAAGGTGGCACGCCACGACATGGCGCGGCTCAAGGCCGATCGGGGTGCGGACATCGGGGCGATGCTCGCGATGCCGGTCGCGACCTGCGATGCGATTCGCGCGGTCGATGAGCACTGGGATGGCAATGGGGTGCCGAGCGGGCTGCGCGGCGCCGCGATCCCGCTGCTGGCCCGGATCGTTGGTTTGGCCCAGACGGTCGAGGTGTTTGAGCATGGCTTCGATGTGGCCACGGCCTACAGTGTGGCGCACGCGCGCAGTGGCCGGTGGTTCGACCCAGCATTGGTCAACTGTCTCGACCGATTCCGCGACGACGCCGTCTTCTGGGGCCGCCTGCAGAGCGCGGACGCGCGTGCGGAGTTGGGCGAATATGAGCCGGCACAACGGATCGTGTATGCCGACGAGCTTCGGCTCGACACCGTCGCCGAGGCGTTCGCGAAGGTGATCGATGCCAAGAGTCACTTTACGGCGCGGCACTCACAGAACGTGGCGTTCCTTGCCACGCGGACTGCCAAGGAAATGGGGTTGCCGCGTCGGGACATCCGAGCGATTCGTCGTGCGGCTCTGCTGCACGATGTCGGCAAGCTTGGCGTGAGCAATCAGGTGATCGACAAGACGACGGCGCTCGAGCCGAACGAAATGGCCGAGATGCGGCGCCACACCGTCTACACGTTCGAGATCCTGCGCGGCGTCAATCGGTTCGAGCGGATCGCCTCGCTCGCCGCCTC
>JBDTNH010000162.1:0-3747 GCA_039933845.1 Gemmatimonadota bacterium
GCGCCCGTACGGTGGTCGCGAATCGATTTCGCCATAATCCGACAATCCTCGGTAGGGGCGCAACATGTTGCGCCCGTACGGTGGTGGTGAAACACATTCGTGCTGATCCGAAAGTCATCGGCAGGGGCGCAACATGTTGCGCCCGTACGGTGGTCGCGGATCGCATTTGTGATGACCCGGGGTTCATGTGCCCCATCAGCGCATCGCCGCCACCGTGGCGGCCACCCCGTCGGCGAGCCGTTCCGGAAGGTAGCCACCTTCCATCGTGGCGACGACCGGTGTGTCCGGCCACTGCTCCTGAAGCCGTGTCATCCAGGTGGCACAATCCGCGGGTTCGAGGGTGAAGCCGCCGAGGGGGTCACCGGCGAGGCAGTCGTAGCCGGCAGAGATGAGGATGATCTCCGGGACGAAATCTCGGCTCGCGCGCATGACCGCCTCCCAGAGCGCCTCCAGATACGTGGTGTGCGGGAGCCCGGGCGGCAGGGGCAGATTGAACACGTTGCCGACGCCACGGTCCGACGCTGCACCCGTTCCGGGGTAGTGTGGATGTTGGTGCATCGACACGAATCGGGTGGTCGAGTCTGCCTCGACGAGCGCCTGGGTGCCGTTGCCGTGGTGGACATCCCAATCGATGATCAGTGCCCGTTCGGCGCCGAGCCGGCGTGCCGACTCGCGGGCGATTGCCACGAGGTTGACCGGGCAGAACCCCATGGCGTGCTCCCGCCCCGCATGGTGTCCGGGTGGTCGCACGGCCGCGAAGGTGCAGCCACCGCTGTCGATCGCCTGTCTGGTCGCAGCGAGGATCGCCCCGGTGGCACCGAGAATGGCGGGCCACGAGGCAGGGACGAGTGGCACCTCCTCGCCGGCGTCCTGGCTCGCGGCGGCGGACGCCTCGAGATGGGAGATGTAGTCGGGCGGATGCACGAGCGTCAGTGCTTCCGTGCTGGCGAGTGCGGCCTCCCTGAGGTCGAGTCCCGGTATTGCCCGGAGCCGCTCGAGCACGGTGCCGAGTCTCGCCGGCTGTTCTGGCATGCCGGGATGCCCGAGGCAGTCGCTCGACGTGAAGACGATGGCCATGCGATCAGCGCACGGCCATCCGCTCACGGCGAAGCGTGATGATGCTCCCGCCCGGTACGACGCCGACTTCGGCAAGGGTCCGTGATTCGTCGAGGACCGAGGCACCACGGACCTTGACCATGAACCCGGCGGGATCTTCGTCGACGCGCGCCTGCTCGAGTGCGCGCCGCTTGAGGTCGCCGATGCGTTGCGTCGGGTCGAATGGGAACTCGAGGCGATCCCACATCTCCTGCACGAAGACGCTGATGGTCGTCATGCCTGGACCTCGAGCACCGGCAAGGTCGTCAGGAACCGCGAGAGCAGGTGGTCGAACAGCAGGGTCGAGCCGCGCACGCTGGTCCGGCCCTCAGCGGTCTCCCGCGCCGACATGACGATTTCCTCCCCCCCCTGGCCGCGCAGCACCAGATGCCCCGCGGTGCGCTTCTCGAGAAACGCCGCTCGGCTGGGCGTCCGTTCGCCAAAGAACTCCACCGCCCGGTCGAACACGTCATCGGGCGGGAGTGTCGTGGATGCTTCAAACACCATCAGCAACCTCCGAGCTACGGGAAAGCGTGCGGATCTCAGATCGCGTCGAGCGCGTGTGCCAGGTCGGCGATGATATCGTCCGCCGCTTCGATCCCCACCGACAGGCGGACGAGCGAGGGTGCGATGCCGAATCGTGCCTTGTCCTCGGGCGAGACATCGGCATGGGTCATCGACGCCGGATGTTGCGCCAGGGACTCGGTTCCCCCAAGCGAGACCGCGAGCCGGATCATCTCCATCGCGTTCAGGAAGCGGAAGGCCTCTGCCTCGCCACCGTGTACCTCGATCGAGATCATCGCGCCGGGACCGCTGCATTGCGCCTGGTAGACGCCGTACATCGGATCGCTCTCGGCCATCAAGCCGAGCCACTGCACCCGTCGCACCTTCGGGTGCCGAACCAGGAAGCGGGCGACGTCCCCGGCATTCCGGGTCGCCGCCTCCATCCGGAGCTTGAGGGTCTCGAGCGACCGCAGGAGCAGCCAGCCGGTGTAGGGTCCCGCCATGGTCCCCAGGAAGGTGCGCATCGCCCGGATGGGGGCCATGCGTTCGCGGCTGCCGAGCGCGGCGCCCGCGATCACATCACTGTGGCCACCGATGTACTTGGTGGCCGAATAGAGCACGATGTCGGCACCCTGGGCGAGCGGCTGCTGGTAGATTGGACCCAGGAAGGTGTTGTCGACCATCAGGGGGGGGGAGCGGTCCGCGGCGTCGTAGCTCCGGACAAACCTGCTTGCCGCCCGGATGTCCACCAGCCCGTTGGTCGGGTTCGCTGGAGATTCGATCAGCATGGCCGCCAGCGGGCGGTCGCCAATCTCGCGCCGCAGTTCGGATTCGACCTCCGCGAATGGCACGCCAGCCGGGAACGGCACCGGTGTCACGCCGAGTCGCGGCATGATGTGTCGGAGGAAGTGATTCGAGCCGCCATAGATGGGCGCACTGTAGGCGATCGCATCACCGGGCTGGATGGCCGCCAGGAGCGACGTCGTGATCGCCGCCATTCCGCTCGCGAAAACCGCGGCGCTCTCGGCGCCATCGAACAAGGTGAGTCGATCCTCGAGGATCTCCAGGTCGGGATTGTTGATGCGAGAATAGATCAGTCCGAGTTGCTCGCCACCCTCCGGTTCGCGCAGGCCGTACGCCAGTTCGAAGAAGGCCTTCCCCTCCTCCGCCGACTGGAATGCGAAGGTCGAGGTCATGAAGATGGGGAGCTTGACCGCCCCCTCCGACCGCACCGGGTCGTAGCCATAACTCATCACCAGCGATTCCGGCGACAGCTCGTGCGCACCGATCGTGCGGCGCTTGTGCGAAAGGCTCATTGCGCGCCGCCGAGATGGTCGTGGACCCAGACGGGCACGTGATCGATGCCCACCCGCACCTGGGTCATCGCATCGCGATCCCGGATGGTCACCGTGCGCGCCGTGAGCGAGTCGTGATCAATCGTGATGCACCAGGGTGTCCCGACCTCGTCCTGACGACGGTACCGACGACCGATCGCACCGCCGTCGTCGTAGAATGCCGGCACGGTCCGACGGAGATCGGCGTAGAGCGCCTCCGCCATTTCGGGTAGACCGTCCTTTTTCGTGAGCGGCAGCACCGCCGCCTTGATGGGTGCGATCTGCGGATGGAAACCCATCACGACCCGGATCTCACCCTCGACCTCTTCCTCGCGGTAGGCATCGGACATCACCGTGAGCGTCACGCGATCGGCGCCGGCGGATGTCTCCACGATGTAGGGGAGGTAACGCTCACCGGTCGCCTGTTCGAAGTACTCGAGCTTCTTGCCCGACATCTCCTGATGCCGAGCCAGGTCAAAGTCGGTGCGGTTGTGCACCCCTTCGATCTCCTGCCAACCGAAGGAGAACTCGTACTCGATATCGTAGGCGGCCTTCGCGTAATGGGCGAGCTCACCCGGCCCGTGCTCGTGCCAGCGCAGCTTGGCCGGCGTGAGGCCGAGATCGAGGTGCCACTGCATGCGGAGTTCGCGCCACTGCTCGAACCACGCCATGTCGGTGTCGGGACGCACGAAGAACTGCATCTCCATCTGTTCGAACTCGCGCGTCCGGAAGATGAAGTTGCCCGGCGTGATCTCGTTCCGGAACGCCTTGCCGACCTGGGCGATCCCGAACGGGACCTTTTGCCGGGACGAGT
>JBDTNH010000163.1:0-3741 GCA_039933845.1 Gemmatimonadota bacterium
TTTCTCGTTTCTCGTTTCTCGCTTCTCGCTTCTCGCTTCTCGCTTCTCGCTTCTCGCTTCTCGCTTCTCGTTTCTCGTTTCGCAAAACGTCAATTCCCCGTGAAGGTCACCGCCCCCCAATGTTCCGGCGCGTGCATGTTGATCTCCCCTTGCGCCGACCAGACCCAATTGTGTTCGGGCAACGGCTTCCGCTCGGAATTGGTGCGCTTCTGGTACTGGCCACCGCGCACGTCGAGGTCCCATTGCACGCGCGAGAAGTTGATGCGCCACGTCGTGCCCGGTGTGGGAGGAATCGTCGTGCGCCCACTGTCCGCGAAGGCGGTCCACGGAATCGCCATCTCGACGGTCCAGCCGACATCGCGATCACTTGGATCGTTGAGCGTGCCGTTCAATCGAACCGCCGAGCGAAGGCCCTCGATATCCCACGCATCGACCGCCTTGCCGCCATCACGATAGGGCTTCGGAAGGAAAAGATCCCATACGGTGCCGAGTGCGTTCACCTCGAATTCGAAATACCGGAGCCCATCACCGTCTGGATCGATGAACCATTCGAAGTCGTTGTCATGGAAAATCACGGCGTCGCGCTCGGTGATGGTGCCCCAGAGGTCGGGCTCGATGACGGTCGCCGCGATGTAGAGCGTCGAGTCGTCCCACATCATCCTGACCCGCGTCTCGTGGGTCGGCGCCGGGCGACGCGCGCCCTCGATATCGACGAACGGCTCGCTCGGCGGCACCGCCGCCCACGCGGGCTCGTCGAAGGAACCATCGATCACGGGAGGCACCACGGCCCGAGCGGCGCGGTAGCTCCGCGGAGGATCGGCGGCCTGCCCCGCCAAGGTCGGCGCCAGGATGGTGAGGCAGAGGAATCCGACCATCAATCTGAGCATTCCCAAAGCTAGCACTTCCTGACCGGGGGGTTACGGTCGCGGCGGCCGAACGGCATATTCTGAGCGAGATTTACGATCCATCGTTCCACCCCACGACCCAGGTGCCCTGCCGATGACCGACGATCCACGCAAGCCTCGGGATGAGGAGATCGATGTCTGGGGCCTGACACACGTCGGGTCGGTCCGGAAGGACAACCAGGACCACTACCTGCTCGCCTCACTGCACAAGCGGCTCGAGGTCCTCTCGACGTCGGTGCCGCAGGAGTCACTCCTCGCGGAGGCCGATGAGCGCATCGCCTTCCTCGCGATGGTCGCCGACGGGGTCGGGGGTCGGGCTCACGGCGAGGAGGCCAGCCGGATCGCACTCGAACAGGCGACCCGATACCTCTCCCAGAGCATTCAGGCCTACAATCTGGGTGATGCGAAGCAGGACGACTTCATCGACCTGCTCCAGGCCGCCGCACTCAAGAGTCACGAGTCGGTGCTGGCGCGTGCCGCCGAGTCGGGTGAGTCGCGTGGGATGGCGACGACGCTGACGCTATGGTATGGAGTGTGGCCGTGGTACTACCTCCTCCAGGTCGGTGACTCGCGCTACTACCTGTACCGCGACAAGGTGCTCACCCAGGTGAGCCGCGACCAGACGATGGCCCAGGACCTGGTCGATCAGGGCGTGCTCAAGCGGAGCGACCTCGCCCGATCTCCCCTCAGCAACGTACTCTCCAGTGCGATCGGTTCGCAGCACAACATGCCGGTCGTCACCCGGATCGCCGCGGCGTGGGAGAATGTGCACCTGCTCTGCAGCGATGGCCTGACCAAGCATGTGAGCGACGAGGCCATCACCGCTCGGCTCGACAACATGATCTCTGCGCGTGAGTGCTGCGAGCAACTCCTCCAGGATGCGCTCGACGGCGGCGGCACCGACAACATCACCATCATCGTGGGACGGGCAATCCGCCAGGATTGATCCGCCCGCGCGCTTCTCTCTCCCGGAGCTGACATGCGACCCCATCCTTTCCTGGTCCTCACGGTCCTCGCGGCGTGTGCGCCCTCGACCGACGTACCCGACTCCGTGCATGCTTCTCGGGCCGATTCGCTGCTCGCGCAGTACACCACCGTGCGGCTCGATGCCGATGTGAGCACGCTCACCGAGCATGAACGGCAGATGATCCCGCTGCTGATCGATGCCGCGAAGGAGATGGACGCGATCTTCTGGTTGGAGGCATCGGGGCCGCGCGACTCCGTGCTCGCGAGTGTCAGCGATTCCTCGCTCCGCCGCCTCGTCGATATCAACTATGGTCCGTGGGACAGGCTCGGCGGCAACGCATCGTTCGTCGACGGCGTCGGCGCCCTGCCGCCGGGCGAGAACTTCTATCCGCACGACATTACCAAGGAATCGTTCGAGGCCGCTGCCGCCGCGGCGCCTGACGGCGGTGCCGCACTCCGTGGGCTCTACACCCTCGTCCGTCGGGACAGCGCCGGTGCATTGAGCGCGGTGCCGTATCATGTGGCGTTCCAGGATCATGTCGAGCGTGCCGCCGCGAAGTTGCGCGAAGCCGCCGCACTCGCCGACGACGCCGGCCTCAAGCACTACCTCGAACTTCGTGCCGCCGCCCTGCTCGACGACAACTATCAGCCGAGCGATCTGGCGTGGCTCGACATGAAGGACAACACCGTCGACATCGTGGTGGGGCCGATCGAGACCTACGACGACGGGCTCTTCGGCTACAAGGCCGCGCACGAGGCCTATGTCCTGATCAAGGATCGCGAGTGGAGCGATCGCCTGAGTCGCTACGCGGCGCTGTTGCCGAGCCTGCAGACAGCGCTACCGGTCGAGGCGGCGCTCCGCCGAGAGACGCCGGGGACCGACAGCGATCTCAACGCGTACGATGTCGTCTACTACGCCGGCCAGGCGAATGCCGGGAGCAAGACGATCGCGATCAACCTGCCCAACGACGAACAGGTCCAGCTCGCCAAGGGGACGCGTCGACTCCAGCTCAAGAATGCGGTCCGCGCCAAGTACAATCTGATTCTTGTGCCGATCGCCGACGTGCTGATCGCCGAAGACCAGCGCCAGTATCTGTCGTTCGATGCATTCTTCGAGAACACGATGTTCCACGAGGTCGCGCACGGGTTGGGCATCAAGAATACCCTCAACAATCGCGGCACCGTCCGCGAATCCCTCAAGGAACTCGCCGGCTCCCTCGAAGAGGGCAAAGCCGACGTGCTCGGCCTCTACATGGTGACCCAGCTCGCCGAGCGGGGAGAGTTGGGTGAGCATGACCTCCGCCAGAATCAGGTCACCTTCATCGCCTCGATCTTCCGCTCGATCCGGTTCGGCGCATCGAGTGCGCACGGCCGCGCCAATGTCGCCCGCTTCAACTTCTTCGAGGCGCTGGGAGCCTTTGCCCGCGACTCGGCGACCGGCACCTACCGCGTTGACTTCGAGCGGATGAAGGTTGCCACCGATAGCCTTGCCGCGACAATCCTCCGGTTCCAGGGCAATGGCGACTACGACGGCGTGACCGCCTGGATGGCCGACGTCGGCGTGATCCGCCCAAGACTGCAGGCCGACCTCGAGCGGCTGGCCGCGAAGCAGATCCCGGTCGACGTCGTGTTCGAAATGGGCACCGGCGTGCTCGGACTGGGAGCCAAGTAGCGTGCGCGGTCTCTTGCTGCTGGTCCTGCTGTCCGCACCACTCGCGGCGCAAGTCGATCCGGTCTGCCAAGAGACGGCCGACAAGTTTCCCGCCGCGAAGGACTCGAGCAGCTATCCAGCATTGGTCGGAACCATCGCCGCCTGCGGTCCCACGTTCGCGTACGTGCTCGTCAACGAATGGGCGATGCCGCCGATGGA
>JBDTNH010000164.1:0-3687 GCA_039933845.1 Gemmatimonadota bacterium
TTCGAGAGCACCACCGCATGCTCGAGCGCGTTCTGCAGCTCGCGCACATTGCCGGGCCACTCGTAGACCATCACCGCATCCATTGCCTCGGGTGCCAGCGCCTTGGGCTCCTGGCCCTCGCCCGCCATGTCCTGCAGGAAATAGTCGATCAGCAGGATCAGGTCGTCGCGGCGGTCCCGGAGCGGCGGCAGATCGAGCGGGATCACGTTGAGCCGGTAGAAGAGGTCGCTCCGGAAGTTGCCACGGCGGACTTCTTCTTCGAGATCACGATTCGTCGCCGCGATGATGCGCACATCGACCGGGATCGCCTCGGTGGCACCCACCGGAATCACCTCGCGTTGCTGCAGGACCCGCAGCAGCTTGACCTGCAACGAGGCCGGCATCTCGCCCACCTCGTCCATGAAGAAGGTGCCGCCGCGCGCCGCCGCGAAGAGTCCCTGCTTGTCGCGCACCGCGCCGGTAAAGGACCCCTTCACATGCCCGAACAACTCGCTCTCGAGCAGCGTCTCGGGCAGTGCACCGCAGTTGATCGAGAGGAATGGATCGCTTGCCCTGTTCGAGGCGTCGTGCAGGTACCGCGCCAGCACTTCCTTGCCCGTACCGCTCTCGCCACCGATCAGCACCGTCGAATCGGTCGGCGCAATCTGCTCGGCGAGCCGCAGGATCTCGAGGAACCGACGCGACTTGCCGATCGGACGCTTGAGCCCGTCACGAACTCCCCCCCCCGCACGGCGAATCTCCTGCTTGAGCTGCTTGTTCTCGACCCGAATCTGTCGGAACTCGCACGCGCGCCGGAGGATGGCGAGGAGCTCATCGTTGGCGAAGGGCTTCTGGAGATAGTAGAACGCGCCGGCGTTGACCGCCTGGATCGCACTCTGGAGCGACGCCTGCGCCGTCATCAGGAGCACCGGGGTCATCGGGTCGAAGTCCTTGACCGCCTGCAGGATGTCGAGGCCGGTCACCTGCGGCATCCGCACATCGGTGAGCACGATGTCGGGTGTCGCCGTCCGGATCGCCTCCAATCCAGCCTTGCCGCCCTGGGCGACGGTGACCTCGAACCCCTCCTTCTTGAGCAGGATGCGCAAGGTGTCAAGGATCCCTGTCTCGTCGTCGATCACGAGCACCGATGCCTGCTGACTCATGTCACGTCCCCTCTGTCCCCGCTGACGGGGAGGAAAATGGAGAAGGTGGTCCCAATATTGGCCGCGGTGTCCACCAGCATCACGCCCCGATGACTTGCCACCGCACGCTGCGCAATCGCCAAACCGAGCCCGGTGCCACCGGGACGCCCCGTGACGAATGGCTCGAAGAGTCGCTCGCGCACCGCCTCGGGAATCCCCGGTCCGTCGTCCTGGACCACGAACTTGGCCCGCGGCACCACCGGACCGTTCGGCCCCTCGCCCGGTACCGCCATGCCCACCTCGACCCGCACCGTGCCACGCCCACCCAGCGCCTGAGCCGCATTCAGCACCAGGTTGCTCGCGACTCGGTGCAAGAGGTCGGGGTCGCCCTCGATCATGGTCGGTTCACCGTCGATCTTGAGCGTGACACCCACCATGTCCGGATGCGACCGCACCAAGCCGATCGCCTCGGTGACCAACTCGAAGAGGTCGATCTGCTCGAAGCTGGTCGCGCGCACGCGACTGAAGTCCAAAAATTCGCTCAGCAGGCGATTGAGGCGTTCACTCTCGCGCATCACCAGCGTCGCAAGCACCTGATCGTCCTCGTCGTCCTCGTCGACACCCTTGGCGAGTTGCTCGACCGCGCTGCGGATCGCCATGAGCGGGTTCCGGATCTCGTGGGCCAACGACGCCGAGAGCGCCGCGACGGCCTCGAGTCGCTCGGCGCGGAGCCGAAATTCCTGCAATCGCTTGAGTCCACTGATATCGGTGAAGATGGCGGTAACGGACGGTTGCTCGCCACCCGGGCGCATGAACGTCGTGGTGCTGACCCCGACCGGAAAGAGCGTCCCATCGGCTCGACGCACCGAGGCTTCGGCACGATGGACCCGGGCCCCATCGGTGATGCCGCGCAGGATCGCGCCATGCAGGTCGCGCGATCTGGCCCGCAGCGTCTCGAGGACCGGCTCCCCAGTGGCGAATCCGGTGCCGCCGAGAATGCGCCGGGCCCGCGGATTGATGTAGGCGAGCCGCCCCTCGCCATCGATCGTGATGACGCCGGACTGGATCGTGGCGAGGATCTCGTCGGCCTCCATCCGGACCTGCGCCAGCGCCTCCGCCAAGCTCCGCTGCTGATTGGACGAGGTCGCCAAGCGGTGGCCGAGGACCGCGATCGTCGCCCCAACGAATCCAATCACGCCGACCTGGGTCCAGAACTCGAGTCCGGGGGGCTCGCTCCCGAAGAGCAGCGTCACCAGGATGTAACTCATCGCGCTCGCCACGGCGGCGATCAGTCCCCGCCCGACCGGCAGCACCACGGCATAGCTGGCCACGGTCGTGATGTAGAGGGCAGCCAGCGGCGTGGTGGTGCCGCGCGTGTACGCCACCAAGCCGGTCACCAGCATCACATCGACACCGAACTGGAAGAGCAGCCGATCGGGCGACGGCATCCGGCCGGCACTCAGGTCCACGCCAAGCCAGATCAGCGCCAGCGTGGCCCCGCCCAGGATGCTCATGATGAGTGGCAACCCGACCGGCAGGCCCTCGTGATCGGCGATGACGGTCACGGCAAGCGCCCCGATGAGGGCAACCCGCACGACCAGGACGATGAAGAGGACGGCACGCGGTCCCGGCAACCCGAACCGGTCAATCGGACCGGTGGCTCGGGGGACCATGATCGGCATCTCGCCCGTGCGGGCGCTGCCGGGAGCGGAAGCGGGCGGAGTCGTGGTCACGACACCACTAATATGATGCGGTCACCCCTTTATCGCCCGGAGCCAGCCGATGCCACGCCGGAGTCACCCCGTTACCCCCCCCTCGTGGCGATGCTTCGACCCGGCTGCCCTCACCTTCCTGAGACAGCTCAAGCGCAACAATCGCCGCGAGTGGTTCATGGCGCACAAGGATCGATACACGCACCTGGTGCAGGAGCCGATGCGGGCATGCATCGAGGAGATCGACGTGATCCTGGCCCAGGAGATGCCCGAGATGCACGGCGACCCGAAGCGTTCGATGTTCCGTGTCTATCGAGACGTCCGGTTCGGCAAGGACAAGTCGCCGTACAAGACCCACGCCTCGTGCTGGTGCTTTCATCAG
Organism: Gemmatimonadota bacterium; assembly: GCA_039933845.1. Taxonomy (GTDB): domain Bacteria; phylum Gemmatimonadota; class Gemmatimonadetes; order Gemmatimonadales; family GWC2-71-9; genus Palsa-1233. Next base: position 3,216 of record JBDTNH010000164.1, read on the forward strand.
GACGCCGGTCGCGGGGTCGGACAGGCGGTGCGTGGCGGAGCCGGCTTCTACCTCCACCTCGAGCCCGGCGCCTCGATGATCGCGGCCGGGATCTGGATGCCGCCAAAAGAGGGACTGGAGATGATTCGTAAGGCCCTGCTCGACGACTACGCGTCGTGGGAGAAGATCGTGACCGCGCCGACGTTCCGACGCCGCTTCAGCGCGCTGAGCGAGGAGGCGATGCTGGTGCGCGTCCCGCGCGGAGCCGACCCGACGCATCCGGCCGCACCATGGCTCCGGTACAAATCGTTCACGGTGCACCGGATGCTGGCCAACGAGGTGATGACCTCGCCGACCTTGCTCCGGCAATTGGCCACCGATATCCGCGTCCTCCGGCCGATGGTGCGCTGGCTCAACGATGCGCTTGGATTTACGTCACTGGAGCACCGACTGTGAGCGGCCGCGATCCACTCACCGCCGTGCGCCTCGACAA
>JBDTNH010000165.1:0-3626 GCA_039933845.1 Gemmatimonadota bacterium
AAGTCGAGCTTCTTGTTGTCGAGCCACCACGGCATGTAGAGGTGCGCGCCGCCGACACCGTCACAGTTGTGGCGAGGCTGGTCCATCAACGCCGGAACGAAGCCGCCCACGTCGGTGCCGGTGGTGTCGGTCAAGTACTTGCCGACCATCCCGCCCGAGTTGGCAATCCCATGCGGATGGCGCGACGAGCTTGAGTTGAGCAGCAGGCGGGCCGACTCGCAGGCGCTCGCGGCCAGCACGATCACCCGCCCGCCCACCTCGCGCTCCTCGCCGGTCGCCTTGTCGATATAGATCACGCTCTTCGCGCGACCGTCACTACCAGTCGTCACTTCGCGCGCCATCGCACCGGTGACCAGGGTGAGGTTGCCGGTCTGCAGTGCCGGACCAATCAGGACATTGGTCGAGGAGAAGTTGGCGTTGACGGCGCAGCCACGATTGCACTGGCCGCAATAGTGGCACGCCGGTCGGCCGTTGGTCGGCTTCGTGATGATCGAGAGCCGCGACGGAATGCAGGTGACCTGCTGGCGGTCGGCGGCACGCTTGACGATGTGCTCCCAGCAGCGCGGTTCGGGCGGAGGGAGGAAGATGCCGTCGGGATGATTGCGGAGCCCCTCGTTGCTGCCGAAGATGCCGACCAGGCGATCGACGTCATCGTAGAAGGGCTTGATGTCGTCATAGGTGATCGGCCAGTTGTCGCCCAGCCCATCGACGGTCTTGTGCTGGAAGTCGTCGGGCCCGAAGCGGAGTGAGATGCGTCCCCAGTGATTGGTCCGCCCGCCGACCATCCGGGCGCGCCACCAGCTGAAGTTGGTGCCGGGTGCGGTGGTGAACGGCTCACCCTCGATGTTCCAGCCACCGATGCAAGCATCGTGTTCGCCGAACGGCCGATCCTTGGTGCTGCCGCCTCGGCGATCGGTCTCCCACGGCCAGACCAGCATGTCGGAGTCGCGGGTGTTGTCCCACGGAATGCCTGCCTCGAGCACGCAGACCTTGGCGCCGGCCTTCGTGAGTTCGTAGGCGGCCATGCCGCCGCCTGCACCGGAGCCGACGATCACGACATCGTAGTCGTCGCGTTGAACAGAGAAGGGAAGCATGGCAGGCCTGAGTGTGGGGAGTGAGTCCAATACTACGCCGGGCATGCGGGGATATCCAGATTGGTGGGTCGACCCTTCTGCCGCTCACTCCCCAGGCGTCTCCGATGGCGGCGAGTTTAGCCAGGCTTCCGCGGCCTCCAGCTGGTCGAAGACCTCGACCTCGATCTGGGAATTGCGATTGAGGACCCGAAAGATCCGCGCGAACCCCGCAACGTCGACTTTCGGCGAAACAAGGGCCGAGCGAAAGGTGTTGGGAAATCGCTGGACGCCGCGGACCCGGGCGGCCAAAATGGCGAGATTGAAGGTTGTGCCCGTCGCCACCATGTCCGACATGTCCACGAGCCGATCCGGCATGATGCCCAGCTCACGCTCGTGGGCCCGGAGCTCGTCCGCCGCCTCGCGCAGATCTGCACCAGTCACAACCCCGGAAAGCCAGACCCGGACATAGGGCTCATCGAGTGCGATACGATACGGCATGACCACTGGAAACTAGCAGATCGCTCCCTGCACCATGGTGGACTAGGCCTCCTCGAGCGCTTCGGCAGCGCACGTCCGTGCCCAGAGTGCATGGAACTGGCGCTGGTTGTCCGGTGCCTCGACAAAGACCGTGAACCGGTTCTGGTAGATGAAGCGCGTCGGCGTCTTCCGACCACCCAGCCCCGGCTTCCCACCGATCCGGCCACACACGACGGCCATCGGCCATCGACCCTCGACCATCGCCGGTTGGCGCACCACCACACTGTCAAAGGTGGCACTCGCGGGATCATCGAGCAGTGGCGCGAGGGTGGCCTCCGCCGAGTCGCGCAGTGCAGTCGAGTCGATCACGGGAGCGGCGAGAATCACATTGGTGGCTGCCACCTCCGCGGAATCGGCCACGTCCCTCGGTGCGGGCGAGGCACACGCGGCACTGAGCAGGCTACCGGCGATCAGCAGCGACCGGGCCCGCGGAATCATGTCTGGCATCTCTCGACTCCACTTCCGAGGATTGCCTACTTGAAGATGTTCATCCCGCCCAGCAGCCACCACAGGATCAGGAAGACGACGACGGTGGAGATGCAGCCGCCGCCAAGCTTCTTGGCGCCATACCCCGCCGCCAGGCCGCGCAATAGTTTGCTCATGGTGTTCCTCTGGTCGTGAATCGTTGAATGAATCTGCCCCGGTGACGTGCAGCGCTCCCGGAAGTCGCACGGCCGAGGGCAAAATCCATGATGAGATGGAGCTCCCTGCGCGGCGAGCCAAACCGTGGCCCCTACTCACGCCGCTTCCATTGGCTCAGTGTCTGGGCCGCGGAGTGCACCGCAAGACTGATCGGTCGCGGATGCGTGGGCGACGCCATGAGGATGCACACGTCCTCCCCAATCCACGCCATGATACCCAGGCTCACCTGGCCTTTTGAGGCGCCCGTGAGATGGAGGTAGTCGATCGCGATCGGCGTGGTGGTGTCATCGATCCTCACCTTGGCATGCAGCATCAGCTGACCGCCGAAGACGACCTTGACCTCGTTCCCCTTGGCCACGCGTGAGCCGTACGTCAGCCAGTCGGCAGGCATCTCCTTGCCGTTGGTGACAAGCCGCACCGCCGACCATTCCCCCTCGAGGCGCTGCAGCGATGCATTCGTCTCCACGTCGAACCCGGCCGTACCAACATCCTGCGCTGACGCCGTCCCCAGCTCGGTCCGATCGGGAGCGAGACCCCCATCCAGTCCGACCGGCCTTGCCGACGAGGCGCGGCGCAAGTGCTCCAATGCATGGCCACTGCCCACTGCGGTCGCAAACACCATCGGCCGCGCGGCACCAACCAGGCCGATGCAGATGGTGAGCGCGTCGCCGTCGAGGTGCCAGATGGCGTACGCGGCGTTGCCCGCTTCTGGTCCCTCGACGAACGCGATATCGAGTCGCATCGGTGTGGCCGCCGTGTCGATCACGAAGCGACCGTCGTAGTTCCCCTCGGGCGAGTCCATCCGGAAGCGATCGCCATCGAACAGGAGCCTCGAGTGGCCGAGCAGCGCGGAGGGCAGCTCGTGCCCGTCCACTTGGAGTGAGTTGAAGTGCCACTCACCTTCGAGGGCCCGGAGGAGTTCGACGTGGCGGGTGAGCGCCGCCCAGCTGGCGAAGCCGTGCTGACGGGCGATGACGGACTGCGCGTCGGCCAGCCGGAACGAGGCACGGCGCGCAGCGGCGAGGTCGAGGCCGCGGGCCTTCGGCAGGTGCTCGATGAACGCCTGGGTGGCAAGGTGATCGCCGGTGCGCCAGTCTGCGAGGAGCGACTTGGCCTGACGGCGCAGGTGTTCGAGGTTGGGGCGGGGCGGGAGTGGTTGCGTCACAGGACCTCCGTGCATGGCCTGGGGTCCGCAAACAGGCTGCATGAAGGTCTCGTCAGAGCGCTGGACAAGACATGCACGAAGGTGAGTTGGACTCTTCCCGCGGACCCGGTGGCTCCCTTCCAGCCGACAAAAAGTCTACGGCAGGATGGCTGGTTTTGGCAAGCGCGACCCCAACCGCGGCCGTCTGGCCCAACCGCGGCCGTCTGGCC
>JBDTNH010000166.1:0-3499 GCA_039933845.1 Gemmatimonadota bacterium
AGAACATCGCGGCGGTTCCAGTACCGGTGGCATTCCCCCCCGCACCAAGGACACCAAGGACGACGAGCTCGGTCTCGCGGCGCGCTACGGGCTCAGCCACGAGCACGCGCACCTTGATCGCCGCAAGCAGCTCCATCCCGATCTGGTCGAGATCGATGCGCACGCCCCCGATGCGGCGGCGAACACCAGCGCGGCGATGACCGCCGGTCGCTCGGTGATCTTCCAGGGTCGGCTCGAGGAGGGCCAATGGATGGGGATCGCCGACTTCCTGCACCGCGTCGACACACCAAGCGGGCTGGGCGCGTGGTCGTATGAGCCGTGGGACACCAAGCTGGCGCGGAGTGCCAAGCCGTACTTCCTGCTGCAACTCGCGACCTATGCGGCGCTGCTCGACAGCCACCAGTCACTGCGGCCCAGTCGACTCGGGTTCGTGTTGGGTGACGGCGCCGAAAAGCACTTCCGGACCGACGACTTCTGGCACTATTACCAACGACTGCGGCGGCGGTTCGAGCGGTTCCAGGGTGAGTGGGACGGGGCAACGATGCCGGACCCCGGTGCCGATCGCGGGCACGGACGCTGGAGCGAGGAGGCGGCCCGACTGCTCGAGGCGCGCGATGACCTGTCGCTGGTCGCCGGGATCGCGCGGAGCCAGATCGTCCGCCTCCGCGAGGCCGGCGTCGAGACCTTGGCAGCGCTGGCGACGCACCCCGTGGGCGAGACGCCAAAGGGGCTCAACGCCGCGTCGATGGCCAAACTGCGCGAACAGGCCGCGATGCAGCTCCAGACTCGGCAACACGGTGAGATCGCGTGGGCGTTCCGCGAGCAGGATCCCGAGGATCCACGCAGGGGATTGGCACTGCTGCCGCCACCGTCACGGCTCGACGTGTTCTACGACATCGAGGGGTTCCCCTACGCGCCCGACGGGCTGGAGTATTTGCAGGGCGCGGTCGTGTGGCAGGACGGCACGCTCGAGTTTGTTGATTGGTGGGCGCACGACGCTGACGGTGAACGCGCGGCGTTCGAGGCGTTCGTCGATTGGGTCTGGGCACGCTGGCAGGACGATCCCACGATGCACGTCTATCACTATGCCGGCTACGAGCGCACCGCACTGGCCAAGCTGAGTACCAAGTACGCCACGCGCGAGTACGAGGTCGATCAGTTCCTGCGTCACGACGTGCTGGTCGACTTGCTCGCGGTGGTGCGCCAGGGGATGGTGATCGGGACGCCCAGCTACTCGCTCAAGGACATCGAGCATCTGTACATGCCGACCCGCGAGGGCGACGTGCTGAGCGCCGGTGCGTCGGTGGTCGAGTATCAACGCTGGATCGACAGCGGCGAGTCGGGTGACTGGGAACAGTCGCCGATCCTCAACGCGATCCGTGACTACAACCGGGACGATTGTGTCTCGACCGCGTTGCTCCGCGACTGGTTGCTGGAGCGGCAGGGCGAGGCTGGAACCCAGCACCTCAGGCGGGAGGACCTGCCGGAGGAGGTGGCGGATCGTGAACCGACGCCGGCGGAGGCGTTGGCACAGGAGCTGATTGCGCGTGCCGTCACGCTCGAGGGCGAGGAGCGGCGGGTCACGGAGCTGCTGGCGTGGTTGCTCGAGTTCCACAGGCGGGATGACAAGCCGATGTGGTGGCGGTTCTTCGATCGGCTCACGAAGGACGAGGTCGAGCTGCACGAGGACGCCGATTGTCTGGCCGGCCTCGTGCGGACGAGTCGCGAGCCGTGGCCGGAGAAGCAGTCGTTCGTTTACGAGTACCAGTTCGACCCGGAGCAGGAGACCAAGTTGCACGAGGGATCGAAGGTGCATGTGATGAGTGGTGAGTTGATGAAGTCGGTGATCGAGAGTGTCGATCCGGTGCTGGGATTGCTCACGATGAAGATCGGCAAGAAGCGGACGCTGCCCGACGCCTGCCACCTGTTGCCCGACGAACATGTGAATGCGCATCCGATCCCAGAGGCCATCGAGCACTATGTGCGCGAGTGGTCGGAAGGGCGGATCGCGTCCGGTGCGGTCGATGATCTGATCCGCCGTCGTCCACCGCGATTGCGCGGCCACGCCAGTGGCGCGGTGATCGCCGGAGATGACGACCTGGTCAGCGAAACGATTGCGGCGATCCGTGCGATGGACGGGACGACACTGGCGATCCAGGGCCCTCCCGGTACGGGCAAGACGACGACAGCCGCAAAGGTGATCGCGGCGTTGCTTGATGACGGCAAGCAGGTTGGGATCGTGGCGAACGGGCACGCGGTGGTGAAGAACCTGTTGGCGAAGCTTGCGGAGGTGGCGCCGCACCACGTGCCGCTACTGCACAAGATTGGCGGCTCCGAGGCGCCCGACGGGATCGACCATGTCACGGACACCAAGCTGGGCGTGTCGTTCCTTGGCGCGGGCGCGGTGGTGCTGGGCGGCACGGCGTGGCTGTTCAGTCGGGGCGAGATGCGCGGGACGCTCGACTACTTGTTCATCGACGAGGCGGGGCAGGTGTCGCTCGCCAACGCCGTCGGTGCGGGTCAGGCGGCGGAGAATTTGGTGTTGATTGGCGATCAGATGCAGTTGGCGCAGCCGACCCAGGGTGAGCATCCCGGCGAGAGTGGGCTCTCGTGCCTGGAGTACTTGTTGGCGGGGCACCAGACGATTCCGGCCGAGCTTGGGATCCTGCTCGATATGTCATACCGGATGCCGCCCGATCTCTGTCAGTTCATCTCGGCGGCGTACTATGAGGGTCGACTGGGGTCTGCGCCCAACGCGGCTGCCAACCGGATCGAGTGGGACGGGCCAGAGACGGGTGTGCGGTTCATGCCCGTGCCGCACGATGGTCGGACCCAGTCGAGTGACGAGGAGTGCGAGGCGATTGCCGATCTGGTGGAGCGCTTGATTGGTGCGACGGCGACGGTGAATGGCACCACTGGCGCGCTCAGCCTTTCGGACATCCTGATCGTGGCGCCATTCAATGCGCAGGTGCGGGCGCTTCGATTGCGGTTGGGCGACCAGGCGCGGATCGGCACGGTCGACAAGTTCCAGGGGCAGGAGGCGCCGGTGGTGATCGTGTCGATGTGTGCCAGCACGCTCGACGATGCGCCGCGTGGTGCCGGGTTCCTGTTGAGCCCGAACCGGCTGAACGTGGCGATCTCGCGGGCCCAGGCGCTGGCACTGGTGGTCGGCTCGCCGCGTTTGGGCGATGTGCGGGTCAGATCGGTGGAGGAGATGCGTCTGGTGAATGGGTGGTGTCGGGTGGAGGGGTGTGTGGGATAGGATTACGAGAAGCGAGGAACGAGAAGGCTGTCACGCTGAGCGAAGCGAAGCGGTATAGCTTGGCAGGTCACTGTGTCTGGCCAGTGACGGAGGAGAAAGCGAATTCCGCCGCTTCGCTTCGCTCAGCGTGACATGTTAGGGTGCTCATTGGTCATGCCGGGCGAGCTGACGCTCGCCCCTAAACGCGGGTATCGGTCGGCGGGGTTCATTGGACGTGCCGGGCGACCGCTGGTGGTG
>JBDTNH010000167.1:0-3494 GCA_039933845.1 Gemmatimonadota bacterium
GCCGACGGGGTGCTGGCCACCGTCACCGCGATGCGATGATGTCGCCTTCTCTCTTTCTCTCCTTCTCTCCTTCTCTCCTAGAGCCATGCTCACACTCGCCACTGAATTCCTCTCGCTCCGCACGCGGCACCCCTTCATCATCGCCCGCGGGGGGCAATCGGACTATCGCACCGTGATGGTCCGGATCGCCGATGGCGACGGCAATGAAGGGTGGGGTGAAGCAGCGGCGACACGCTTCTACGGTGAAACGCTCGATACCGTGATGGCGGCGTTGCCCACCTATGCCACCCAACTTGGCGACGACCCACTGCAGCTCGAGGGCATCGAGACGCGCCTGCATGCGGCGCTCGGACGCAATGCCGCGGCGCGCGTGGCGATCTCCGCCGCCTTGCACGATCTGGTCTCGAAGCGCGCGGGGCTGTCACTCTGTCGCTGGTGGGGACTCGATCCAGCCGCGGCCCCGCAGTCGACTTTCACGATCGGGCTCGATACGCCCGAGCGCCTGCAGATGAAGGTGCGCGAGGCGGCTGAATACCCGGTGCTCAAGGTGAAGCTTGGTGGCGCCGACGATCTTGGTGTGCTCACGGCGATCCGCGAGGTCACCGATCGCGAGCTCCGGGTCGATGCCAACTGCGGCTGGACCTCGGTCCACGCGGTGAAGATGCTCCCGGTCCTCGAGGAGTTCGGTGTCACGCTGCTCGAGCAGCCGGTGGCCCCACGCGATCACGACGGGTTCGCCAGGATTCGACGCGCGGCGCGCATCCCGATCATCGCCGATGAGAGTTGTGTGACCTCGGAGGATATTCCTGCCCTGGTCGGCAAGGTCGATGGCATCAACATCAAGCTGGCCAAGTGCGGGTCGTTGCGCGAGGCACTGCGGATGATCGCGATCGCACGCGCCCACCAGATGATGGTCATGGTCGGGTGCATGATCGAGTCGTCGCTCGGTATCACGGCGGCGGCACATCTCACGCCGCTGGTCGATGTCGTGGATCTCGACGGCGCGGCGCTCCTCTCCGAAGACCCGTTCATCGGCGCCACCATCGCCGGGGGACAGGTCCGCGTGCCCGACGCCCCCGGCCTCGGCGTCCGCCGGCGGTGAGCGGCGCGCGGTTCGCCCGCGTCGCCCTCCCGTTGCCGGTCGCCGAGCCCTATCGCTACGCGATCCCGGCGGCGCTTGCCGATCGGGCCCAGCCCGGCATGCGCGTGGTGGTGCCCGTCCGGCAGCAGGAGATGGTCGGGATCGTCACCGGCCTCGATGATACGCCCCCCCCCGGGACCGCGCGCGAGCTCCTCGCCGTGCCCGACGACACGCCCGCACTCAGCGCGCCGCTGCTGACCCTCGCCGATGAGGCCGCGCGGCACACCGGCGCCCCCATCGGACTCATGCTTCGGGCAATGCTTCCTGGACCCCTCTGGGGTCGGGCCGCGGTCCACCTGGTCCTCACGGAGGCCGGCAGAGCTGCTCGACTGGGTGGCACCGCAGGCGATCTCCTCCAGTGGCTGCAGCGACGGAAGGATGCGGCCACCGTGCGCAGCAGCAGTCGCGTGCTCAAGCGTCCGACGTGGGAGGTCGCCGAGCGGTTGCGTCGCCTCGGTTTCCTGACCCTCGAGACCATCCCGGTGGATGTGCGGGCTGGCACCAGGACGGAACGGGTCGCCACGTTGAGTGGCGAGCCACTCACGCTGATCGAACGCGAGCAACGGTTTGCGCGTTCGCCCGCCCAACGTGCGCTCTACGAGGCGCTCGAACTCGCCGGCGGCCGACAGTCCGTCGGAATTCTCCTCGATCGTGCCGGGGTGACCGCCGGGCCGCTCGCGCGCCTCGAGGCCGACGGTCTCGTGTTGCTCGAACAGATCGAGTCCGCGCGGGATCCCTTCGCCGACCTGCCCGTCGTCGAACCGCCCGCCAACCTGCTCCCCGACCAGCAGGCTGCACTAGCCCGCCTTGAGGCCATGCCCCCTGGCAGTGAGGCCCTCCTCTTCGGCGTCACCGGATCCGGCAAGACTGCCGTCTATCTCGAGCGCGTGCGACATGTGCTCGAAACTGGCGGCGGCGCGATTCTCCTCGTGCCGGAGATCGCGCTGACACCCCAGACAGTGGCCCGGGTGCGGGGGGCCTTCGGCGATCAGGTTGCGGTGCTGCATTCCGGGCTTTCGGACAACGAGCGTGCCGATGCATGGCGACAGTTGCACCACGGGGAACGCATGGTGGCGGTCGGTGCGCGCTCGGCGATTTTCGCACCGGTCCAGCGGCTCGGCATCATCGTGCTCGACGAGGAACACGAGGCTACGTACAAGAACGGGGAGACACCGCGGTACCACGCGCGAGACATCGCACGGATGCGTGCCGCACTCGAGGGCGCCACCGTGGTGCTCGGCTCGGCGACACCCTCGCTGGAAACGTGGGCGAGGGCTGAGGCCGGCGAGCTCCTCCGTGTGGACCTGCCGAAGCGGGTGGCAGCGCGACCGATGCCACCCGTGGAGCTGATCGACCTCCGACACGAACCGCTGATCCATCCGGGTGCCGTGCCGTGGACGGAACGGCTCGACGAGGCTGTCGCCACGGCACTCCATCGTGGCGAACAGATCCTGCTCCTGCTCAATCGCCGTGGCTGGGCAACCTTCATCCAGTGCTCGTCGTGCGGTGAAGTCGTCGAGTGCCCGGCGTGCAGCATCGCGCTGACGCTGCATCACGGACCGGAGCAGCTTCGGTGTCACTACTGCAACCACACGCGCGCGATCCCGTCGCGCTGTCCGTCCTGTCGGGGCGAGACGATTGCCCACCGGGGCGCCGGCACCCAGCAACTCGAACGACTGGTCGCCGAGCGGTTTCCGACGGCACGCATCGCGCGGATGGATGTGGACACGACCGGGGCCAGATGGGCACATCATCGCATTCTCGGGCGCGTCGGATCCGGTGAGGTCGACATCCTGCTCGGCACCCAGATGATCGCGAAGGGCATCGACTTTCCCAACGTGACCCTCGTCGGGGTGGTCGATGCCGACACGGCCCTCCATCTCCCGGACTTCAGGTCGTCCGAGCGGACGTTCCAATTGATCGCCCAGGTGGCGGGCCGCGCTGGACGCGGTCCCAAGGGAGGACGTGTGCTGGTTCAGACTCGGCAGCCCGAGCACCCGGCGCTTCAGTTCGCCGCGCAGCACGATGCGGCCGGATTCCTCACCATGGAGCTGGCCAATCGGGAGATGCCTCCCTATCCGCCGACGCTGGCACTGGCACGAGTGATTGCCAGCGGGCCTGATGCCGACGAGGTGGCGCGCGGGATCACGGCCTTCCGCGATTGGTCAGAAGCAGCAATCGCACGATCCGAGGCCGGGCTCGTCGTGCTCGGTCCGGCCCCCTGCCCAATCGAGCGGATCCGCGATGAACATCGAATGCACCTGCTCGTCCGCGGTGATGCCCGTGCCCTCGGCGCGTGGGTCCGCACCGTCGGACCGCGTCTCGGGGCGCGGCGCGGTGCGGTGCGATTCAC
>JBDTNH010000168.1:0-3471 GCA_039933845.1 Gemmatimonadota bacterium
GTCCGTCGTTGAGCGCCGGCCGGATCCGCCGCGCAACGAGGTCGGCCCGCGCCGTGACCATGTACAGCAGCTCGGCCTCTGGTGTGAACGTCCGCTCGGCGTCGAGCAGTTGATGCCGGAGCGCTTCGGCCACGTCGGTGCCGCCAGGCTCACGGACCAGCAACGGCTCCACACCCTGTGACCGGAGCCGAGCCGCCATGCCGGCCGTGATGGTGCTCTTGCCGGCCCCTTCGGGCCCCTCGATCACCACGAAGCAGCCCCGCGGCATCAGAGGGTGATGATCCCGCTGGTGGCGCCGCGCTCGATGCCGTCACCGATGGCCTTGTTTACCCGCTGCATCAGCTTGTCGACATTGGTGCGGGCCACGAGATACGCCTGACCCGCCGGCGACATCTCGAAGTCGCGGAGCGTGGTCTCGTACTCGGTGGCCTGCTCTTCGGTCGGTTGCTCGCCCTTGGCCATAAGGAGATCAAATTCCTGGGTCAACCGGGAAATGGACTCGAGCTTCTGTTGTGCGGCGGTATCGTCGCGCATTGCCTGCTCAGCACGCCGAAGCGCTTGATATTCATTCGACTGGCCGAGCATGCGGCCGAGGTCCAGTGCCTTCTCGTCGATCATTGTGTGGTCTCCCGCCGTGCCAACAGGTAGCGGGCACGGCCAAACAGGTCATCGTGAATGGTGACGTCATGCCACCCGCTCCCCACCGCCAATGCGGCCGTCTCCTCGGGACGTCGGGCGTCGATCTCCAACGCGATCCAGCCGCCCGGCCGCAGCACGCGCGGCCCATCGGCGAACAGTCGGCGGTACGGCTCGAGTCCGTCGGCACCACCGGCGAGTGCCAAGGCCGGCTCCCAATCGCGGACTGAGGGATCCAGCGCCACCATCTCCTCCGCCGCAAGGTAGGGCGGATTCGACACGAGCAGGTCGACCATGCCGTCACCGAGTCCCGATGTCAGATCGCCCGCCACGAGCCGCAACGTGAGCCCGCTCCGCGCGGCATTCTGCCGCGCCAGCTCGAGTGCCGGACGCGAACAATCGACGCCGATCACCAGGTCGTAACGACCCTCGTGTGCCAAGGACAACGCGATGGCGCCCGTCCCGGTTCCAATGTCGGCGACCGTGCCCGACGACACCTTGTGCATCGCCAACGGGATCAGCCCCTCGGTCTCGGGCCGGGGAATCAGTGCGCGACGATCGGTGGTCAGCACGAGGTGTCGAAACCCGGTCCACCCGGTGACATACGCCAACGGCTCGCCCAGGGCGCGACGCCGCACGCACGCCCGGTACCGCGCCGCGAGTCCGCCCCCCCCCTGGCTCGGTGTCTCATCCGTCGGAGTCAGCAGGTCGCGCCACAGACGGCTGGCCTCGCGGCGGGCGTCGGGAATCCCCGCTGCCTGCAGCATCATCGTCGCCTCGCGTGTCAGGTCACCGCGCGCCAGCATCGTGAGCTCAGCCATCCTGTGACTCCTCCCGAGACGCCCGTCGCAGTGCCACCACGAGTTCGTCGATCTTGCCGTCGAGCACATCCGACAGGTTGTGCAGCGAGAGCCCGATCCGGTGATCCGTGATCCGACTCTGCGGGAAGTTGTACGTCCGGATCTTGGCAGAGCGATCGCCATCGCCCACCATCTGCTTCCGTGACGCCGAGCGAGCGGCCTCGGCGATCGCGATCATCCGGTCGAGCAACCGTGCCCGGAGCACTTCCATCGCCTTGAGCTTGTTCTGCAACTGCGACTTCTGGTCCTGCTGCGAGACCACCAACCCGGTTGGCAAATGCGTGATCCGGACGGCGGAATCGGTCGTGTTGACGCTCTGGCCGCCCGGTCCCGATGAGCGGAAGACGTCGATCCGCAGATCCTGTTGATCAATCTTGACGTCGACCTCCTCCGCTTCCGGGAGGACCGCCACGGAGGCCGCCGACGTGTGGATCCGACCTTGCTGCTCGGTAGCCGGCACACGCTGGACCCGGTGGACTCCGGCTTCGCGGCGCAGCAACCCGAAGGCCTCTGGACCGCGAATGGCGACGATCGCCTCCCGGATCCCACCGACATTGCCCTCGGTCTCGGAGATCCCCTCGACCCGGAGACCACGACGCTCGGCGAACCGGGTGTACATCCGAAGTAGTTCGGCGGCGAAGAGGCCCGCCTCATCGCCGCCGGTGCCGGCCCGAATCTCGAGAATGGCGTCGCGGTCGTCGTGAGGATCGCGCGGAACGAGCAGGTCGGCGAGCTCGGCCGTGAGTTGGTCGACCTGGACACGGAGCGGGCCGACCTCATCGGCGGCCATGGCGGCGAGTTCGGGCTCAGCGCCCTGGCTCAACTCCACCGCGCCGGCGAGCTCCTGCTCGAGCCGATGCAACGCTTCGGCCGCGCGCACGATCGGTTGGAACCGGGCGTGCTCGCGGCCGAGAGATTGAATCCTGGCGGGGTCCGACGCGACGGCCGGATCGGCCAAGGCGCGGGTGACCTCCTCCGCCCGGGCGAGCGCCTGGCGGAGTCGGTGATCCATCGTTCAGCTGGCGGTCGAATCCGTGGCGGCGTACTTCCGACGGAAACGATCAATCCGACCGGCAGTGTCGATCAGGCGCTGCTTGCCGGTATAGTATGGATGGCACTGGCCGCAGACTTCGACCGAGATCTCCGGAACAGTGCTGCGGGTCTCGAACTTGTTGCCGCACTGGCAGTGCGCGTTGGTGACCTGATACAGTGGATGAACATTCGGCTTCATGATGGATCTCTCCTGAGCATTCGCCGTAGCCCCGTTGCGGCGCCACGATAGCCGGGCAATATATCGTGGTGGCCCCCTCGGAACCAAGGTCCGGGCCCCGAACCGTCCAAGATCCCCTGCTCCAGACGTCTCCCAAGCTGCACAGTTCCTCGATTACAGGAGTGGCAATGCGTACCAACCTCTCGATCCTCGCGATCCTCGCCGTCGGCACCCCCGCGGCCCTGATCGGCCAATCCGGTATCGCTGTCGGTGGTTTCGAGACCGACGGCTCGGTCGGCCTGACCCGGGACGAGTATCAGGCCATCGGCCGGGCCCTGACCGATCTGGTCCGGACCGGGCTGGGCGCCTCTGGCGCCCCGGTCTCGGTTGAGCCCACGGCTGGTACCCGGCCGGGCCGAGTCGACCTCGGCGCCGCCAGGGCGGCAGCAACCGCGGCCGGAGCCAAGTATTTGGTGGTGGGATCCCTGCTCGATCAGTACGGCGACATCAAGGTCGAGGCCAGGATCATCGACGCCGCCACCGGCAAGCCAATCGCCGTCGTACGCGGCGACCCGGCGATCGCGAGCCGAGACCAGTTGGCCGATGCCATCGTGGCACTCACCACCCGCTTGGCGGCGGAGCCACAGCTTGGCGCCAAACCAGCCCGCACCATTGCGGGCGGCATTCCAGTCGCGGCATTGATTGCCTACGGTCGCGGCCTCGGATTCGAGGCGGCCGGCGATCGGACCAAGGCCGCCGCAGCCT
>JBDTNH010000169.1:0-3418 GCA_039933845.1 Gemmatimonadota bacterium
CATCTCCGGCACATGACCGGCGTGATCGATCGGCTCTTCACGTATGCGCGGGGCGATGCGCTCTCCGAAGCGCAATTCGCCTCGCTCAAGTGCGAACGGGATCCACTCGCGCCCGGCGAGATCGCAACGGCACTCGCGGCGCTCCGGCAGCGTGTCGAACTCGCGGTCGATCAACTCCGCGCAACCGACCCGGCCACCCTGGGCGAATTTCGTGGCGTCGGCCGTGCGCAATTGCCCTCGACCGTGATCGGCTGCCTGGTCCATGGCGCCGAACACGCCATGCGCCACGTCGGACAGCTGTCGGTGACGTTGCGCGTGGAGCGGGGGAAAGGCGGCTGAACCGTACCGTCAGCTGTCCCTGTCCCTCACCACAGCCGGTTGTCTCGGCCGGATGGTGACATCAACCTCTCGGTCAACGAGATGCAACAAGGCAAGGACCTGCCCGATCGGCTTCTGATGGTTGAGAGGATCAAGCAATCGATACACCTGGCTTGGGCTCGTTCCGAGTTGGCGTGCCACCTCGCGTACCCCCAGCCCGCTGGCCGCGAGGCCGTCACGCATCTCGACGGTCAGGCGGTGGAGAAACAGTTCTTGGAGGTAGAGCGGATCTTCGGCAACTTCTCGCACCGAATCGACATGGACGCTCGCCTCAATACCGGAACGCAACTGGTAGGTGAACCCCTCGCCGCCAAGCTCGGCGTCGATCACCACTTCCGTCACCGGATCGTCACGAGTTGGCTGCACCGGAAGCTTGGCATACGGAAAATCGTAGGCCCGTCGACCAGCCTTCACCTCAACAACCCGCTTGCGATTGTTCGCCCTGACTTTGGTGATCTTCACAACTCCCCCTCGGCTATCAGCTCCTCGATAATGCGCACGACCCGAGCAGACGCCTGACCTTCCATCGGAATTCCGTGCTCGAGATCCCATTTCACGACGAGAGCTCCATCCCGATAGACGTGAACATGCGTGGGCGAATGGTCGCCGATCCAGCTCAGGAAGATGTAGCCGCCTCGTCGAACCTTGCCCATCATTAATGTTACCAAACACGGTTACACTCAGTCAAGCCCTCGCGGCGAGCCCGCCACCACCCCCCGTCCCCCGATTGACTTCCGGCCGCCGGACGCGAACTTCCACTCTCCCTTGATCACGAGTCCGGCACTCCTCTCCTCGGGCCACCGATCCCGCATGACTGAGATCTGCACCTGGCGGCCAGCATGAGTCCCGTCGTCGCGATGATCGTCGCAGCAATCCTGCTGTTCGTCATCATGGCGCTGCTGCATCGGCTGCGACGCGAGCATCATAGACATGCCGCCGATCATGAGGAACGCGTCCTCCTCGAGACCATCCTCGACAGCGTCCCCGGAACACTCTATCTCTTTGATGAGGACGGCCGGTACCTGCGCTGGAACCAGCCGTTCCTCGAGGCGTCGGGATACACCGCCCAAGAGCTGGCGAATCTCACACCACTCGACTTCTTCCGCGGCGCCGACATCCAGCGAGTCACGGAGCGTATCACGGAAACGATGGCCGTTGGTGAATCGAGCGTGGAGGCCGAGCTGGTGGCCAAGGACGGCCGTCGAACACCGTACTTCTTCACCGGTCGCCGGATCATGTACCAGGGGAAGCCAGCATTGGTCGGTATGGGGCTCGACATCACCGAGCGCGTCCGGGCGGAGATCAGCCTGCGCGAGAGTGAGGAACGGTTCCGTCAGTTGACCGAGACCATTGAGGAGGTCTTCTGGATCAGCGACCCCGCGGCCCAACGCGCCCTCTACGCCAGCCCAGCCTTCGAGACGATCTGGGGCTTGCCCGTCTCGGCGCTCTATGATGACCCCGCGCTGTGGGCGAGCACGGTGCACCCGGAGGATCGCGAGGCGGTCAACGAAGCGATGCCGCTCCAGCTCTCCGGCGACTATGACATGACCTATCGGATCGTGCGACCAGATGGCACGACGCGCTGGATTCGCGACCGTGCCTATCCTGTCCTGGACGAATCGGGCGACCCGTACCGCATCGTCGGGATCGCGGAGGATGTGACCGAACAGAAGGCGATCGAAGGACAATTCCTGCGTGCGCAACGCATGGAGAGCATCGGCACGCTGGCCGGCGGCATCGCCCATGATCTCAACAACGTCCTCACGCCGATCTTGATGTCGATCGACTTGTTGCGTGAAGAGTCGGAGGAGTCGGAGCGCACGGAGACACTCGACATCATCGAAACCACGGCCCGAAAGGGCGCCGAGATGATCCGCCAGGTCCTTCAATTCGCCCGTGGCGTCGATGGCCGTCGCGTCGAGATCGACATGCGCGAACTGATCAACGATGTGGTCCGGATCGGCAACGACACCTTCCTCAAGACGGTACAACTCCACTCTGATGTCGCGCGTGATCTGCCGCCCGTCTCAGGCGATCCGACGCAGTTGCATCAAGTGCTGCTCAATCTCTCGGTCAATGCCCGTGATGCGATGCCCGACGGGGGGGTGATCGTCATCACGGCCCGCAGCGAGGACCTCTTGCGCGCCGACGCCGACGTTCTCGTCGAGGTGACCGATACCGGAACGGGCATGCCCCCGGAAGTGATCGATCGGATTTTCGAACCGTTCTTCACGACCAAGCCACAAGGCAAGGGCACCGGACTCGGACTCTCCACGTCGCTCGCCATCGTGACCAGCCATCGCGGGACGATCCGGGTCCGATCGACACCGGGCAGGGGTACCACCTTCACGATCCGCTTGCCCACCATGGCCGGTTCCGCAGTCAAGAGATCCCCACGGTCGGCCGGTCCGATCCATCGTGGCCAGGGGGAGATGATCCTGGTCGTCGACGATGAGCCAGCGATTCGCTCCGTGACCGCGCGACTCCTCCAGGCGCACGGCTACCGCGTCATGCTTGCCACCAATGGCCGGGAAGCCGTGGAGAGCTATTCCGCCCACCACAATGAGATAGCGGTCGTACTGACGGACATGATGATGCCGGTGATGGATGGCGCCACCGCCATCGAACGACTCCGCACCATCGATCCCGGCGTGCGGCTGATCACCGTGAGTGGACTCGCCGACCAGTCCGTCCTGCCCCAGTCGGGTCCGGGCCACCGCCCGATTCGGCACCTCGCGAAGCCGTACACCGCGGGTGAACTGATGACGGTCATCGACGCGGCGCTGCACGGGGACGAGTAGCCCCGTCACCCTCGCCCCCGCCCCGTTCGGCCATTAGACTCCGGGACTCCCCACCACCGAGGCCGACCAGATGCAGCGCAACTCCCAGGCCATCGGACTCACCTTGATCCTCTTCGGGAGCACCACGACACGATGACACGCGATTCCCAGTTCAAGCCGGCCGGCTACACCTCGCTTTCGCCGTATTTGATCGTCGACGGCGCCGAACGCACCATCGACTTCCTGCGCACGGTCTTCGA
>JBDTNH010000170.1:0-3371 GCA_039933845.1 Gemmatimonadota bacterium
GCGTGGTCTTCTTGGCAGCCTTGCGGCGGGTGGTCTTCTTCGCCGCCTTCTTGCGGGTCGCCTTCTTGCGCGTGGTCTTCTTGGCGGTCCGCTTCTTCGCGGCGCCCCGCTTCGCAGTCCGCTTCTTGGCGGTCCGCTTCTTCGCTGCCTTCTTCGTAGCCATGGAGCCTCCCTGGCGAGTGAGTTGTTCATCGATTCTCGACGTACGTGCGAGAACCGTGACGACGCCCGTGTCCGGCACGGAGTAGCGTCGGCATATACAAGATCAAAGTTTTCCCGCGCCGCGCAATACCCCCGCGGGACCGAACCCAAGGCGGGGCATCGGGTTGTGCCGGTCTTCCACATCATCGGCAGCTCACTCGGGAAGCTGAGGCGGCGGTTGGCGGACGTCGATCACGAGGTGATATTCCGGACACCACTTCAACCGGACATGATATGCGAGCTGTCGTCAAAGCCGCGCCAACAGCGGGATTGCAGGTGATGGAGGTTCCCGAACCGCGCGCGGGTGCGCGCGACATCCTCATCCGCGTGCACGCCGCGGGCGTCTGCGGAACCGACCTGCACATCTGGGAATGGGACGCCTGGGCGGCCGGTCGGCTGCGTCCACCGGTCGTCGTCGGACATGAGTTCGCGGGGGCCGTAGTGGCCCTCGGAGAGGAAGTTGAGGCTGACGGGATCTTCGCCGTCGGCGACCTGGTGACCGCCGAGGGGCACATCGTTTGTGGCGATTGCGTCCCCTGTCGGACCGGAAATGCGCACCTCTGCGTGCGCACCCAGATCATCGGTGTCGACCGTGACGGGGCGTTCGCGGACTTGATCGCGATGCCGGCGAGCAACGTCATGAAGCTCGACGGCATCCCGACCGACATCGGCGCGATCATGGACCCGATCGGCAACGGGGTGCACACCGCGCTTGAGGGCGGCGATGTCACCGGGGCCACGGCGCTGGTGATCGGCTGCGGGCCGATCGGCTGCTTCGCCGCCGGGGTGCTCCGTGCGGCGGGCGCATCGCTGGTGATCGCCTCGGACTTCAACCCGACGCGTCGCGAACTCGCCCGGGCGATCGGCGCGCACCAGGTGCTCGACCCGGGCGCGGAGGATGTCGTCGAGGTGACACGGTCGCTCACGTGGGGGCTCGGGGTCGATCTGGTCTGCGAGATGAGCGGCCATCCAAGTGGCCACGCCACGGCGTTCGCCGCCGCTCGTCCGGGCGGTCGCGTCAACCTGCTCGGCACTCCGAGCCGAACGACCGAGGTCGACTTCGCGCGCGATGTGATCTTCAAGGGGCTCACGCTCTACGGTGTCACGGGGCGGCGGATGTACCAGACCTGGATCACGATGCGTCGGCTCATCGCCTCGGGGGCGTTCGACCCGACCCCGATCATCACCCACCGTTTCCCGCTCGAGGAGATCGCCCAGGCAATCGGCGTCATCAAGGACGGCACTGCGGGCAAGGTGATCCTGGAGATCAATACATGAGTCGACTCGACGATCGCCTGAGTTCCGCCCTCGACGGCTTCCGCCGGGCCGGCGTGTACAAGACCCTGATGCACATCGAGTCGCCGCAGTCGGCCCGCGTCCGGATGGAGGGGCATGGCGAGGTGATCATCCTCTCGTCCAACAACTATCTCGGACTCTCGGATGAGCCGCGCGTGGTCGCAGCGGGCAAGGCGGCGCTCGACGAATTCGGGGCCGGTACCGCGTCAGTGCGGTTCATCTGCGGCACCTTCTCGATCCACCGCGAGCTCGAGGCCGCCTGCGCCCGCCTGGTCGGCACGGAGGCGTCACTGTCCTTTGTCAGTTGCTGGAACGCCAACGAGGCGTTGCCGGGCAGCGTCCTGACCGATCGCGACCTGATCCTCTCCGACCAGCTCAATCATGCGTCGATCATCGACGGTCTCCGTCTCGCCAAGTCGATCACCAAGTGCCAGACGGGTGTCTACAAGCACAATGACCTCGCCGACCTCGATGCCAAGCTCGCCGCCGCGGCCGATCGGGAAATCAAGATGGTCGTCAGTGACGGGATCTTCTCGATGGAGGGATCGATCTGCGACCTGCCCGGCCTGCTCGAAGTCTGCCGGAAGCATGACGCGATCCTTTGGCTCGACGACTCCCACGCCACCGGGGTGCTGGGGGCAACCGGGCGCGGCACCGCCGAGCACTTCGATCTCGTGGGTGAGGTCGACATCATCACCTCAACGCTGGGGAAGGCGCTGGGGGGGGCGGCCGGCGGATTCATCGCCGGCTCCGCCGCGCTGTGCGACTATCTGACGCAACGCGCCCGGCCTCAGCTCTTCAGCAACGCGATTCCCACCACCGTGGCCGCGTCCGCGATGCGGGCCATCGAGGTGCTCGAGGCCGAGCCGGAGCGGGTGACCCGGCTTCGAGAGAACGCCCGATATTTCCGGAATGCCTTGGTCACCCTCGGGTTTCGACCCCTTCCGGGCGATACTCCCATCATTCCCGTGATCCTCGGGGAAACAGCCGATGCCATCCGGATGAGCGAGTTGCTCTTGGGCGAAGGGGTGTTCGCCACCGGATTCGGATTCCCGGTGGTCCCCGAGGGCGAGGCACGGGTCAGGTGTCAGGTGTCGGCCAGCCATACCCGGCAGGATTTGGATGAGGTATTGGATGCATTTTCACGCGTGGGGAAGTCGTTGGGGCTGATCTGATTCGGCTCCGGCCTGTTCCTTGCGGCGATGTGACGCTGTTTTCCCTTCAGGAGGCGATTCGATGACGCTCAACCGGCGAGCCCTTGCGCTGTCGGCACTCGTGACTCTGCTGGTCACGCTCCCCGGCACCGCGACCGCACAGCGGGGTGACTCGTTCTCCTGGAAGCTCGGCATCCAGGGCGGGTCGTTCATCTTCCAGACCAACACCCAGGCGAGTGAGGTGATCCCCTCCGCGGGGGCCCACTTCCTGATCATGGCCCGGCGCGCGGGACTCATGGTCGGTGTGGACGAGGGCTTCGGATCGGATCAGCGATCCGGCGTGGTCCTCTTCAATGACATCCGTCGCTACCAGGCGATGTTGATGGCCTTCCCGGTCGCGCTCCCGATCGAGCCGTACTTTGGCGTCGGAGGTGGCATCCTCCAGGTCGTCTCGCCTCGGATCGACCCGTCGATCACGGATCCGTTCGAGCAGGGCAGCCTGCTCTCCGCCGCCAAGGATGCCAGCGCCTCGGCGTATGCCTCTTTCCTGGCGGGTGTCCAGGGTCGCTGGGGACGTCTGACCGTCTTCGGGCAGTATCAGATTCACACCGCCCCCGACAACAACAAGCTGCTCCAGGGTGCGATGCACTCGGTGCATGGCGGCGTGCGGATCGCACTCGGCTCCTCGCGCGAAGGGGTGCGGGCCGGCGGGTACTGAGG
>JBDTNH010000171.1:0-3301 GCA_039933845.1 Gemmatimonadota bacterium
GCCGCGGGGCAAGCCGAGTCACTGGAGGAGGATGTCTTTCGCGAGCCAGGCGTGCAACGGATCATCGTGCGCATCCACCGCGACCAGGTGACGCTGTCGGCCGACGCGTCGGGTGGCGCGCTGCATCGCCGCGGCTACCGTCAGGCCACCGCCAAGGCGCCACTCCGCGAGACATTGGCCGCCGGAATGCTCCTCGGGTGCGGTTGGCGTCCGGGCGACCCATTGGTCGATCCGATGTGCGGTTCGGGGACCATCCCGATCGAGGCTGCGATGATCGCGCGTCGGATCGCGCCGGGACTCGCACGTCGCTTCGCGGCGGAACAGTGGCGGGCACTGCCGCCGGAATTGTTCCGAACCGCGCGCGAACACGCCAGGGGCATGGCCTTGCCCGCACCTCCCGCCTCGATCGAGGCGAGCGACCGTGATGCGGGTGCGGTCGCGGCCACGATCGCCAACGCCGAACGTGCCGGTGTCGCCGACGATCTCACCTGTACCGAGGCCCCCATCTCGGCGCTGAAGATGCATCCGGGCGCGGGATGGCTCGTCACCAACCCGCCCTATGGCGTCCGGGTCGGCGAGGCCGATCGGCTACGCTCGCTCTATGCCTCACTCGGGATGACGCTCGTTACCAGGCGGCCGGGGTGGTCGCTGGCCATGCTCAGTGCCGCGCCGATGCTCGCGGGTCAGGTCGGCATGACGTTGATCGAGCGCTGGCAGGCGAGCAATGGTGGGATCGACGTGAAGTTGTTGGTGAGCGCCAACTCCTAGCCGCTCCGACCCATCATCCCCCGCGCCGCGCCGCCGGGCCCGGAGCCGATCGGCGCCGTGACCACCAGGAAAACAGCCGGCACCAGCAACACTGCGGCGGCGCCCAGCCGGGGCGAAAGCAATTCGCCACCAAACGCCACACCGAGGGTCACCGCCACGATGGGATTCACGTAGTTCGAGGTCGCGACTCGATTGGCTTCGACATGCGTGAGCAGCCATTGGTAGCAGGTGTACGCCACCATCGAGCCGAACACGGTCAAATAGGCCCAGGCCAACACCGACCGGGTCGAGACCGCGGCGGCATCGAACCGGCCGAGCTCGCCGGCGCCGATCCCGATCAGGAACGCGATGCTGCCACCAGCCACCATCTGGCTGCCACTCGCCATGGCGACCGTGCTGGGCTGCGGCCAGTCACGGCCGAAGGTGGAGCCGAACGCCCACGACGTGATCGCCATCAGGATCACCAGCAGCGGCAGGGGGTCGGGCACCGTGCTCAGTGTGGCGGTGGCGAGCACCGCGAGGCCGGCGGTGCCGAGTGCCATCCCGATCCAGCGTCGGGCGCCAATCGGGGTGCCGAGGCGACGCCGATTGAACAAGGCGATCAGGAGCGGTGAGACGGCGGTGAAGAGTGCGACCATGCCGGAATCGACACGGCGTTCAACCCAGACGATCGGTGCGTTGCTGAGCACAATCAGGCAGCAGCCCACGCCGGCTGCACCAATCCATTGCCGGCGGGTCGCGAACGCTTCGCCCCGGAAGCGTCCCCAGGCCATCAGCACCGCGCCGGCGACGATGAATCGTGCGCCGGCGAGGAGAAATGGAGGCAGGGTCTCGCCGGCGATCTTGATGCCGAGATAGGTCGAGCCCCAGATGAAGTAGATCGCAGCAAAGGCGAGCCAGGTCAGGGGGTCCACCCCGGCGGCGCGCCGGTCACCCGGTGGAGCATGCACGGCTCGTCGCGATAGACCTCCGGCATACGCCACTCCGATCCGTCCCAGCGAATCAGGCCAGCCGAGGTGGCCACCTCGTCGATGCCATCACCATCGGAATCCGAGACCCCGTAGATGTCCACATTGCCATGACTCCGTGCCACCGGGTATCCCCAGGCGTTCACCACCCAGGTACTGGTGGTGTTGTCGGTGCCGTCGGTCTGGTCATCCCGCATCCACGCCGTGAAGACGGCATAGTTGAAGCCGTGCGGCCCGCGCACGCCCCAGAGCTTGATGCGGTGCCATCCGGCATCGAGCGAATCGGAGTAGACGTTGTAATACAGCGTGGCGCGCTGTCGGTCGGTCATCGGTGAATACTTCGCATCGTAGCGCTGCCAGACCGAGTCCGCGTAGGCCTTGAAGAATGGTGCCGCACCCACGGCAGCAAATGGTGGGGGGGGGCTGTAACTGAGGGTGCGATGGGCTCCCGGGAGCACCACCGCGAATGACGCACTCGCCGGCGCATCAAGGTCGAACAACCATCCGGCGTGCGCGAGATTGTCACAGGCCCGGGCCCACGTGAGTGGCGGCAGGAAGCGCTGGCGACGCGTGATCCGTGCGGTCCGCACCCGAGGGCGATTGGACCCGTCGCTGAGGTACAAGAGGGTGACGGTATCGCCGACGGCGCCAAGGGGCGCGACGCCGGCGGTGTCGAATTGCGCGGCCTGTGGCCGACGCGCGGCCCGGCTCTGCATGATCTGGGCGCCGCCGATATCCCAGAGGCTGGTGCGGCCGGGGACGGGATCGGGCAGGATCCGCTGGGCGCCGAGCGGCGCGGCGAGCATGAGGCCGGAGGCGATGGTGAGCAGGAAACGACGGATCACGGGGAGTCTCCAAGACGGGTCAGGCCGGATCCCCAGATGCGGGTCAGCCGCCACTGGAGTCCTTGCCGGGTGAACGTGAACACACCGGCGTCCTCGGGATCGGCCGATGCGGCTCGGATCCGCACGTCGACAGTCGAAGGTCCGCGGTAGCGGAACGACGTGACGGTCCGAGCATCCAACGTGTCCCGGTCGGCGGCCCCTGGAGTCCGCATCCCGAACGCAGTAACCACCGAGGCGAAACCCCGAGGCGTCATCACCTGGCCGACGAGCTGATCAACGACCGGACCCGCAGCGGTCGCCGCGAGCGACGACTGGCGAGCCAGCCCGGCCCGGAGATCGCGCCGCAAGTGATCTCGTAGTGTCGGAAAATCAACCGTCGCCTGAAGGTCGCCCTCCTGGGCAAACACCACTCCCCGGAGGAAACGGTCCCACGCTCGACGCGGCGTGTAGACGTACCAGATGCCGGCCAGAAGGACGGCTCCGAGCAGGAGCCAACGGAAGGGTCGTCCCATCCCACAAAGTAAACACGACAGCCGCCCGGTGGCCCCATCCTCACAGCGCGATGGCCTCCGGCGTCCCATAGCGCGCTGGTGCCACCCTCACGCGCAGGTTGGGCAAGATCCTCACGTCGCTCGCTCGGTGACTGTGACCGGCAAGCACATCCAGGCGCACCGCGGGGTGTTGGGCCGCAGTGACCCGGAGCACGTGGCCCGTCGCGGC
>JBDTNH010000172.1:0-3296 GCA_039933845.1 Gemmatimonadota bacterium
CCGGCGACCCACCGTGCGCCGCAGCGACGACCTCTGCTGGATCGACGAGATGACCCGACGGAACCTCGAACTGGTCGAGCCACTCCGGGCCGGCGCCAAGGGCGTGACGCTCGTCGAGACCCTCGACCGCACGATGACGCCGATGGGTGCTCGGCTACTTCGGCAGTGGACCACGGCACCGCTTCGCGTGATCGACCGAATCACCGCGCGACTCGATGCGGTCACGACACTCACCACCGAGGGACGCCTCCGTGCGCGGCTGCGCGACGCACTCGACGGCGTCCGCGACGTCGAACGACTCGCCGCGCGCGCCGCATCGGGGCGAGCCAATCCCCGCGAACTCGGTGCCCTCCGCGATTCGTTCGCCAAGCTGCCGGCCGTGCATGTCGTGCTTGGTGAGATTGCGGGTACGAGCACCGCGCAGATAATCGTGCACGCGGCGGAGAGTCTCGACCCGTTGGACGACATCCGTGCACTGCTCACCCGCGCCCTGGTCGAGCGTCTGCCGATCACGCAGACCGACGGCGAGATCATCGCATCCGGCCTCGACCCGGAGCTCGATGAACTCCGGAGCCTGCGCGACAACGGCAAGCAGGCGCTCGCCGAGATCCAGCAGCGCGAGCGTGAGCGCACTGGCATCAGTTCGCTCAAGGTCTCCTTCAACAAGGTGTTCGGTTACTTCATCGAGGTGACCCGCGCCAATCAGGCATCGGTCCCGGCTGACTACGAGCGTCGCCAGACGCTGAGCAATGCCGAACGCTACGTCACGCCCGAGCTGAAGGAGTACGAGGCCAAGGTCTTGGGCGCCGAGGACCGGATTGTCACGAGGGAGCAGGAACTGTTCGTCGGCTTGCGCGATCGGGTGGGCGAGGCGATCGCCCGGATCCAGGGCACCGCCGACCTGCTCGCCAGGGTCGATGTGCTGGCCTCGCTCGCGGAAGTCGCCGTGAGCGAGCAGTGGACGCGGCCGACGGTACACGAGGGGCTGGAGCTCACACTCACCGGCTCCAGGCATCCGGTGATCGAACGGATGATGGCGCGCGAGAAGTTCGTCCCGAACGATGTCCACTTCGACCCCTCGGCGCGCCTGCTGCTCGTAACGGGACCGAACATGTCGGGCAAGAGCACCATCCTCCGGCAGATCGGGCTCTGCGCCCTGCTCGCCCAGATGGGAAGCTTCGTGCCGGCGACCACGGCACGGATCGGGCTGGTCGACCGGCTCTTCACCCGGGTCGGTGCGAGTGACAACCTCGCCCGCGGGCAGTCGACCTTCATGGTCGAGATGAGCGAGACAAGCGCGATCCTCCACAACGCGACCGAACGCTCGTTGGTATTGCTCGACGAGATCGGGCGGGGGACCAGCACCTACGATGGTGTCGCGATCGCGTGGGCCGTGAGCGAGCATCTGCACGACCGGATCGGTTGCCGGACGATGTTCGCCACGCACTATCACGAGCTGATGCAGTTGCCCGAACAGATGCAGCACGCCAGGAACTACAACGTCGCCGTCGCCGAGCGCGGCGATCGGATTGTCTTTTTGCACCGACTCGTGCCGGGTGGGACCGACCAGAGCTACGGGATCCATGTGGCGGAGTTGGCCGGACTGCCGACCTCGGTGGTGAACCGGGCCAAGGGGGTCCTGGCGACACTCGAGACCGGACATCGGATGGTGCCCGGAATGGCGCCGGCCGACCCTGATGCACTCCAACCGTCGCTGTTTGGCGATTCCCCGCCCCCCGCCGGTACCCCGCCTGCACCCGTGAGGGACGAGTTGACCGAGGCCCTCCGCGCCCTCGACCCCAACCGGATGACGCCGATCGAGGCGTTGCAGGCGCTGGCTCGGCTGCGGGAGGAAATTCGAGAGGAATGACCCGAATGGGGGGAATCTGGCGCTTTAGCTATACAGGTCCCTTCAGGAGGTGTTCATGCATCGTTCGATCCTCAGTTTGCTTGGTATCGCCGTTTTGTCGAACTGCGGTGGTGGTTCCACCCCCACCACCCCACCGCCGCCGCCACCACCCCCCACCGCCGCCTCGATCAGCATCGCGCCGACGACGCTGGCCCTTGTCGAAGGCGAGGGGGGCAACCTCATCGCCACGGTCAAGGACGCCAGCGGAGCCACCATGACGGCCAACGTTACCTGGAGTGCGGCCCCGGTTGGCGTCGTCACCATCAGTGCCTCAGGTCGAGTCACCGCCGTGGCATCGGGCAGCGCCACGGTCACGGCACACGTGGGCACCATCGAGGGGACGGCCAGCGTGACAGTCACGCCTGTCGCCGTCGCGAGTGTGACGTTGAGTGGCGTCCCGCCCGAACTCGAGACCGGCGAGGCCAAGCCGTTGGCGGCCATCACCAGGTCGGCTGGAGGGGCGACGCTGACCGGTCGCTCGGTGACGTGGAGCAGCAGCAACGAGGCGGCGGCCACGGTCTCGCAAACGGGAGTGATCACCGGCATGGGCAGCGGGACCACCACCCTGACCGCCACCTCCGAAGGCAAGAGTGCCACCGCGACACTCCGGGTCGATTCCCGGACGGCATTCCTGAGCCGTCTGGCCGATTCGATCCGGGTGGCCTACGATGTCCCGGCAATCGGCGTCGCCATCGTGCGGCGGGCGGAGGGCATCTTCGGAACCGGTGCCGCCGGTCGCCGACGGGTCTCCTCGCCCACCCAGGTGACGGTGGGCGACCTCTGGCATATCGGCTCCAACCTGAAGGCCATCACGGGATTCGCGGTGGCCATCGCGGTCGGGCAGGGCGCCATCTCGTGGAACACCACGTTGGCTCAGGCCTACCCCGAGTATGCCGCCACGATGCTCCCAGCGTACCGGAACGTCACCCTGCAGATGCTCATGGCCCACATCGGTGGCATCGTGGAGAACGTCGACAATCCGGCGATTCCTGGAAATGGAAGCCTGACATCCCAACGGGCCAACATCGCCCAGTGGGCAACCTCGCTCACCCCGGTCGGCCCAGTAGGTCAGCACGCCTACTCGAACGTCGGGATCATGATCGTCGCCAACATGGTCGAACGGGCGATGTCGACGTCATGGGAGAGCCTCTTCCAGTCGCGCCTCCTCGGCCCTCTCGGCATCACCGGCTTTGGCTGGGGTCCGGCGCCCTACGATCAGAATCAGAATCCCATCGGTCACGAACGTATCGGTGGTGCGTGGGTGGAGGGCCCCGGCGCGGACAACGATCCCTATCTCTCCTCCGCCGGTCGGTCTCACTGGACGCTGGCGGCGTGGGGTCGGGTCATCCAGGAGATCATGAAGGCCGATCAGGGCCAATCCACTCTC
>JBDTNH010000173.1:0-3248 GCA_039933845.1 Gemmatimonadota bacterium
GGCCTCGGGGCCGAGCCACGATGAGGGGCGACCGATCGGTCGGTCGAGGAGCGCGGTGCCGCTGGCGGTCACCGCCTGACGGATCGCCTTCCGTCCGGCGTCGCTGGCGAGGGCCCGGCCCAGCAGTTCGGGCGCCTTGTCGCGCAGGGCTCCGCGCGCGCCGTCGAGCAGTGAGTGGCGGAGGGTGTCGCTCTGCAGCGCACCCAGGAGCCAACCACTCACGGTTGATTCAATCTCGGTGATGCGTTCCTGGCCCAGTGCCGCCATCCGCTCGGCGAGCGGCCGTTCGAGGATGCCATGGATGCCGCGATTGATCGACAGCTTGACGCGTTCGCGGATCTCGGTCGAACGCACCGCCTCGACCAACTTGTCGACGCCGGTCTTCTCGAACGCGGTGAGCAGGCGATCCATCATCTTGTCGTTGACGACGATCTTCGCGAGCAGTCGCTCGTGGATCATCATCTGACGGACCGAGCGGTCGAACGTCTCGCGGAGCGCGGTGGCGATCGTGGTTCGGAGCGTGCCGTCGGAGACGAGGGAGCCGAGCTGCTCGACGGCGCCAGGGATCGCATCGGTGATCCCCTGTTCGACCACCGGCACCAGTCCTGCGGGGATGCGTTCGCCGAGGGGGGTGGTGTCCTCGGCCATTCGAGCGAGCTGGCCGGTCACGATCCGGTGAATGCCGGCACTCACCTCAGGGGAGGCGGCGACCTGGGCGAGCCACCGATCGACCGAGGCGCCATCCTCGCCATCGAGGCGGTCGGCCCAGCGATTGGCAACTCCCTTGAACTCATCGGAGCCGACGTACTCGGTGAGTGAGCCGGCGAGCCGGTCGCCGAAGTCATGGACCGCTTGGGTGACTGCGGCGCGTGCGGTCCCGTCGAGCTGGTCGCCGATGGCGCCGTGCTCCCGGTCGAGCATGTCGTCGAGGATCCGGTCGAGCGCTTGGGCGAAGGCGGTCCGGACCTCGGGGGCCCGGAGCCGCTCGATCAGGTCGGTCGGCGTGAGGAGTCGCTCGCCCACGACCTTGCCGATCGCGGTGGCCAGCCGGGCCTTGTTCTTGGGGATGGCGCCGTGGAAGCGGAAGGGGCCCCACTGGCGCTCGTCGTGGGGGTGGAAGAGCATCCAGACGGCGATCGCGTTGGTCAGGCCGCCTGAGAGGGCGCCGACGCCGATCGTGACTCCCGCAGCGATCCAGATTGAGGAGGAGGGTTCCATAGGCGGAGGAATCTACGGACGGCGGTGAGGGTTGGTTTCAAGGTGGAACGAGAAGCGAGAAGCGAGAAGCGAGGGAGCTCCTCTCGCTTCTCGCCAGTGGCCCCAACCCCGTCCCCGGGCTACATTTGAGGGCTATGTTCGATGAGCTCTCCTCCAAGCTATCCGACACGCTCCGCCGGCTCACCGGTCGAGGGGTGTTGACTGAGGAAGCCGTCAAGGAAGGGCTGCGCGAGATTCGCCGGGTGCTCCTCGAGGCCGATGTGTCGTTCGATCTCACCCGCGAGTTCCTCGCGCGCGTGCAGGAGAAGGCGGTCGGGCAGGAGGTCCTGAAGGCGGTTCGTCCGGGGCAGCAGTTGGTCAAGGTGGTGTACGACGAGTTGGTCGTGCTGCTCGGCGAGAAGCAGGCGCCGCTCGCGTTCAGTTCGGTGCCACCGACGGTGATCCTGATGGTTGGCCTGCAGGGCAGTGGCAAGACGACGACGGCGGGCAAGCTCGCCAAGCGTCTCAAGCTCGAGCAGAAGGCGCCGTTCCTGATTGCGGCCGATGTGTACCGGCCGGCCGCGGTCGATCAGTTGCGAGTGTTGTCGGAGCAGGTGCAGGTCGGATTCCATGGTGAGCCGGGCGAGACCGACGTGGTCGGCATCGTGCGGCGCGGCATCGAAGCGGCGAGCAAGGCGCGCGCGCGTTCGGTGATCGTCGACACCGCGGGTCGCTTGCAGATCGACGAGGATCTCATGCACGAGTTGGTCCGGCTCAAGGCCGCGATCAAGCCGCATGAGATCCTGTTGGTGGCGGACGGGATGACCGGGCAGGACGCGGTGCGGATCGCGCAGGGCTTCCATGATGCCCTCGGGATCACCGGTGTCGTGCTGACCAAGATGGATGGCGATGCCCGCGGTGGTGCGGCGCTCTCGATCTACGGTGTCACCAAGGCGCCGATCAAGTATGTCGGTGTGGGCGAGACGCTCGACGCGCTGGAACCGTTCCATCCCGATCGGATGGCCGGACGGATCCTGCAGCAGGGCGACATCCTCACGCTGGTCGAGAAGGCGCAGGAGGGTGTCGACGAGAAGGAAGCCGAGCGGCTGGCACGGAAGGCGGGGACGAAGAAGGGTCTCGACCTCGATGACTTCCTGGCCTCGATGCGGCAGATGCAGAAGCTGGGACCGCTCAAGAATGTGCTCGGCATGCTGCCGGGTGTCGATGCGAAGATGCTCAAGAACGCGAACGTCGACGAGAAGCGGATCAAGCATGTCGAGGCGATCGTGCTTTCGATGACCAAGCAGGAACGGAAGGATCCGTCGCTCATGAACGGATCGCGCAGGTCCCGGGTGTCCCGTGGATCGGGTCGGCCGGTGCAGGAGATCAATCAGCTGCTCAAGCAGTTTGAGCAGATGCGGAAGCTCATGAAGTCTGCGGGCAAGGGGGGCATGAAGCTCCCGATGGGGGGCAAGATGCCCTTCGGTCCCCGCTAACAGTTCCAGGAGAGCATACGAATGGGTGTACGGATTCGCCTGCGCCGCGAAGGGCGCAAGAAGTTGCCGATGTATCGGATCGTGGTCGCCGACAAGAAGGCGCCGCGTGACGGTCGGTTCATCGAGACGATCGGCACGTATCGTCCGAAGGACGAGACCGACAACATGACGCTCGACGTCGACAAGGCACGTGCCTGGATCGCCAAGGGCGCCACGCCAAGCGATACGGTCGCGTCGTTGCTCAAGCGGGCCGGCGTCTAGCTCGCTGATGGCCGACGATGCCCCGGCACTGATCGTCGTGGGCCGGGTGCGGAAACCGCACGGGCTCAAGGGCGAACTGTCGATCTTCCCGCTCACCGACGAGCCCCACGAGGTGTTCGTGTCGGGGCGCATCCTCACGATGCTCACCCTCGGTGGCGTGCCAGCGGGAACGATCACGCTGGAGGCGGTGCGTGGCTATCACCGGGAGTGGTTGCTCAAGATCACCGGGCACACCACGCGCGAGGCGGTCGAGGGGTATCGCGAGCATTTCCTCGCCGTGCCGCGCGACACACT
>JBDTNH010000174.1:0-3234 GCA_039933845.1 Gemmatimonadota bacterium
GCCACGAAGCGGTCGAGTCCGCGGAATCGCTCGGGGACCGTCTCGTTGAGGTGCGCATCGTCGGTCATGATGTCGAGTTGGGCGAGCCCGTGTCGACGACCGATCTCGAAGTCGGTCGGGTCATGCGCCGGCGTCACCTTCACGGCACCAGAGCCGAAATCCTGCTCGACCGCGCTGTCGGCGATGATCGGAATTCGCCGATCGGTCAGCGGCAATGCGAGCTCGGCGCCAATCATCGCCTGATAGCGTGGGTCCTCGGGATGGACCGCCACCGCCACGTCGCCAAGCATCGTTTCGGGGCGGGTGGTCGCGACCACGATCGAGCCGCTTCCGTCGGCGAGCGGATAGCGCAGGTGCCAGATGCGACCCTCCGTCTCCTCCTTCTCCGCTTCCTCGTTCGAGAGCGCGGTCAGGCAACGCGGACACCAGTTGATGATGTACTTGCCGCGGTAGATCAGTCCCTGTTCGTGCAGGGTGACGAAGACCTCGCGGACGGCGTGCGAGAGCCCTGGGTCGAGCGTGAAGTAGGTGCGATCCCAGTCACAGGCGGAGCCGAGCGCCTCGAGCTGCCTCAGGATCTGGCCGCCGGTCTCACCCACGAAGGTCCACACTTCCTCAACGAAGGCTTCGCGGCCCAGGTCGAACCGGCTCCGCCCCTCCAGGGCGAGACGCTTCTCCACCACGTTCTGCGTCGCGATTCCCGCGTGGTCGGTCCCCGGCACCCAGAGGGCCTTCCGGCCCCGCATCCGGTGGAACCGGATCAACACATCCTGGATCGTGTTGTTGAGCCCGTGACCCGCGTGGAGCACGGCCGTGACGTTGGGGGGGGGCATCTGGATGACGTACGGCTCCCCCGGCGCGTCGGCGTCGACGTGGAAGCGTCCCTCGCTGCGCCATTTCTGATAGAGCGGTGCTTCGATGGCGGAGGGATCGTACTGGGGTGCGAGTTCCTCGGTCATGCGCTCAGAATGTCGAGCGCAGGGGCCAGCGCATCGTCCTCGCCGCGCACCAGGATGCGATTGACCACCGACTCGGCACCCACGCGCTCGGCCACCACCCGCGCGGCGCGGGTCCGCAGGGTTCGCGACCCGACCCAGCCATGGAGCTCCACGACCTGCCGAGAGACGGGAATCACCTCGAGCGTGAGAATCGACAGGTCGGCATCCTGGGCCAGTGCGCTGAGGGCATCGTGGACCAGTTCGGCCATGCTCCGTGACGCCTCGGGTACGCTCCGACTCCCGCTCCGGCCACTGCCGATCCCGCGCTCGGCGCGGGGGCCGAGCACCTCGCCCAGCACGAAGCCGACGGCCGCGCCCAAGGCGAGGCCGGCCACGGCGGGGCCGAGCAGCGAACGACCACTCAGCGTGGTGCGTCGTACGATCACGTGCGGCATGGTGGTAAACTATATGCCTCTCGGCGCGAGGCCTATGGGGCCGCTCGCCGCCTTCGACCCACTCCATCCGGGATCTGAGACCTGATGTCCGCGACCGCCGAACCCCTGATCCGTGTCACCCTGCCCGACGGTTCCGTGCGTGAGCTGGCGGTCGGCACCACGGGTCTCGAGCTCGCCACGGCGATCGGCCCCGGGCTGGCGCGCTCAGCGGTGGCGATCCGGATCGGCGATGAGATCCGGGATCTCGGCCGACCACTCGCCGATGGTGACAGCATCGCCATCCTCACCGAGCGCGACCCTGATGCGCTGGCCATCCTGCGCCATTCCTCGGCGCACGTGCTCGCCACGGCCGTTCGCGAACTCTTCCCCGAGGCCGCCATCGGGTTCGGGCCGTCGATCGCCGAGGGGTTCTACTACGACTTCGGCGTGGACCGGCCGTTCACGCCCGAGGACCTCGAGCTGATCGAGGCGAAAGTCCGCGAGGTGATCGCGGCCGACTACCCGTTCGAGCGCGAGGTCGTCGATCGTGACGAAGCGAATCGCCGATTCGCCGGCGACCCGCTCAAGCTCGAGCGGATCAGCGAGCTCGGGCCCGATGAGACGATCACGATCTATACCGATGGCCCGTTTGTCGATCTCTGTCGCGGTCCGCACATCCCGAGCACCGGTCGGCTCAAGCACGTCAAACTCTTGAACACGGCCGGGGCGTATTGGCGCGGTGACTCGAATCGGCAGATGCTGCAGCGCATCTACGGCACGGCCTTCTTCCGGAAGGATGACCTCGGCCAGCATCTCCATCGGCTGGAGGAGGCCAAGAAGCGCGACCACCGCCGACTCGGACGCGAACTCGACCTGTTCCACTTCCTGCCGGTGGCACCCGGCGCGGCCTTCTGGACCGAACGCGGCACCGTGCTCTACAACGAGCTCATGGCGTTGATGCGCGAGCGGCAACGTGATGGCTACCGTGAGATTCGGACGCCGTTGATGTTCAACAAGGCGCTCTGGGAGCAGTCCGGCCACTGGGGCAAGTACCGGGAGAACATGTTCCTCGTCCTCGACAACGAGAGCGGCGAACACGATTACTCGCTCAAGCCGATGAACTGTCCGTCGCACCACCTGATGTACGGGACCCGCAAGCACTCGTACCGGGAACTCCCGATCCGCTACGTGACCTACGATGTGCTGCACCGCAACGAGCTCAGCGGTGCGCTGTCCGGACTGACACGCGTGCGCCAGTTCGCGCAGGACGACTGCCACATCTATCTCCGCGAGGATCAGATTGCCGCGGAGGTGAAACAGCTCACCGAGTTCATCCTCGGCTACTACCGGGTCTTCGGTCTCGACGCGAAGCTCAAGTTCGCCACGCGACCCCCGATCCGGATCGGTGAGGATGCGATGTGGGATCGTGCCGAGGAGGCGCTGCGGTCGGCGCTCGAGGCGACAGGCTTGCCCTACGAGCTGAAGCCGGGCGACGGCGCGTTCTACGGTCCGAAGATCGACTTCGACGTCACCGATGCGATCGGCCGCGCGTGGCAGCTCGGCACGATCCAGCTCGACTATGCCGCGCCCGAACGATTCGACCTTAGCTATACCGGCGACGACAACACGGCGCATCGGCCGGTGGTGATCCACCGGGCGGTGAACGGCTCGTTCGAGCGCTTCATCGCCATCCTGATCGAGCACTTCGCCGGACAGTTCCCGCTCTGGCTGTCGCCGGAACAGGTACGGGTCGTCCCGATCAGCGATGCCCAGACCGACGCCGGCGCCGCCCTGGTCGAGCGCCTCCGGGCCGGCGGGATCCGGGCGCACCTCGACGACCGGAGCGAGACGCTCAACTACCG
>JBDTNH010000175.1:0-3206 GCA_039933845.1 Gemmatimonadota bacterium
TTCTCGCTTCTCGCTTCTCGCTTCTCGCTTCTCGCTTCTCGCTTCTCGCTTCTCGTGGGTCTCATGTCCAGAACGATTGCCATCGCAAACCAGAAGGGCGGGGTCGGCAAGACGACCACCGCCGTCAACCTCGCGGCGTCGCTCGCGATCGCGGAGCGGAAAACCCTGCTGATCGATGCCGACCCCCAGGGCAATGCGACATCGGGTGTCGGTCTCGAGAAGGGTGCTGTGGAGCACTCTCTCTATGACATCCTTCTCGAGGGGGCCTCGATCGAGAGTGTCGCCCGCCAAGATGAGCAGCTTCCGTACCTTCATGTGGTTCCGGCCACGCAGGACCTGGTCGGCGCCGAACTCGAATTGGTGGATGTCGAATCTCGGGAAGGCGTGTTGCGACGGGCGATCGACAAGATCCGGGGCGACTACGAGTACATCCTGATCGATTGTCCTCCATCGCTCGGGCTGGTCACCCTCAACGTCTTGACGGCCGCCGATGCGGTGCTGATCCCCATCCAGTGCGAGTACTACGCGCTCGAGGGGATCTCCCAGCTCCTCAACACCGTCCGTCTGGTGCAGCAGAATTTCAACCCCGATTTTCAGATCGATGGCGTGCTGCTCACCATGTACGACAACCGCCTCAATCTCTCGAAGCAGGTGGTCGCCGAAGCGAAGGAATACTTCGGGGCGAAGGTGTTCAGGACGCTGATCCCGAGAAATGTCCGCCTGGCGGAAGCGCCATCCTTCGGCAAGCCAATTCTCCTTTACGATCTCCAGTCGGTGGGCGCCAAGAGCTATCTCTCGGTGGCCGAAGAGTTGATCAAGCGGACCGAAGCGCTCCAGAAGAGCCGGACAGTGTCGGGTGCCAAGTGACCAAAACTAAAAGACTTGGCAGAGGACTAGAAGCTCTGTTGGGGCCGAAGTCCAGGGAAGACGCCGAGGTGTTGGGAGCGCTCCGTGAGGTCCCCGTGGAGTCGATCCAGCCCAACCCATGGCAGCCGCGTCGAGAGTTCCACGAGGAGGCGCTCCAGGAACTCACGGACTCGATCAAGGCTTCTGGCCTACTTCAGCCGCCAGTGGTCCGCCCCGTGGGGAATGGTTACGAGCTGATAGCTGGGGAGCGCCGACTCCGCGCCGTCAAGCGGTTGGGGTGGGAGACTATCCCGGTCGTACTCCGAGAGGTCGACGACCAGGCCGCCCTTACCTTGGCGATGATCGAGAACCTCCAGCGTGATGACCTCTCCGCCATCGACACCGCGCTGGGCTATCAGCAGTTGATCGGTGAGTTCGGCGTCAGCCAGGCCGAGGTGGCCAGAATTGTGGGACGCGATCGATCGACGGTAGCCAACACACTAAGATTACTCAAGTTACCAACGGAGTTACAGGAACTACTACGGTCGGAACAGCTCTCTGAAGGGCAGGCGCGAGCGATCCTCGGGCTCGAGACCCCGGCCCAGATGACGACCCTCGCCAAACGGGCCGTCAGCGAGGGTCTCTCAGTCCGTCAGGTCGAGTCGGCAGTGCGCGGCGCCGATGCGCCGGCCCGGAAGTCGATGATGAAGCGGCCGCCAACCCCGTCCCAGGCAACCGGCGATGCGCGTCGTGTCGAAGATGTGCTCCGGCAACGCTTGGGCACCGACATCCGCCTCACGGCCAAGCGGCGTGGTCGGGGCACCTTGACCATTTCGTACTACTCCAACGACGATCTCGCCAGAGTCCTGGAATTGATTCTCGGGAGCCCATTCGAAGGGTGACCTTGCCGAGTCGACGTGCGGGCAACATCGTCAGGGAGCGCCAACGCTTCGGGAGAGAGGGGAGTCGTGACACGCACGTCGTTGGATGAGGTGGTCGACTACCTCGATGACTACCTCGAGATCGCGGACATCCCCGATTCGCCGACGGCGCTGAACGGGCTGCAAGTCGGCAACACCGGGCAGGTGTCGTCGATCGTGGCGGCAGTGGATGCCTCGCAGCAGACCATCGACCGCGTGATCGACGAGTGTGAACCCGGGGCACTACTTCTGGTGCATCACGGACTGTTCTGGGACGGTAACCGCCCGGTCACCGGCCGTCGCTATCGGCGACTCGCTGCGTTGCTCGGCCACGACATCGCCGTCTACAGTGCGCACATTCCGCTCGACTGTCACGTCGACGTTGGCAATAACGCGGTGCTGGCACGCATGCTTGGTATCCTCGATCCCGTCCCGTTTCACGAGTATCGCGGCGTGCCATTCGGTGCATCCGGTCATCTGATCATGTCGCGCAGTCGATTGGTCGAACGCCTCGAGACGCTCCTGGAGACAACGGTGCACATGATTCCGGGAGGTCCGGAAACGACCACGCGCGTCGGCATCATCACCGGCGCCGCGGGCGGTGAGATCGAACATGCTGCCGCGGCCGGGCTCGACACCTTCATCACCGGTGAGGGTGCCCACCACACGACGTTCGACGCACTCGAGTTTGGCGTCAACGTGCTCTACGCCGGACACTACGCGACCGAGACCGTCGGCGTGAAGGCACTGGCCGAACACCTCGGCGAACGCTTTGGCGTGCGCTGGGTCTTTCACGACCACCCGACGGGAATGTGACCATGCGCGCGACACAGCTGTACGTCATGTTGACGGCGCTCGTGAGCGCGCCTCTGGCCTGTTCTAGCCCCGAACTCGGACCGATGCGCCTCGAGGTGATCGCGGAACTGGGCGACGGCTCGGGTCCCGGTGCGATTCCCACCTGGCCCCGTGTCTCGGCCCGCCATCCAGGGGGCTTCAGGATCGTGGTGCCGCAACCCGGTGTCGGGGCGTTCAATCCGAAGGCGTTTGATGACGGCGGCAACTTTCTTGGTGAGCTTGAGGGGCCACGTGATGGTGGCGCCGGGTTTGTCCAGCCGCTCTTCGCCAGACTTGGTCCCGACAGCACCATCTGGATCTTCGACGCGGCGGCCCGCGTCCTCGTCTTCGACGCGACTCGCCGGTACCGCCGCACACTCATGCTGCCGATCGCACCGTGGGACGCCGTGGTCCTTGGTGATGGCCGGATCGCCGTGACCAACTCTGCCTACGGGTTGGCGCTGCCCTGGCTGCTCCTCGATCAGGACGGCCACGAGGTGCGCCGGTTTGGCGCTGAGGGTGAGGTGGTCCCGAGTCCTCGGCGCATTGTACTGGGCCAGGGCGGCACCATCTGGACGCTCACGATGACGCACCGCTTGCAGATCG
>JBDTNH010000176.1:0-3180 GCA_039933845.1 Gemmatimonadota bacterium
GGTCGCGACGTGAACGGGTTGTCGTACATCGATGCGAACCTGCCGGGATCGCAGACCACCTTCAGTGGGGCGGACAACCGGCCGCGATGGACGGACAACCGCATCAACGACAATGTCACCGGCGCGTTCGTGCTCGGGAACCAGAGCGTTGGCCGCAATTGGAACATCGGTGGCTCGATCGAGCGGTCGTTCGACAATGGCTTCTACGTCAAGGCCGCCTACAACTACGGCGAGTCGAAGAACACCATCGATCCGGGCTCGATCGCCTCGGGGTCGTGGCAGAACAACCCGATCGCCGGCGATCCCAACAATCCGATCCTCGGCTTCTCGGCGAACTCCCCCGGCCACCGTTTCTTCGCGGCGCTGTCGTGGAAGCGTGACTGGTTCTCGTTCGGCGGCACCGGAATCGCGGTCTTCTTCGAAGGCGTGACTCAGGGCAACGCCAGCTTCACCGTCAACGGCGATGTGAACGGCGACGGTGGGCGGAACAATGACCTGATCTACGTGCCGAAGGATCAGTCCGAGATGCATTTCACCCAATACACGTCGGGTACCACCACGTTCACGCCGGGCGAGCAGGCGGCGGCGTTCGACGCGTACATCAGTCAGGACAAGTACCTGAGCACCCGCCGGGGTGAGTACGCCGAGCGGAATGCGGCATTCGCGCCGATGGTCTGGCGCGCGGACTTGAGCCTGACGCAGGACTTGTTCACGAAGGTGGCCGGTCGGATCAACAAGCTCCAGATCCGGCTCGACATCCTCAACTTCACCAACCTGCTGAAGAGCAGCTGGGGCGTGGGTGATCGGTTCATCACCGCGCAGGTGCTCACCAACCCGGGAATCAACGCTGACGGTGAGCCGACCTACCGGCTGTACAGCCGGAGTGGCAAGCTGATCGACCAGACGTTCGAGAAGACGTCGGGCTTCAGCGATGTCTACCGGATGCAGCTGGGACTGCGGTACCTGTTCAACTAGGCCGCGCTACGATGGACGATGGCGAATGGCCGCTCCCGGAAGGGGGCGGTCATTTCGTTTGTGGAAGAGAGAAGAGAGAAGAGAGAAGAGAGAAGTGAGAAGTGAGAAGTGAGAAGTGAGAAGTGAGAAGTGAGAAGTGAGAAGTCGGTCGGGGCGGAAGGGTCATCGCTGCATCACGATGCGCCACTGATCGAGCGATTCCCTGGCATTTTCCAGCGATGACGCCCGCAACCGATCGACCTCGTGAACGACTCTGGCGCTTGGGTGCCGGCGCACTCACCGCCCACGAGCTCCTCGCCATCCTGCTCGGGACTGGCGATGGTCATCGCGATGCGCTCGAGGTGGCGACGCAACTCATGAGACCACACGGCGGGACGCTCCGACGGCTCGCCGCCCGCCCCCCCTCCGAACTGCTCCGCACCACCGGGATCGGCCCCGCCAAGGGAGCCCGCCTGCTCGCCGCCTTCGAGCTCTCGATTCGGCTCGACCGCGAGGCCCGGCCCGCTACCCCACGGATCGGGACTCCCGCCGACGTGCTGCGGGTGGTTGGTCCGGCGCTCCGCGACCTCCAGGTCGAGGAGTTCCACATGCTGGCGCTCGACACCCGGTCGCGGGTGCTCCGGGACGTCCTGGTGACTCGCGGTCTGCTCGACAGCTCCCTGGTCCACCCGCGCGAGGTGTTCCGGGCCGCGATCGCCGAGGCTGCGGCCGGGATCATCCTGGTACACAATCACCCGAGCGGTGACCCCACGCCGTCGGCGGAGGACCGCGCGGTGACCCGCCAACTGGTGGCCGCGGGGCAGCTCCTCGACTTGCCTGTCTACGACCACGTGATCATCGCGGGCGACCGATACGTCTCGTTCGCGACGGCGGGGTTGCTCTAGGGCACGGACGGCTACTGGTCGCGAGTGCGGGTATCATTCCTGATGACCGCGTGCGGGGGGGGCGGGGCCCTCCCCAAGGGCGTGTTGCTAGAATCCGATTCCTCGCACCACCGGACTGCCGTGACCGCTCCGCAACTGAGTGCCCTCACCGAGCTCTCGCCTCAGCTCTTCATGACGCTGGAGCAGTATGCCGAGCGTCTGGATATTCCGCGGATTGACCGGGCACTCCGGTACGCGGCTGGGGCACATCGCGGCCAGAAGCGGGTGAGCGGTGAGGACTTCGTCGAGCATTCGATCGCGGTGGCTTCGATCCTCGCGGGACTGCTGGTCGACACCGCCTCGATCTGTGCCGCCCTGCTGCACGACGTGGTCGAGGATTCCGAAGTCTCGACCGACGATATCGCCACGGAGTTTGGGGCCGAGGTCGCCGGTCTGGTCGATGGGCTCACCAAGATCTCGCACCTCACCTTCCGTTCCTCGGTCGAGGAACAATCCGAGAACTACCGGAAGCTGCTGCTGTCGGTCGCGAAGGACGCGCGGGTCATCATCATCAAGTTGGCCGACCGGTTGCACAACATGCGAACTCTCGACCCACTCTCGGAGGAGCGTCGGCGTCGGATCGCCACCGAGACGCGCGAGATCTACGCGCCGCTCGCGCACCGATTCGGCATGGCTCAGGTCAAGGCCGAGCTCGAGGACCTCGCCTTCAAGTTCCTCGAGACCGAGGAGTACACGGCCCTCGCCAAGCAGGTTGCCGCCAAGCGGGAGCAGCGGCGCGAGTCGATCGAGCGGCTCCGGGAGCCATTGGTCGGTGAGCTCACCGACGGCGGCGTCATCGACTTCGAGGTCAGCGGCAGGCCGAAGCACCTCTGGTCGATCTTCCAGAAGATGCGGAAGCGCGACAAGCCGTTCGACGAGATCTACGACCTGATGGCGATGCGCGTGGTCGTGCGTTCGGTCCCCGAGTGCTATCACGTGCTGGGCATCATCCATCACACGTGGACGCCGCTGCAGGAGCGGATCAAGGACTACATCGCGAGTCCCAAGTCCAACGGCTACCAGTCGCTGCACACCACGATCTTCGGGCCGCAAGGGCAGTTGTTCGAGATCCAGATCCGCACGGCCGAGATGCACCGCACCGCCGAGTACGGGATCGCGGCGCACTGGTTGTACAAGAATGCCGAGGAGGGGGCCGATCTCGATCGCCAGCTCGGTTGGTTCCGTCAGTTGCTCGAGTTGCAGCAGGAGAGTGCGACGCCGGAGGAATTCCTCGAGTTCCTCAAGGTCGATCTCTACCACGACGAGATCTTCATCTTCACGC
>JBDTNH010000177.1:0-3157 GCA_039933845.1 Gemmatimonadota bacterium
AACCGCTCATGCAGCCACGCCAGGAACTTTGCATCGAAGCTGGCGCTTGGTGCCCCGGTGAGAGTTTGCACCAGCGCCGGCGTGGACTCGCCACGCCCGTAGCCGTCAAGCATCTTCCGGACGCCGGCGATCCCGATCTCGTGTTCGAGGAACTCCACCACCAGCGAGGCCTGATAGTACGAGAGGTTGAGTCGTTCGGGCCGATCGGGCCGGATGAAGCCATCGTTGAGCTGATCAATCGGCAACAGATCGTCGGCGGCGAGCGCCTGGACGAACAGCGGATCGGCGCGCGCGCCCCAGCCTGCCCGCGCCCGGCGCTCCTCGAGCACCGAGAGTCCCTCGGAGAACCAGCGCGGCACCCGATGCAGCGAGCGCCCGAGCGTGAAGGTGTGGGCCAGCTCGTGCCAGGCGGTTGAGCCGAGGTTGAACTCACCGGCGGGACGCGCATTCGGGGCATCCATCACCAGTGTTGTGCCGAACGAGACACCGAGCGCACCGAGTCCGGCCAGCCCGATGGTGCGAACCGAGAAGTCGGCGTGTCGGTCGAAGAGTTCGAGCCGGATTGGCGTCGGTGGGCGGTAGGCGTAGCGGACGGCGAGCGAGTCGTACGCTTCCTCGAGCAGCGGCAGCAAGACGCCCGCCAGGAGCTTGGCCTGGTCTGCCGGCGCCACGATCTCGAAGCGCGCCGACCGCTCCGTCTCGAAGGTCGCCATCTGGTCGAGCAGGTCGAGCGAGTTCTTGGTCCAGAGATGGAACGGGTCGAGCGCAAACGCACGTTCGAGTGCCGCGCGTCCCTCAGACAAATGTTGCGTGCGGAGCAGGTTGGTGCCCAGCGCAACGAGCGATGGCACGGAATTG
This sequence comes from Gemmatimonadota bacterium, assembly GCA_039933845.1. GTDB lineage: Bacteria > Gemmatimonadota > Gemmatimonadetes > Gemmatimonadales > GWC2-71-9 > Palsa-1233. Next base: position 859 of record JBDTNH010000177.1, read on the forward strand.
GAATCGAGTGCGACGCCGCGCGCGGCCAGCTCGACCGCGCCGGCGTAGCGACGATGGCGAGCCGCCGCCTCAGCGACAGCCGCGAAGTAGTCGGCACCACGGGGATTGATGGCGAGTGCGCGACTGGTGGCCCTCAGAAACGCCGCGCTGTCTCCCTGCACCCATGCCAATGCCCCTTCGGCGGCCCACGCCTCCAGTCGCGTGGCATCGGCCGCCAGCGCACGATCGGTCGCGACGCGCGCCGAGTCGTACTGCTCACTCTCGAGGTGGAGGCGAGCAAGGAGGAGGAGTGCCGGCACGTTTGTGGGATTGATCGCCAGCGCCGCCCGCGATCTGGTGAGCGCGCTCCGGTTTCCCTCAAACGCCGCGACATTGGCGAGCCCGACCAATGCCAGGACGTTGCTCGAATCGGTGGCCAGCACTCGGCCAAAGTCGCTCTTCGCATCGGGGGCGTTGTAGTGCGCGAGCAGTAACTCAGCGGCCTCCAATCGGCCGGTGGGCGACGCCGGGTCGGCGGCACTCGCCGCGTCGAACGCCTTGAGCGCATCGCGCACCGCGTCGGGCTGACCCCCGGCAAACCGCGCCAGCACCTGCCCCGCTGCCACCAGCTCGTCGGCGCTCCAACCTTCGTGCCCGGCATACCACGCATCCGACACCTCAGCGGCCAACGTCACTGCACTGTCGTGCGCACCGCGGCGCTCCGCGAGGAGTGCCAATCTCGCGGTGGCAACCCGTCCATGCGCGCCACCGGCCCGTCGGAGTGAAGCGTACACCGTGTCAGCCGCCAGCAACTCCCCTTGCAGCTCGAGCACGTCGCCGATGCCGAGCGAATCATGCGATCGCCGAGCAAGGGTCAACGCCTCGGCCAGCCGACCGCGATTGATGAGCGCATCGAGAGATTCCGGTGGCGGCTGTTGACCGCAGGCCGGTGCCGTGCACAGTGCCAGCCCCAGCAGCCATGCGTGCTGTCTCATGGCGACTTGCTCCCGTCGAGCGCCCGGATCTGCTTCGAGATCTCCGCGATCCGGACGACCAGCCCCTCGAGCGCATCGAGGTAGGCCGACTCGGCCATGTCACCCTTCCGACGGCGCAGCGCCTCGACATCGGCCTCGAGCGCACTCCGGGACGCAACCAGTGCCACCACACGCGGATCGGTCGAGGCACCCGGGCCACCGAACCCGATCCGCCGTGCGAGCACACCATCGGTGCTGCCATCGGCGCCCGGAACCGCACTGCCCTTGCCATCACCGTCGTCATCGAGCATCGCGTGTTCAGTCATCAGCCGCTTGTCGGCCTCGTAGGCCCGCGCCACCGCGGCGGTCGCATGCAGATACGACTCGAGCACGGTGATCCGGCCGTCCTTGTTGGCGTCGGCCTCGCCACCGGTGAGTCCCTGCACCCAGCGAGCTCCGAACAACGACTCGTTGCGTTCGGTGGCGCTCTTGGTCGCCGAGATCACGATGCGGCCCGGTCGCGAGAGGACGGCCAGGAAGTCACCGCCCCCACTCGCCGCGACGACCACCACCACGATTCGCCCGGCAAGTGCATCGAGCCAGCCGGCGTAGTCCTGTGCGGTGGGGTCGGGTCCTGGCACCGACAGCTTCGAGCCGATCCCCTCGCCGCTACCATGACCGATCAGCACAACCAACACCGTGTCGCCGCGCTGGCTGTTGCGCGTGAGCGCCGCGAATGCCGCCATGATGCCCTCACGGGTCGAGCGACCTGACGACAAGCCGTCGTGCTTACTGGTGTCCTCGACCAACCAGGTCACATTCTTCGCCGGCAACGACCACCGCCGCGCCGCCTCGACCAACGCCCCCCCCGAGGTCGCAAAGCTCGCACTATAGCTCGGCTCGCCCCCCAATCCCGTGATCACGAGCAGGTGCGAACGCTGCGCCGAGGCGGATGAGACTCCGACAAGGAGCAACGCGGTGGTGGCAAGCCCGCGCATCATCCCAACCCCCGCGAACGTCGGAGCGCCCAATCGGCGGCGAGCAATCCCACGAACACCAAGAAGATCAGTGGCGCATCCCAGAGGTCATCCGAGACACGTGCGGTGACGCCACTCTCGGTGAGCGCCGCATCGTCGGGGAGCGACCCAAGCCGCTCGATGTCGTAGCTCCGGCCACCGGTGCGCTCGGCCAGCGCCTTGAGGGTCGCATCGTCCCGTTCCATCGAACCGGGGTCGGAGGCATCGTTGGAAACGACAGCAATCGCACCCGTCGTCAACTCGGTGTCGTCGACCGTGACACGCGCCTCGATCCGCCATGTCCCAATGCTCGTCGGCGTGAACTCCACC
>JBDTNH010000178.1:0-3152 GCA_039933845.1 Gemmatimonadota bacterium
CGAGCAGCACCTTGGTGGCCTGGAGCGAGCCATTCTCCGCGGCATGGTGCAGCGCGGTGAAGCCGGTGTAGTTGACCGCATCGATCGGTGCGCCAAGTTCGAGCAGCACCGCGATCGCGGCGGTGTCACCGGCGATCGCGGCGTCCCAGAGTCTGGCTTGAGGTGTCTGCGCGCCGAGCCCACCGGCCATCAGGCCAAGCGCGAGAGTCAGCAGAAGCGATCGGCGGGTGCCCATGAGGCGTTCCTTGGAGTTGGTGAGTGATCCAGCTGTTCGACGCCGCTGGCATAGGGATGGTTGCAGCGTGCGGTCCGGCGCTTGTTGTCATCCCGAGCGAGTGCGCGAAGCGCCCGAGTCGAGGGATCTGCACGTCGGTGCAGTAGGTGCAGATCCCTCCGCTGCGCGGCCCGTTGGGCCGCTTCGGTCGGGATGACATCGCCTCTCACTTCTCACTTCTCACTTCTCACTCCCCGCGACACCGTCGTGCTGTCGATGAACACGACGCCATCGAACTCGCGGGGCATTTCCGCCGAGAGCTCGAAGCCGTAGTCGAACGTGGAGTAGCCGATGCTTCGGATGGGGTGCAGTTGTCGCAGCCAGCCGGCGGCCGAATCACTCCGCGCCGGCCTGAGGTCGAGTACCCAGCCGAGCGTGCCGGCAGGCCGCTCGAGCCGGTGCAGCGCATCCTCGACTGATCCCGGTGGCGCGGGGTAGGCCGCCGCGGAGATCTGGGCGTAGTCCGTGAAGGAGCGAGTGGCGCGGTAGCTGCCGTCGTGGGTGAGCAGCGAGAAGGCGCGATACCCGTCGGCATGACTCCGCGCCAGGTACGCGCCCATCTGCGACCCGCCATTGAACGACCGCAGTGCGTCCCCCCCCTTCGAGACGTGCACGTCGTGCGCCCACACTATCGCACGTGCGCCCGGTGCGAGTGTGGCAAGCGCCCAATCAAGGTTCGCCGCCATCAGGGAATCGCGCGCCGGTGAGAACAGTTGGACGTTGAATTGCGCCGCCTGTCGGTAGAGGCTCGCGGCCTGAACGGCCCACGCCACCTCGAGCGCACTGCCGCGCGCTGACCACGCATCGTGCCGCCCGCGCACCTCCCGCCAGAGCGTGTCCGACTCGGCGCCCCAGCGCGCGCGCACGCTGTCCGCGATCTGCGGTGTGGCGTACGAGCGCTGGGTCCGGTAGTCGTGCGTGAGCGCCTCGATCCTGGACACCATCGTGGGTTCCAGTCGGCGGGCGATTGCCAGCAGCGTGTCGATCGGCAGCTGGTGATCCTGCATGTCATAGCCCACCACCCGGACCCGGTCGGCCGGATGAGTGGTGTTCCATGCGCGGATCCAGATGAGCAACTCCTCCATCGTCACCGTGTTCCAGACGGCGAACATCGCGTGCATCGCATCGCGCACCGGCTCACTGCTGCCTTGGACGTAGGCATTCACGCGCTCGAGTGCCAGTTGGTTCGCCTCCACTGCGAAGAGGCGGAAGCCGCGGTGTGTCACCAGGTAGCGAATGATCCGCGCCTTTGCCTCGAAAAACTCCCGCGTACCGTGGGTGCTTTCCCCGAGGCCCACGACACGAGCATCACCAATGATCCGGTCGATCGCCGCGAGATCGGGTTGGTTCATCCCATCAGCCGTCGGCTGCACGGTGGTCAGTGGCGTGGCGTGCGCGCGGATCCAGGTGAGGGTTTCCGGATCAGGCGATGCTGCCGCGGGCAGCGCCGCCGTTGGCTGACCATCCACCATCAGCGCAAGGCCATCGAACCACGCCGAGCCATGCCCGCGCAACCCGACTTGAATGACAATCGAATGGATGGTCACGTCGTTGGGCACTGTGATCCGGAGCGGGCGCGGTGTGCGCCACTCCCGGCTGGGTTGATCGATGGCGACTGTGTCGGCGGCAACCACCACCCCGTCGCCCCACGCCTCGAGTGTGACGATCGCGTGGCTGAGAGGCGTCGTGGTGCGGACACGACTCCGGAGTTCCAACGCCTTGCCATGCGCGAACCCAGCGGGCACCTGCAGCATCAGTGTCACCGGTTCCGCGAGCCCGGTCGAATCGAGCACCGTCGCACGCAGGCTTGAATGGCCCTCGACCCTCGAGAGCGAGTCGAGGCGGAAAGCCACTGCATCGGGCGCGGCGAACGCGGACCAGCCGAGTGACCAGCCCCATGGTCGATCCGGGTACGCTATCGCCGACATCTCGAAGTTGAGGTTGAGCGGACGCTGGGCGGAGACCTCGGGAGCGAGTACCAGGAGCGCCGTCGCGAGCAGCGGGAGGGTGGGCCTGATGGACATCACTCGGGGCGTTTCTCCTGAAGAGCCGGCCGTTGATCGGTGCGGCGGTCGCTCCAACGGTACCGCGCGGATGGGGTGAGTCAACGGGGAAACGGGATTCTGACAACCGTGACCTCGTCTCGCTTCCCGTTTCTCGTTTCTCGCTTCTCGCTTCTCGCTTCTCGTCATCATATTCCATCATGCCGAACCCCACCCCCGTGCTCCTCGCCCTGCTGCTCCTCGTTTCGAATGTGGTAGCCGCCCAGAAGCTCGAACCCGGTGCGCGCGTCCGGATCCGTCCACCGTGTGAACGCGATGCCCCGTGCGACCCGATCATTGGCCAGTTCCGCTCGATCCAGGGCGATACCGTCGTACTCCTCACCCCCGATGGGCAAACTCGCTCGCACGTCCTCACGCGAACCACACGATTCGACCTAAGTCATGGCATGCGCGGGCAATGGCTCGAAGGGCTTGGTATCGGTCTGGCAGCCGGCGTGGCGGTTGGATTCCTCGCGAAATCAACCTGCGAGGGGTCCGGTTCGCGCGGTGAGAGTCTGTGTGGAATTTACTATCTCTTCACGGTCCCACCGGCGCTGTTGCTCGGCGGGATTGTCGGAGCTCACCACAAGACGGAGTTGTGGCTGCCGGCACGACGCATGACGGTCGCGGTGACGCCGACGCGCGATGGTGTCGGCCTGGGAATGCGATTGGCGTTGTGAAGGAGCGCGAACATCAGTCCCGCCGCGAAGAACTCGCCAACACCGTGAGCCATGGTGTGGCGTTCGTCGCCTCGCTGATCGCACTGCCGGCGCTGCTCTATCGGGCGATCCCCCAGGGCGTCAGTGCGACCATCGGCGCCATGATCTTCGCCAGCA
>JBDTNH010000179.1:0-3100 GCA_039933845.1 Gemmatimonadota bacterium
GCGGTCCCACGTTCGCGTACGTGCTCGTCAACGAATGGGCGATGCCGCCGATGGATACGGTGTCACTGCGCGCGCTGACCATCGCCACGTCGCGGGCCAGGAGCCCGGAAATATTCGAGGCGATCAAGCGGGTGCTCTGGGACCAAGATGCTACGCTCGCCGTCCGAATCGCCGCCATGGAGGCGACACCGGGCTGGGTGAATCCGTGCATGGAAATTCGCCTGCGTGGGATCGCTGGAGACAAGAATGCCCGCATCACGGCCACGGCGAGCGTTCGACCCGAGTGTGACCAGGGCTACGGCCCAACTGGACCCACGTCGAAGGAGGCGAAGGCGCTGCTTGATGCCCTTCGACGACTCGGGCCAGCGGGTGGAAGCCTCGCAATCAGCACAGCGGGCTCCGCGACGGCCACCGCCCTCCAGATGCAGGGCCGGCTCCGGCCATAGCCACGACCGATACTGCCAAGGGCGCCCTGCCCCGGGACGGAATTACCTTCCCTCCCGCGCAGGCTTCACCCGAGACCCGGACCGGTCCATCGATGCAGGCCCCCAGCACCCCACGTGAATGGAACGAGCTGCTCGCCCCGTATCGGCATCCGATCATGGCCAGTTCAATCTGGCAGCTCGCCAGCACCGCGACCCTCTTTGCCCTGTTCTGGGGGCTCTGCTACCTGTCCCTGCAGGTGAGCTGGTGGCTGGCGCTCGCCGCCGCGGTGCCGGCCGCGATGATGGTGGTCCGTCTCTTCATGCTGCAGCACGACTGCGGTCACGGCTCCTTTTTCCGCTCGACCCGCGTCAACGCGATCGTCGGCAGCGTGCTCGGCGTGATCACCCTGGTGCCCTACACCTACTGGCGGAAGACCCACGCGATCCATCACGCGACGTCGGGCGATCTCGATGGCCGCGACCTCGGCGACATCGATACGCTCACCGTGCGCGAGTACTTGTCGCGCACCAAGGCACAGCGCCTGATGTACCGCCTGTACCGCCATCCGCTGACCCTCTTGGTTGTCGGACCGGCATGGCAGTTCATCCTCAAACATCGGTTGCCACTCGACATCCCGCGTGGCTGGAAGCGCGAGTGGGCCAGCGTGCACTGGACCAATGTCGGGCTGGTGACACTCGTGGCGCTGATGTGCTGGCTGGTCGGCTGGCGTGCGTTCCTTAGCATTCAGTTGCCGATCTCGCTCATCGCCGGCGCACTGGGGGTGTACCTCTTCTACGTGCAGCACCAGTACGAGGACACTTACTGGCGCTACCGGGAGAAGTGGAACTACTACGCCGCAGGGCTCGATGGTGCGTCGCATCTTCGGATGCCGAAGGTGTTCCAGTGGTGCACCGCCAACATCGGGCTCCATCACATTCATCACGTGTCGAGCCGGATCCCGAACTACCGCTTGCAGCAGTGCTTCGATGACAACCCGGTGCTGCAGAAGGTGACGACGCTGTCACTTCCGGCGAGTGTGCGCACCCTCTGGCTCACGCTTTGGGACGAGGACGGCGGGAAGCTGGTCGGGTTCCGTGAATTGCGCGCGATCCGGGAGCGGATCGCCGCGGAGTTGCAGGCGGGTGCGGCGGTGCTGGCCACCAAGCCCGCGGCGGTGCCCAAAGCCTGGCGGTGATCGACCAGCCGCCGAGCCGCCGAGCCGCGGGCGTCAGCCCGCGGTTTGGTTCGGTGCCCTCATTGCCCTCAGCCCCTACCGGCATAGCTTCCTAGGATGCCCAACGAGTCCATGCCTGTCCCTGCGCTGCTGGGGGACCGATACCAGGTCGAGCGCGAGCTCGGTCGCGGCGGCATGGCGGTCGTGTACCTGGCCCACGATCTCAAGCACGGTCGCCAGGTGGCGGTCAAGGTCATTCGGCCCGATTTGGCCGTCACAGTCGGGCGCGACCGCTTTCTCCGCGAGATCGCGATCGTCGCCAAACTTCACCATCCCAACATCATGCCGCTCTACGATTCGGGCGAAGCCGACGGGCTGCTCTACTTCGTCATGCCCTACGAGGCGGGCGATTCGCTCGGCGACCGCCTGCGCCGCACCGGACCGCTCAGCATCGAGGATACGGTTGGCATGCTGCGGGATGTGGCCCGAGCGCTGGCGTATGCCCATGGCCAGGGCGTGGTCCATCGCGACATCAAGCCCGACAATGTCCTGACAACCGGGGAGTCCGCGGTGGTCACGGACTTCGGGATCGCCAAGGCCCTCACCGCGGCGGTCGTCCGGACTGAACCCGACACGCTCACCCAGACGGGCTCCGCGATCGGCACCGCCGCCTACATGGCCCCCGAGCAACGACTCGCCGACCCCGCCACCAACCATCGCGCCGATATCTACGCCTTCGGCTGCCTGGGATTCGAGTTGCTGACCGGCGAGCCGCCGTTCGCCGGATCCTCGGGCTACCAGATCCTGGCGGCGCAGATGCAGGCCCCCGCTCGGCCCATCGCCGAGCGTCGGCCGGACGTACCACCCGTCTTGAGCGCGCTGCTGGCCAGATGTCTCGAACGGGACGCGGATGACCGGCCGCAGCAGGCCACGGAACTGCTCGACGCGCTGCGGGATACGACGCTCACCTCCGGCGAAAGCGTCGTCAAGCCGGTTCGCTCGCGCGCACCGTGGGCCGTGATCGGCGCCGTGCTCATCGTCGCCGCGCTCGCGCTCTGGTTCCTCGTGTCCCAGCGACAGGCGAGCGGTCCGGTCACGCTCGCTGTGCTTCCCATCCGGAGCACCGGAGGAGATTCTGGTCAAGTGCTGCTTGCCGAAGGATTCGGCGACGACATTGCGACCGCAATGGTCACGGTGCCGTGGGTGCGCGTGATGAGTCGGCGAGGGGTCGAGAATTATGGTGGGCAGGCGGACGTCGACCCGCGCCTCGCTGGGAAGGCGTTGGGGGCGCGGTACCTCATCGTCGGAACACTTCGCGGACTCGAGGGCCGCCGCACCCTCAACGCGCAACTCATCAGCAGCGCTGACGCCTCGGTACTCTGGGCTGACCAGTTCGATGCCCGTACCGATCTTGCCGCCTTGCGAGATCGCATCGTATCCATCATTGGCGATCGCCTGCGTCCGCTCGCCGGTCGGCAGCCCGCCGGGCGTCCTGAGACA
>JBDTNH010000180.1:0-3039 GCA_039933845.1 Gemmatimonadota bacterium
CTCGAGCCGTCTGGGGCCGATCTCTCGATTGCCGCACGGATGCACGACGACGGGATCGGCTTCGCGATTGTCGACAACGGTGCGGCGCGCCTGTACGTGGTCACCGAGGTACCGATCGCGCGACTCCGGCAACCGATCGATCCCTTCGAGGTCATCGCCCAGTTGGGTGAGGGGGGGCCGATTGCCCGTGAGCTCGGCAGCTACGAGGACCGCCAAAGCCAGCGAGACCTGACCGCCTACCTGGTCGATGGGTACAACGACGGCGGGGTGCTGTTGCTCGAAGCTGGCACGGGGGTGGGCAAGTCGTTTGCGTACCTCGTGCCGGCGTTGGCGTGGGCCCGCGCGAATCGTGAGCGGACCGTCGTGAGCACCAACACGATCAACCTGCAGGAGCAGCTGGTGGGCAAGGATCTGCCGCTGCTCCGACGCGCGCTGACCGACGATGAGTACGAGCCGACGTTCGCCTTGCTCAAGGGCTGGCGGAACTATCTCTGTCGGGCACGGCTGGATGGAGCGATGGTCTCGCAACAATCGCTGCTCGAGCCCGACAAGCTCAAGGAATTGCTGGACATCACGGCCTGGGCATCACACACGAACGACGGCTCACTCGCCGACCTGCCGACCCAGCCCACGGGAGAGGTGTGGGACGAGGTCTCCGCCGAGCCCGATCTCTGCTCGCGGGTCAAGTGTCCGCACTTCGACAATTGCTTCGTCTTCCAGGCCCGTCGCCGTGCGGCCCGCGCCGATATCGTGGTGGTCAACCACCACCTGTTGGCCGCTGATCTCGCGGTGCGGCATGCGTCGGACAACTGGGACGAGGCGGCGGTGCTGCCGGCCTACCAACGATTGATCATCGACGAGGCCCATCACCTCGAGGATGTCGCCGCCAACCATCTGGGCCGTCAGGTATCGTCCCGCAGCGTGTCACGATTGCTGTCGCGATTGGAGCGAAGTGGCAAGGGACTGCTCCCGGCGTTGATGCGAGACCTCACCACCGCCAACGACCTGTTGAGTCGCGCGTCACTCGACCTCCTGCGCGAGCGACTGATTCCGGCGTCGATTGAGGCACGGCGTGCCGCGGATTCGCTCTTCCTGCGTTTGTTCGGCCTGATGGAGCAGGCCGGTCCCGGCCCGTTCCGATTGACCGACGATTTTGCGACGCACGAGGTCTGGCAAGAGGGACTCGAGCACGAGCTCGCGGCGACACTCCTCGCATTCCGGACGCTGGGCGAGCATATGGAGACGGTGGCCGACCGGCTTGCCCAGGTCGAACTCACCGAGCAACGGACGCGCCTGTTGCTCGAGTGCCGAGGGGTGCTCCGCCGGTTGGAGTCGGTACAGGATGGACTTGGCGCCGTGCTCAGGCCGGCCAGTGTTCGTCCACCCGATGTGCGCTGGATCAATCGCACGGGCCGCGAGGGAAAGACGCTGCAGCTTGCCGCGGTGCCCCTGGATCTGGCGCCCTTGCTCCGTGAACTCGTCTTCGATCGGCTGGAAACGGTGGCCCTGACGAGTGCCACGCTTGCCGCAGGAGGCGATTTCGGCTTCCTCGCGTCGCGGATCGGTCTCGATGGGCCGACGTCGCCCGTCACGGTGCAGGAAGTCTTCCCCTCGCCGTTCGATTACACCGAACAATGCCTGCTCGGCGTCCCCGACAACGTCCCCGACCCACGCGAGGATCCGGCAGGTCACGACACCGCCGTGGCCGATGTGGTGGCCGATCTGGCGTGGGCGTCTGACGGTGGCCTGTTCGTGCTGTTCACGTCGCACGCCCAGCTCCGGCGCGTGGCGCCGATGGTGCGCGACCGCTTGGGCGATCGCTTCCCGCTGCTCCTGCAGGGGGATGGCCAGCGCGATCAGCTGATTCGACGGTTCCGCGAGTCGGGGAATGCGATCCTGTTCGGGACGGATTCGTTCTGGGAGGGTGTCGATGTGCCGGGCCGGGCGCTCCGTGGTCTGATTCTCGCCAAGTTGCCGTTCAAGGTGCCGAGCGAACCGATTACGGCGGCTCGGCTGGAACGGCTGGCCGAGCAGGGACAGGATGGGTTCTTCGGGTACCTGCTGCCTCACGCGGCGCTCAAGCTCAAGCAGGGATTCGGGCGACTGATCCGGAGCATGGACGATGTCGGGGTCGTGGTGCTGCTCGACCCCAGGATCGTGTCGAAGCGCTACGGCATGATGCTGCTCGAGGGATTGCCGCCGGCGGAGCGGGTGATCGGTCCATGGGCGGAGGTGCGCACCAAGTGCGAGGACTTCTTTGCGCGGCACGGGATCGGGGCGGAGACCTAGGCGGTGGCATTTGCCCCGAGCCCCTCGCCCGGCGTATATCTCGACTTCCTCACAGGAGCCCGCCATGACCTCACGCCGTGACTTTGTCGCCCGTGCCGCCGGCATCGCCGGTGTGTTGCCGGCTTTCCGATCCGATGCCCTCGCCCGAGCATTCTCGACCCGACGCGACACGGCGGCCTCCAGCGCCGGCTCGCTCGCCGACGACGAGTCCTACTGGGGCGAGATCCAGCGCGCGTTCGACACCGACCGGACCTATGTCAACCTCAACAATGGCGGCGTCAGCCCGACCCCGACCCATGTGCTCGAGGCGATGATTCGTGACCTCCGGTTCACCAACGAGCTGCCGGTCGAACATATGTGGACGGTACTGGAGCCCCGAATCGAGAGCGTGCGCCGCGACCTGGCCCACGACTTCGGCTGTGACCCCGAGGAGATGGCGATTGTCCGGAATGCCTCCGAGGCCCTCGAGACGATGATCCTCGGGCTCGATCTCGAGCGAGGCGACGAGGTGCTGGTCACCAATCAGAACTACGGCCGGATGGTCACCACCTGGGACCAGCGGGTCCGCCGCGAGGGAATCGTGCTCAAGCAGCTCTCGTTCCCGGTGCCGCCGCCATCACCGGAGTTCCTGGTCGACCTGTTCCGCAATGCGATCACGCCGCGCACCAAGGTGATCGAGATCACCCACATCACCAACCTCACGGGACAGATCTTTCCGGTGCACGCGATCACGGCGATGGCGCGTGAGCG
>JBDTNH010000181.1:0-3030 GCA_039933845.1 Gemmatimonadota bacterium
CGGCCTCATGGCCGCGGCTCGGCAGCTAACTCGCCTTACGCGGTCACCAGATCCCGCTGCGGTTCGGCCGGCGTCACCACGATCCCTTCGTTGCCCCAGTACAGATTCACCTCGCTCCGCACCCCGAACTCGCCGGTGAGGTAGATCCCGGGCTCGACCGAGCAGCCGGTGCCCGGGAGCAGCGACCGGGTGTCGTGGGTCTCGTAATCGTCGAGGTGCGGCCCCGAGCCGTGCAGGTCACGATCGATCGAGTGGCCGGTCCGATGCACGAACCAGTCGCCGAAGCCGGCGGCCGTGATATGCTCGCGGGCGGCGCGATCGCCGACGAAGCCCGGCACCTCCCCCCCCTCCTTGACCTTGGCACGCAGCGCCGCGATCGCGGCGTCACGCGCATCGCGCACGGTCCGCCACACCGTCTGCACCTTCTCCGGCACGACCGTGCCCGAGAACCCCATCCAGGTCTGGTCGGCGAAGACCGCCCCCTCGCGCATCCCGGCCCAGAGATCGAGCAGGATCACCTCATCGGGGCCGAGCGTGCGATCCTTGCCCGGCAGCGGCTCGTAGTGCGGATTCGCGGCGTTCGGACCGAAACCCACGATCGGATGGGAGGTGAGGAACAGTCCGGCATCACGCATCGTCGCGACCACTTCGGCCTGCAGCCCGCTCTCGGTGAGCGTGCCATCGGTCCGGTGGACGGCCCGGCCGAGCGCGTCGAGCGCAATCCCCCGAATCAACTCGGCGGCCCGCACATGCTCGGACGTTTCCTCGGCGGTCCACGTCGCGGCAAATCGGGTGACCAGATCGGCACTCGACACCACGGTGGCGCCCAGCGACTGCAGCAGATCGACCACGCCCCACGGGATCCGGTCGAGATAGGGGACCGCATCGCCAGCGCTGATCTCCATCGCGGCGGTCTTGCCGCCGATCACCTCGGTGAGGGCGGCGTGGAGCTCCTGATGGCGCGAGTAGGGGAGGATCTTCCCCTCAAAACCCGCAAACGGTTGCATCTCGATCCGATGCACAATCGCGGTGATGGTGCCCTCGCGCGGGATCCAGGCGAAGGTCCGCCGGGTAGTAAGGTTGCCACCGGGCAGCAGGCGCGCGGCGACGGGATTGCAGCCGTGAAAGTCGAACAGCAGCCAGCCGTCGGCCCCGATCTCGACGAGTCCCTTCTGGAGCAACTCGCGGTCGAGTGAATCGAGCATCAACGTCATTCGTATCCCTCCGCGCGCGCGGCGCGCCAGACGCAACGGCGATCGCCGCGACTGCGGCACGCCTCGTGATCCATGGCACCTTCGATGCGGGCGACCAAACGCAGCAGCTCACCGAGCGCCGCGGTGTAGAACCGGCACCCCGCCCCATCCTCGCGCGCTTCCAGCGCCAGCGTCGACTCGGCCTCCGCACGCAATAACTCGCCCGACGGTTCGGTTTCGACCAGCAACCAGCGGCCTGCAAGCTTTGCGGCCGCACGGAGCTTGGCCGCCCGACCCAGCTTCCCCGGGGCGATCAGGCCGATCGACTTGGCGGCGGTACCGAGGTGACGCACCGCATGCCGGGCCGCACGGCGACCGGCGTCGGCGTACACCAGCTCGGCGTCGGGGCGGCGACCCACCAGTCGGAAGACGGCGAGCGCCTCTTCCCGATCGACATCGCCACCGTGGCCGGCCTGCACCCGATACCGACCGATCTGGGCCGTCACGGTGGCGCTCAGCCCAAGTCGCTTGGCCGACAGTTCGTACTCGAGCGCGCCGAGACCGTCGTCGGCCGGCGTGTCGATATTCTGGACCGCTTCGAGCACGGAGAGCGGCAGGAGGGCGGGAACGGTATCAACCATAGGGATTGGCCACGATTGTAACCGGGATCGACCCTCCACGCCTACCTTTCGGGGATGACGGCCTCCCATCCAACCGCGGTCTTCGCCGACGAGGCACTGCCGCACCTCGACCTGCTCTACCGAGTGGCACTGCGGCTGACCGGCAATCCCGCCGCCGCCGAGGACTTGGTCCAGGACACGATGCTGGGGGCGATCCGGGGCTGGAGCTCCTTCCGCCCCGGGTCGAACGCCCGAGCCTGGCTGGTGACCATCCTCCGCAACCAGTTCATCAACGGTTGGCGGAAGGCCTCGCGCGGTCCGACCCAGGTGCATCTCGACGCCATCCCGGAGTTGAGTGACACGGCGGCGCCCGACCCGGAGGGGGCGTTCTTCGCCGACCTGCTCGACGATGACATCGTCCGCGCGTTGGCCGACCTGCCCGATGATTTCCGGGATGTGGTCGTCCTGAGCGACCTCGAGGGGCTGCCCTACGCCGAAGTTGCCGAGTCGCTCGGCGTACCGGTGGGGACCGTCAAATCGCGGCTCTTTCGGGCCCGCAGGATCTTGCAGGGCCGTCTCCGACGTTATGCGATGGAGACCGGGGTGATCCGGAACGAGGAGAGTGTCGACGGATGAGTGACTGCACCAGCTACGATTGCCGCAAGGCCAGCGCCGAACTCGACGCCTTCGTGCGGGGAGACCTGCCGCTCGACGCGGCCGAACGCATGCAGGAGCACCTCGAGCGCTGCGGTCATTGTGCCGATGTGGCACGCCACGAGCAGGCTTTTCGTGATCGGCTCCGGCGCATGGGTGATGGTTGCTGCCCGGATGAGCTGCGCGCGCGCATCATGGCGCTACTCGCCCAGGACGGCTCCAATGCCGACGCCTGATCCCGTCCTCGTGATCGGTGGCGGGCCGGCTGGGAGTGCCACGGCCCTTCGGCTGTCGACGCTCGGGCACGCAGTGACGCTCATCGATCGGGCCCGATTCCCACGCGACAAGTGCTGCAGCGAGTACGGCGCCCCTGGGACCATCCGCGAATTGGCCAGCCTTGGGCTGCTCGACACCCTCACCCGTCACGGCGTGGGATCGCTGGTCGGGACCCGTGTGACCGGCGCCGGTGGCAGTACCCTGCTCGGTCGGTTCGCGCTCGCGGCGACCGGCGCCCGCGGCATGGCACTGCCCCGCCTGCTGCTCGACCACGTGCTGCTCGAGGC
>JBDTNH010000182.1:0-3012 GCA_039933845.1 Gemmatimonadota bacterium
CGGAGCTGCTCAAGGGGAAGTGATGCCTTTCGTTCAAGTCGCGGCCAGCAGCTGCCTGGCGCTCGCCTACCTTCGTCGATGGACCTCCTCATGCGAAAGCTCGCGATGGCGCTCACCATCCTCACCGCTGCCTCCGGAACCGCCTCGGCGCAGGTCTCGCGCCCTGATACAAGCGACCACTTCATCTGGCTTGAGGACGTGAGCGGCGACCGCGCCATGAACTGGGTCAAGACAGAAAACGCCAAGACAACCGGCGTGCTCGAGAGCGACCCGCGCTTCGCCGGTTTCTATCAGAGCGCACTTGCCATGGCGCAATCGGCTGATCGCATCCCGGGTGTCTCGTTCATCGGTGGGAAGCTCTACAACTTCTGGCAGGACTCCAGTCACGTGCGCGGCATCTGGCGGAGCACGACGCTCGAGAGCTACCGGAAGGCCGCCCCCGATTGGAACACGGTGCTCGACCTCGACGCACTCGCCGAGCAGGAGGGCGCGAACTGGGTCTGGAAAGGCGCCAACTGCAATCCACCTGCCGAGACCCGCTGTCTGCTTCACCTCTCCGACGGCGGCGAGGATGCGGTGACAGTGCGCGAGTTCGACCTCACCACGCAGACCTTCGTAAAGGGGGGATTTGAGCTCCCCAAAGGGAAGCAGCGTGTTGGGTGGATGGGTCCCGATACACTGCTCGTGGCACGCGAGTGGAATCCGGGCGAACTGACGGCCTCTGGCTACCCATACATCGTCAAGCGGCTCGCCCGCGGACAGCGGCTCTCCAATGCAGTGGAGATCTTCCGGGGCGACAAGCGCGATGTCTCGGTGGGCGCGTACACCCTCGATGATGCCGTCGGAAATCGCATGAGCGTGATCGTCCGCGGTGTCGATTTCTTCAACGCGGAGACCTACGTCATCAGGCCGCATGACGTTGCACGCCTGGCCATCCCCGCGAAGGCCAACCTTGCCACCATGCTCGACGGGCAGGTGATCGTCCAGCTTTCAGAATCGTGGACCACCGGCACCACCACGATCACGAGCGGTGGGTTGGCTTCATTCTCCTCGATAACCGCGATGAAGAGCCCGGAGGCGCTGGCGCCCGTGGCGATCGTGGAACCGGGACCGCGGCAGTCGGTGGCGGGGGCAACAGCGACACGCAGCCACCTCCTCGTCGGGATGACCGACAATGTCCGTGGCCGCATCTATTCCTTTTCTCGTGTCGCCGATGGCAGTTGGGCGCGCACGCGCCTCCCGCTTCCCGACAACATGACCACCGATCTCGGCAGCGCCGACTCCCACAGCGAGCTCGCGTTTCTCGAGGTCACCGGCTTTCTCACGCCGACCTCGACCTGGCTCGCCGACGCGTCAAGTGGCACAGTCTCCCTGCTCAAGACAGCGCCGAACCGATTCGATGCGAGGGGCAGGGTCGTGGAACAGTTCGAAGCGACCTCCGCGGACGGGACACGAGTCCCGTACTTCGTCGTACACTCCAGTGCCATGCCGCTGGACGGCTCGACGCCGACCATCCTCACGGCCTACGGAGGCTTCGAGGTCTCGCTCACGCCGTACTACGACGAGACGGCCGGCAAGCTCTGGATCGAACGTGGCGGTGCCTACGTGCTCGCCAACATTCGTGGCGGCGGCGAGTTCGGCCCGGCTTGGCACGAGGCCGGTCTCAAGACCAAGCGTCAGGTGATCTACGACGACTTCGCCGCTGTTGCCCGCGATCTCATCGCCCGGAAGATCACCTCACCTCGCCGGCTCGGCATCGAGGGTGGCTCGAACGGCGGATTGTTGATGGGTGTCGAGATGAATCAGCATCCCGAGCTGTGGAACGCCGTGCAGATCGCGGTTCCGTTGCTCGACATGCTGCGCTACGAGCAGATCGCGGCCGGTGCGTCGTGGGTGGGCGAGTACGGCAGTGTGTCGATTCCGGCCGAACGCGACTTCCTGGCGAGCATTTCACCCTACCATAATCTGAGGCCCGGGGTGAAGTACCCCACGCCGTTCATCTGGACCACCACCAAGGACGACCGCGTTGGACCGCAGCATGCCCGCAAGCTTGCCGCCAAGATGGCGGAGCTCGGCATGCCGTATCTGTATTACGAAGTCATCGAAGGTGGTCACGGCGCTGGGGCGAATGCGATCCAGCGCGCGCACACCACCGCGCTCGGCTATACCTACTTCACTCGGCAGTTGATGGGCAACGAGACGATGGTGCCGTAGGGGGGGGCTACCTGCTTTCCCGTAGCCGCTCCAACCAGGTGATGATCGTACTCTCGAGAAAGATCCGGCTCCCGGACCAGGAGTGATCGGTCGCGGCATGCACGGTTGTAACGGCGGTGTTGCCGTTGGCGCGTGCCGTGGCGATCAACGGAGCCGTGTGTGCTGCCAGACCGTCGTTGGCGGTCATCACCAGTAGCGGCAGCGAGCCGAGCCTCGGCGCGGCACCCTCGAACGTCCAGCGCGCCGAGCCCGCAATCAGGTCGTCGGCCATGCTTTCGGCCGTGACGCCGGCGAGTGCCTCCATGCTCGTCGCGGTGAGCCCGATCAATTGCTTCCGGGGGAGCGTGCCGACCTTGCCCATATCGGCGGCGGAGATCAGGATGGCGCCCTTCAGTTCAGGGTGATGCGCCGCGGTGAGCGCCGTGACCCAACCACCCATGCTGTGCCCCGCCATGACGATCCGATTTGGGTCGACGTCGAGAGAGCGCACGGTGGCCGAGTCGTGGAGAAACGCGAGTACGGCATCGGCGTCTTCGAGATTCTGACCGAAGCGGAACTGGCCCGGAGATCCCCACGAGCCTCGATAGTTGAACGTGATGACGCCCCAACCTGCTCGCCGGATCGCCTGCGCGAGGTCGAGATTCTTCTCGTTGCCCGGGTAGCCATGGAGCAGCACCACGACCGGGTGTGGCCCCGGGCCCGCTGGGAGGTAGGCCACACCGTTGATCGCGACGCCACTTGAGGGAATGTGCAACACCTCCATCCGCGCGGGATGGAGCGAATCGACCGGCGGATCGG
>JBDTNH010000183.1:0-2940 GCA_039933845.1 Gemmatimonadota bacterium
CAGGCGAAATACTCCCCTGGTCGCCGAGCCGGATCGATCATCCGCTCCCGATCGCGCCACATGATTCGAGCATTGCCGGGCTACTGGGTCGGCTTCGTCTCGCCGATCCTCAGGGGTATGGCTTGCTTGACCGCGTGCGCCGGCAGGGCGGCGACCTCTGGCTTGATGCCGGCACCCATTCAGTGCGGCTCCGGCTCGAGGCGGGCTCGACCGTGCTCCGACATGTCGGACTGGTGCGCGAATGGCTCGCCGACAGCGCCGTGAGCTGGCGGCAGCTCGACGCCCGCGTGCCCAACCGCTTCTTCGTCCTCAAGGGGGGGGCGCAGTGAGCGCGCAGGTGCAACGGCTGGTGGCGGCGGTCGATCTGGGCAGCAGTCGCGTCGTGGCGATCATCGGCGAGGTGACGGGGGATGCGCACTCGTGGGGGCTCCGGATCCTCGGCATCGCGACCGAGCCATCGAACGGCCTGCGACGCGGGGTGATTCGAGACTTCGATGAGGTCGTGCGGGCGGTCCGGAAGTCGCTCACCGATGCCGAACGGATGGCTGGGATCGAGGTCGGTACGGTCGATGTCGGCGTGGCGGGTGAGCTGGTGGCCCATCGGATCTCGCACGGCACCGCGAGCATCCTGGGGAGTGAGGTTCGGACGGCCGATCTCGCCCGGGTGATCGACATCGCGAGTGATGTCTCGTTCGGCCACGATCAGGAACTGCTGCACGCGATCGCCCATGACTACCGGGTCGACGCGCAACCGGGGTTCGCCGATCCGATCGGGATGGCGGGTGACAGTCTCGCGGCGGAAGTGTATCTGGTAACGGCGCGGTCCTCGGCGCTGGCGCACATTCGCCGTGCGGTCGAGAAGGCCGGTTGGCAGGTCGGTGAGTTCGTGCTCGAACCGCTCGCGGCCTCGCTCAGTGTGCTGACGCCCGACGAGCGCGAGACCGGGGCCGTGCTGCTCGAGTTCGGTGCGGGGAGCACCTCGATGTCGATTTTTCAGGGCGGCAAACTCCGGCATGTGGTGGCACTCCGGTTTGCCGGTGGCCATGTCACCAGCGATCTGGTGCACGGGCTGCAGGTGACCCAGGCCGATGCCGAGCGGCTCAAGGTCGACTTCGGCGCCGCCTACGAGCCGATCGTGCCCGAGAATGAGGTGGTCGAACTGGCGTCGGTGGGTGGGCAGGGGACCCGGCACGCGCCCCGGCGGCTGATCGCCCACATCATGCATATGCGGCTCCAGGAGGTCGCGGAGCTGGCCTTTGACGAGGTGGCGCGGGCCGGATACACCATGGGGGCCCTGCCGGGCGGGGTGATCCTGACCGGCGCGGGCGCCGCGGCCCCGGGAATGGTCGAACTGGTCCGGGATGTCTTTGCAGCCCCGGTCAGGCTTGGTGTTCCGGCCGCCGGCCTCAGAGGGCTGGTCGACCGTGTAACTTTCACTGCTTGTGCCGTCCCGGTGGGGCTCGCCCTCTACGGGGCACGACAGGTGGCGTTCGGCGGCGGGTTCGGTGCGGGTGGCCGGAGTTCGCCCGCGATGGACAAGGTGCTGGGTCCGGTCAAGCGCTGGTTACAGGATTTCTTCTGAGCAACTCCGGGGGGGGCTCGAGGATGGACAACGGGATGGTCTTCGAGATCGAGGAGCTTCCGACACAGAACGCGCGGATGAAGGTGGTCGGCGTCGGTGGCGGTGGCGGCAATGCAGTCAACCGAATGATCGAGGAAGCCCTCGCGGGGGTCCAGTTCATTTCGGTGAACACCGATGCGCAGGCCCTCGGCACATCGCGCAGTGACGTGAAGGTGCAGATCGGCAAGAAGCTCACCCGCGGGCTCGGCGCCGGTGCACGGCCCGAGATCGGTCGCCAGGCGATCGAGGAGAACCGAGACGAGGTGCTCGAGCACCTCCAGGGCGCCGACCTCGTGTTCGTCACCTGCGGCATGGGGGGGGGCACCGGAACCGGTGCGGCGCCGATCATCGCGCAGATGGCCAAGGACATCGGGGCGCTCACCGTCGGGATCGTGACGAAGCCCTTCCTGTTCGAGGGACGCAAGCGGATGAAGCAGGCCGAGATGGGCATCACCGAACTCCGCCGAAACGTCGACACCATGATCGTCGTCCCGAACGAGCGACTCCTGGCCGTCGTCGGCAAGGGGATCCCGTTCCAGGATGCGCTCAAGAAGGCCGACGAGGTGCTCCTCAATGCGACTCGCGGAATTGCCTCCCTGATCACCAGTGCCGGCATCATCAACGTCGACTTTGCCGACGTGCGCACCGTGATGCAGAACGGCGGCGCCGCCCTGATGGGGACCGGTGCCGCGAGTGGCGAGAATCGTGCACTCGAGGCCGCCCAGCAGGCGATCGCCTCGCCGCTGCTCGACAACGTGTCGATCAATGGGGCGAGCGGCGTGCTGATCAACATCCTCGGTGGTGATGACCTGACCCTGGGCGAGGCGACCCAGATCAGCGAGATCATCCACGACGCCGTCGGGGACGATGCCCAGATCATCTTCGGCGCCGGCAATGATCCCAAGCTGAATGGCGAGATCCGGGTGACCGTGATCGCGACCGGCTTCGATCGTGCGGTCACCGGCGAGCCGGTCGTCGATCGAGGCGCCAACCCGCACGTGCTGCCGTTCCGTCGTCAGCCACCCGCGGCCCAGCCGGCCTCCAGCGCGCCTGCAACGCCGGCCGCGCCTCAGGCATCACCCGCGCAGCAGCCGTTCGCGCGACCGGCCACCACGCCGTCGGCGCGACCGGCCGCCAATGATGTCAATGACATGGAAATCCCGACCTTTATCAGGCGGCAAATGGACTGATGGCACGTACCGCACCCCGCATCCTGATCGCCCTGGGCATCCTCACGGCGGCATCCGTGTTCACGCTCCAGGGCCACTGGCCCTGGCAGCGGCTCTCGGATGTCTCGACGACCCTGCCGATCGTCGTCA
>JBDTNH010000184.1:0-2936 GCA_039933845.1 Gemmatimonadota bacterium
GGGTTACGACTCGCACTGGGGCTGTAGTGCGAGGAGTGCGGCCCCCTAACCCGCGCTCGCTGCCGACAGCGCGTTCATGAAGCGGCTTCGCCGCACACGCGCTCGCCGCTGATTTGCACGCCGTTAGATGGCCGGCGATCGATGAGGGCATGTCAATGAAAGCACGATGGAGAGGGGCGGTACTAGCTGAGAGCAGTGACACGGTTGTGGTGGAGGGGAATCACTACTTCCCGCGGGAGTCGCTGTCTTCAGAGCACTTCGCGGAGAGCCCCCGAACTTCAGTATGTCCGTGGAAGGGCACCGCCTCGTATCTCGATGTCGTCGTCGGCGACGACCGTAACGCCGGGGCGGCTTGGTACTATCCCGATCCGAAGCCGGCCGCCTCAGAGATCAAGGGGCACGTCGCGTTCTGGAGGGGCGTGGAGGTTGCGGCGGACTAGCGACACTCACACTTGTACCGGGCGGCCATCTAACAAGGAATTGCTGCTGATCGGATATTCGGCTGGCTGCGTCGGCAGCCGGCGCCGACCGGCCGGATCTGGCTCGACGTCGGTGTCGGCGAGGGTGAGGACGAACTGTTCGATGTGCGCCGGATGCGCGACCTGCTCATTGCGCGTGGTTGGAAGCTCGGCGTCACGCTCCGCTACCGTGAAGATCCACTCGGTGATCACGACGAGGCGAGCTGGGGTCGTCGTGTCCAGCGGAATTGGGCGACGCTCACGGGGATGATCGGGTAGGCAGGCGAGAAGGCGCAGAAGCTCAGGCAGGTGTCCACTCAAACAGGGTCAGCTCAGATTGCGTTTTCCGGGGTGGCAGTCTTCTCTTCGTGCCGAATCCCGGTGTCACCTGGTCCTGACATCCTCGGCACCTTCACTGCCTGGCGGGGTATTGAGTGGCATCTTCACTTCAGGAGCGCCGATGACCGAGGCACCCGCACTGCACCGGCGATCACCCCAGTGGAATGCTCCCCGTGCGCGCCTGCTGCTCGTGCCGTCAATCCTCCTCCTGCTCGGCTTGGGGCGCCCCACCACCCATCATTTTGGGGAGGCAGAGATTCCCGTGGTTCTCTTCGATTTTGACCGTGCCGACGAGGCCGAATGGGACGTGGTCAACGATGGCGTCATGGGCGGTCGGTCCCAGGGCAACGTGACCGTGGAGGAGGGCACCCTCCGGTTCACCGGCACATTGGTGACGCAGGGCGGTGGCTTCACCTCGGTGCGGGCCCGGCGCGTCATCGATCTTACGGGCCAGACGGGGCTCGAACTCCGCGTCCGGGGCAGCGGACGGCGGTTCGAGGTTGAGCTTGACGATGGCCTCCGGAGCTACGGCAGGAGCATCTCGCGCCGGGCCGCTTTCCCGACCACGGCCGAGTGGACGGTGGTTCGCGCGCCGTTCAGCACGATGCGGAGTACCATCTTCGGCCAGGCAGTGAACGCCCCGTCGATCGATCTGGCGAGCATCCGGGGCCTGGGACTCTACATGGTGGACGGCCAGGATGGTCCGTTCCGGCTGGAGGTGGACGTCATCCGGGCGTACGGCGCCGGCGACGACTAGCCACCCCCATGCCCGCTGGACCCAGGATGTGGAAGGGGGTAGAGCATTTTGTGAACGCGGTGGGAGGTCCATCCGCGTAACGTCCTCTGTCAATGGAGCAAATCCGATGCGACGCAGCAGGCTCCGCTTTCGTGCCGCCGTAGCGATTCTCGGGGCGGCCTTCGTTTCCTTCTTGCTCTCGGTCGGGCTCTGGTTCAGCGGCCACCGCGACCAGGGTCTCTTCGTGGGTCTGTGGGTGCCGTCGATCCTTTCGTTTGGCTCGGTGGCGCTGCTGATGGGGGACCGCCGGCATGAGTAACCTGTCGCTGTTCATCGTCGGTGTTTTGGTGATGATCCCCGCGACAGCAGGGGTCGCGGGCCTCGTGCTCGCCGCTCTCGCCGATGGCAGGGAGAACGACCGGATCCACCGGGAAGAGGCCACCGAGAAGGGACGCGGGCTCTAGGCCCGCGGCAGACGGAGTGCCGTCAGTGCGACAACGTGGTTGCCAAGCCAAGTGATCTGATCAACTGCACACGCAAACCGACATCGACAATGAACGCGCCTGGGTCGGTATCACGGCATTATTGCTACCGATCGTGTGCGCCATGGGTGCGATCGCGGGTGGCTACCATACGGTAACGTCGGTGGAGTGAGACTCCTCCGCGAAGCGTACCAAACCCGCCGTGGTGGTGAGCGTGGGCATCTGAATCGTTTTTGGTCCGCGGCCGGAGCTCCACGGGATGAGTGGTGTTGCCAAACGCAGCTCGGACCCTCAGGTAAAAATCAGATTCCGCTCGAAGTCGTCTGGACTCGTCGCGGCGGCCATCGCCACCTCGACCGAGATCAGCCCGTTGCGGTACAGCGCCATGAGGTGCTGGTCGAACGACTGCGTGCCGTACATTGGGCCGCCGTCCTCAATCAGACTCACGATCTCCTGGGTCTTGTCCGGATCCGCGATGCACTCCTCAATCGCCGAGGTGTGCCGCATCACCTCCACGGCGAGCACCTGGCCATCCCCATCAGCCCGCGGCAGGAGCCGCTGCGTCACCATGGCGCGCAGTACCTCGGAGAGCCGCTTGCGGATGCCGAGCTGCTCGTTCGGCTCGAAGACGCTGGCGAACCGGGTGACCCCGCGGACCGAGTCGGTGGTGTGCACCGTGGCCATGATCAAATGCCCGGTCTCGGCCGCCTGCAGTGCCACGTCAACCGTGACTCGGTCGCGCATCTCCCCGATGAGCACGATGTCGGGATCCTGCCGCAGCGCTGCCCTGAGCGCCGGCTCGAAGCCGTGCGTGTCGCTGCCCACCTCGCGCTGAATCACGATCGATCGAATGTCACGGTGCAGGAACTCGATCGGATCCTCGATCGTGACGATCTTCTTCCGCCGGTGGCGGTTGATGTA
>JBDTNH010000185.1:0-2928 GCA_039933845.1 Gemmatimonadota bacterium
CTGCAC
The DNA here is from genome assembly GCA_039933845.1 of Gemmatimonadota bacterium. Taxonomy (GTDB): domain Bacteria; phylum Gemmatimonadota; class Gemmatimonadetes; order Gemmatimonadales; family GWC2-71-9; genus Palsa-1233. The sequence continues at coordinate 7 of JBDTNH010000185.1, forward strand.
GCAGGCGCGGCACGGGGCGTCGAGGCCACAATCCTGCCAGCGCGAGGGGTGCCCCATCGACTCTTCCCGTTCCAGCCGCTGCACCGGCAGCAGTGGTGGCGGAACGTCTCCTGGCCCCTGCTGGCGACACGGCTCGTCCGCGAGATCGACCAGTGGCTTGACGAGATCGCCCCCGACCTGGTCGTCGGAACCGGGGGCTATGTGAGTGCGCCGGTGGTCTGGCGTGCTGCCCGGCGAAGCATCCCGACCGCCATACTCGAGCTCGATGTCCACCCGGGGTTGGCCACCCGGCTGGTGGCGTCGCGCGTCGACGAGATCTGGCTCGCCACCGAAGCATCGCGCGCCGGCTTGCCTGCCAAGGCACGGGGGCGCGCCCACCTGACCGGCGCACCCATCCTGCCGCCCGATCCCGAGCGTCGCGGCGAGGCGCGTGTCCGATTCGGTTTTGACTCCGATCGGCCCGTCCTCATCGTGACGGGTGGGAGTCAGGGCTCGCTTGCCCTCAATCGCGTGGTCGCGGACTGGCTCGTTGAGGGGGGCGGGGACGGCCTGCAGGTGATCTGGGCCACCGGTACCCGCACTCATGCAGAGTTCGCGGCACTGCACCAACCGCCGTTCCGCCATGTGCTCGACTTCATCGACCCGATGGCGGATGCCTGGGCGGTGGCCGATATCGCCCTCACGCGGGCCGGTCGGATGACGCTGGCCGAGCTTACGGCGTGGGGAATCCCGGCCATTCTCGTGCCGCTACCGAGTGCCGCGGCCGATCACCAGACGCCCAATGCGCAGGCGGCCCAGGTTGCGGGTTATGCCGTCCACCTCCCGCAGCGCGAGCTCACGCCGACGCGCCTGCAGACCGAAATTGCCATGATTCTTGGTGATCCCGGGCACGTCGCGGCGATGCGCGCGGCCGCACGCCGCTCAGCACTCCCGCACGCGGCTGACACGCTTGCGCGTCGCGCCTTGGCGCTCATCCGGGCCGACGCGGGGCCGATCTGATTGGCTGGAGGCGCGAGATCGTCGGAGCGGCGCCGAGTCCGCACGCGCGACTAGTTTGTGATGTGGAAATGTTGTCCAACAGTAGTTGCATGAGGACCTTATGATATTTACTTCATCCTGTTTCTAGGTAGAGTGTGAGCCTGCTTTTCGCCTCAGATGATCCGCGGCACCTCCACTTCCTCGGCATTGGCGGGGCGGGGGTGAGTGCGCTCGCGCTCGCCGCCCGGCGTCGGGGGATCCCGGTTATCGGTGGCGACAATGTCACCGACGCCTTCGCCGACCTCGAGGCGGCCGGTGCCGTGGTCTACTTGGGCTCGGCGCCCGAACGCCTGGCGGGGGCACGAGCACTCATCTATACGGCTGCGGCTCCGGCCGACCACCCGATGCTGGTCGCGGCGCGGGTACTGGGCATCGAGACGGTTCCACGAAAGGTCGCCTTGGCTGGCCTCGTCGCTGGTCGCACCGTGGTGGCCCTCGCCGGGACCCACGGCAAGACGACCACTACCGTCATGACCACCATCGCGCTGCAGGGGGCCGGACTCAGCCCATCGGCGCTGGCTGGCGGCCGCGTGCCCGCGTGGGGGGGCAATGCCTGGCTCGATGGCGACGACCTCTGGGTGGTCGAGGCCGATGAGTACGATCAAGCCTTCCTGACCCTCACCCCGACGGTGGCGGTGATCAACAACGTTGAGGCCGACCATTTGGAGTGCTACGGCACGGTGGCCGATCTCGAGGCGGCCTTCGTGCGTTTCGCCGGCCCTGCGACCACGGTCCTGATCGGGACCGCCGACGCGGGTTCCGACCGGGTCGCGGCGCTGCTCCCTGACCCCATCCGATTTGGCTTCGAGGCCGGGGCGGGTCTCCAGCTCACGTCGCTCGGCAGCTCGCCCGCGGGGAGCGAGGCGCGAGTTCGCTGGCCCGACGACCACGAGATCCATCTCCGACTTGGCGTTCCCGGCGACCATAACCTCCGAAATGCTGCCGGTGCGCTCGGCGCCGTCCGGGCCCTGGGCGGGGATATTGAGGGCGCAGCCAACGCCTTGGCCGGTTTCACCGGCGTGGGTCGCCGGTTCGAGCGAGGTCCCGAGGTCGCGGGGATCGCCTTTGTCGACGACTATGCCCATCACCCGACCGAGCTGGTCGCCACTCTCGCTGCGGCACGCCAGGCCTACCCTGGTCGGCGGCTCGTGGCCGTCTTCCAGCCTCATCTCTACTCCCGAACTCGTGAGCATCATGTGGCCATGGGTGAGGCGCTCCGGCTCGCCGACGTCGCAGTGCTGACCGACGTCTACCCGGCGCGTGAGGCTCCGATCCCCGGTATCAATGGCGAGCTTGTCGTCGTCGCCGCCCGTCCGGGCGCCGCACGGGTCATCTACCAACCGGTGCGAGCGGACCTCGATCGCACGGTAGCTGACCTGATCGAGCCCGGAGATCTGGTGCTGACACTCGGAGCCGGAGATGTCACGAAGGTTGGACCGGCCGTTCGTGCGCTGCTCGAGTCGGACCGATGACGCCCAGTTGGCGGCGGTTCCTCGTAGTCGCGCTCGGGATCGTCGGTGTCGGGGCGTTGCTGTTCATCGTCGTTCCAACCATCATCAACCGGTTCACATTCTTCCGGATCGCTTCGGTCGAATTCGAGGGGGTGCAGTACCTCGCGGAGCAGGACCTCCTCACGCGACTCGCGATTCCGTCGTCGTCACACATCCTCGTTGATCTCGAGCCGATCGAGGCGCGTGCGCGCGACATTCCTGGTGTCCGGGAGGCGCGGGTCACGCGGCGCTGGCCCGGGACGCTTGTGGTCTGGGTGCGCGAGGCGGTTCCGGTGGCCCTGGTCCCCGTTGAAGGACAACTCATGGTGATGGACGTGACAGGCGAAATACTCCCCTGGTCGCCGAGCCGGATCGATCATCCGCTCCCGATCGC
>JBDTNH010000186.1:0-2897 GCA_039933845.1 Gemmatimonadota bacterium
CACACGCAATGTCTGACACCTTGATGATCTCGGTCTCCGGGATGCGTGGTCACGTGGGGACCGATCTGACCCCCGAACTCGTGGCTCGACATGCCGCAGCCCTCGGTGCGTGGGTCCGTTCGGCGGGCGGAACCGCCGTCGTGGTTGGCCGCGATGCGCGGACCTCCGGCGAGATGTTCGCACTCGCGGCGGCCGCCGGTTTCCAGTCGGTGGGGATCAACGTGATCGATGTCGGCGTCGTGCCGACCCCAACGGTGCAGATGGCCGTCGAACATCACCATGCCGGCGCCGGCCTGATCATCACCGCGAGTCACAATCCGATCGAGTGGAACGCCCTCAAATTTGTCGGTCCCGATGGGATCTTCCTCGACGCCGAGTCGGGCCGCGTGGTGCGTGAACTGGCGGAGCAGGGGCCGACGCGCAGTGGCTGGGATGCGATCGGTTCGCGTACGCACGATCCCGACGCGGTGTCGCGTCACCTCGATGCGATCCTCGCGCTCGATCTGATCGATGTCGAACTGATCCGCCGCGCCAAGTTCACGGTGGCGCTCGATAGTGTGCGCGGCGCCGGTGGCCCGCCGATGTCGGCCCTCTTCGAGCGGCTCGGCGTGACGATGCACGGCATTCATCTCAAGGCCGACGGTCGGTTCCCGCGTCCGCCCGAGCCCACGCCCGCAAGCCTGGGCGAGCTGGGGGATCTGGTTCGCACCACCGGGGCAGACGTCGGCATGGCGGTCGATCCGGACGTCGACCGGCTGGCCCTGGTCGATGAGACCGGCGCCCCCATCGGTGAGGACTACACCCTGGCACTCGCCGTCCGAGCGATCCTCGGCGCGGCCGGGGATAAGGCCAAGGATGCCAAGGTTGTGGTCAACCTCTCGACCTCGCTCGTCGTGGCCGACGCGGCCGATGACTATGGGGCGCTCCTGATCCGAGCCCCGGTCGGCGAGGCCAACGTGGCTCGGGCCATTCTGGCAGAGGGAGCCCTGATCGGCGGCGAGGGCAACGGTGGCGTGATGTTCCCGGGCCTTCATATCGGCCGCGACGCCCCACTGGCTGCGGCCCTCATCTTGCAACATCTGGCCGACACTGGGGAGAAGCTCTCGACCCTCGTGGCGGGATCCCCGCGCTACGCGATCGTGAAGGCGAAGGCCCCACGGGGCGGCGACCTGGAGGCGCAGTACGCGGCGCTTCGGGCGGCATTCCCCGACGCCGAGCGGGATGAACGCGATGGACTCCGACTCGGCTGGGCCGACCGGTGGCTGCATGTGCGGCCGTCGGGGACCGAGCCGATCGTGCGATTGATTGCCGAGGCACCGACCGGTGCCCTGGCCGAAGAACTGGTAGCGACAGCCCGGGGCGCGTGAGCCTCACCGGGCGAGAGGAGTAGGACGGCATGTGTGGAATCGTCGGATACGTCGGGCCCCGCGAGGCGGCCGCGATCCTGATGGATGGTCTCAAGCGGATGGAATACCGCGGCTACGACTCGGCCGGCATTGCCATCATCAACGGCAACGGCATGACCGTTCGGAAGGCCGCTGGCAAGCTGGGCATCCTTGCCGCCGAGCTCGCGGGCAACATGCCCCACGGCACGATCGGCATCGGGCACACCCGCTGGGCGACGCACGGGGCGCCGACCACCCCCAACGCGCATCCGCACACCGATCAGTCGGGCAAGATCGCCCTGATCCACAACGGCATCATCGAGAATGCCAGCGACCTCCGGAAGGCGCTCATCGCACGTGGCCATGAGTTCACTTCCCAGACCGACACCGAAGTCCTCGCGCATCTGATCGGTGAATTCTACGAGGACAGCCTCGAGGAAGCGGTCGCCGCCGCACTGCGTGACGTCGATGGCGCCTACGGGATCTGTGTCATCAGCGCCGACGAACCCGGCACCCTCATCGCCGCGCGCAACGGTTCGCCCATCATCCTCGGCATCGGCGAGGGCGAATATCTTGTGGCGTCCGACCAGTCGGCGATCGTCGAGCACACGCGGAACGTGATCTATCTCGACAACGGCGAGATGGCGGTGCTCACCGCCGATGGCTATCGCGTGCGCACGCTCAAGTCACGCCGCGTCGACAAGGCGATCAACCAGATCGAGTGGGACCTGGAAACGATCGAGCGCGGCGGCTTCGAACACTTCATGCTCAAGGAGATCTTCGAGCAGCCCGAGAGCGTCCAGAACACGATGCGCGGGCACTTGCTCGAGGAGACCGGCAATGTGCGTGTCTATGGCCTCAAGCTCGACGACGACCAGGCGAAGAGCATCAAGCGGATCATCATCACCGCGTGTGGCACGTCGTGGCACTCGGCGCTGATCGGCAAGTACATGTTGGAGGAGTTGGCGCGGATCCCGACCGATGTCGAGTACGCGTCCGAGTTCCGCTATCGCAACCCGATCGTCGACCAGGACACGATCGTGATCGCGATCTCGCAGTCGGGGGAGACCGCCGACACGTTGGCGGCACTGCTCGAAGCGAAGCAGCGCGGTGCCCGGAGCATCGGGCTGGTGAATGTCGTCGGCTCGACGATCGCGCGTGAAGTCGACGGCGGTCTCTATCTGCGTTGTGGCCCCGAGATCGGCGTCGCGAGCACCAAGGCGTTCACCTCGCAGGTCGTCGCACTCGCGATGGTGGCGATCCGGTTCGCGCGTCTCAAGCAGATGTCACTGCTCGAGGGACGGAAGTGGGTCGAGGCGCTCGCCAAGTTGCCGTCACAGATCCAGGAGATTCTGTCGCGGGCTGATGAGGTCAAGGTCCTCGCCGACAAGTTCGCCGATGCGACCAACGCACTCTATCTCGGTCGGGGTGTCAACTTCCCGACCGCGCTCGAGGGTGCGCTCAAGCTCAAGGAGATCTCGTACGTGCACGCCGAGGGGTATCCGGCGGCGG
>JBDTNH010000187.1:0-2846 GCA_039933845.1 Gemmatimonadota bacterium
CGCCCCGGCACCAACCCGACGGCGCAGCCCACGAAGCCGGGATGGCCGAGCATGGTGACGTGCTCACTGCCGAGGTCAAGGCAGTAGCGGCGAAACCCCAGTGCCTGGTCGGCATCGGGGCCGGGGGCAAAGAACTCCCTTGCTACCTCTGGCTTCCAGAGTTCTGAATGTTCCTCGTAGCTCGCGAGAGTATCGGCGAACATGACCAGGTCCGACAGCGTGGAGAACAGACCAGCATGGCCCGAGGTGCCGGCGAACACATGGAAGGCGTTTCCGTCGTTGACGGTGCCTTCGACCGGTGAGCGTCTCCACGAGGTGAAGTCGTCACTGCGGTATGGCGTCGGGTAAGGGATCCCGGTGTCGATCATCGCGATCTCGACCTGGTCCCCGAAGGAGCTCATGGCGATTTCATCACCGGCGGGGCGGGCAAAGCGCGTCGACGACATCTGTAGTGGGCCGGTCACAAGGGTGGCGATCGCCCCCTGGAGCGGCTCGGCAGCGACCTGGGCGATGATCCGGCCAAGCATCATGAAGCCGAGATCGGAGTAGTGCCGGCCCGAGCGTGGCGGGTAGCGAAGCGGCATACGATCCAGGAATGCGGTTGCAGTCTCGGCATCGTCGGCTGCCAGATAGAGGGGATACCACTCCCACAAACCGGCCCGGTGCAACAGCACATCGCGGACTGTGACCGTCGCCTTCTCGCCCGCGCCGAAGCCCGAAAGGTAGTGCCGTAGCTCGTCGTCGAGGCCGACGGCTCCTGCGGAGACGAGGCGAAGCAGGGCGGTGGTTGTCGCCACGATCTTGGTGACCGAGGCCAGGTCGTGGTGGGTATCCACGGTCAGCGCCGCGGGTTCAGCGCCGTCGACGCTCGTGCTCCGGAAGCCGGCGGCCGCAGTCTCGTCCAGGCCGGGTGCACGAAGCGCCAGCGCGACACCAGCCGGCGGTGTGGTGTGCTTGGGCAAGCCCCTCGGCACGCTCGAGACCATCCGTCGAGCAGTGTCCGTAAGACCGGTGGGACTGCTCACAGCTCAAGCTTTCCGCGGACAAGGCCGGTGATCCCCAGTCCCGGGCCCCGCGCCGGGAGGACGGTGTCGTGGTGATAGCGGACGCCACCAATCACCGGCGAAGAGCGAAGCCACAGTCCGGCGTCAAGGTCCTGGGCGCGAGCCCCGTCCGCCGGTGCAAGGGCGCTGACGAGGGCAGCCGCCGACGCGATCCCGACGTGGCTCTCCATCATGCAACCGACCACGACCCCCATGTCGTTCGCCGTGGCAGCGGCAACCAGCCGCAGGGCCTCGGTCATTCCACCAGCCTTCGCCAGCTTCACATTGATCATGTCGGCGCCGCGGCGCGCAATGATCTCGTTCAGGTCGTGTGTCGTCCACACGGATTCGTCTGCCAGTACGGGCGTGTCCACCCGCCTCGTCACAGCAGCAAGGTCATCAAGAGACCCGGCGGCCACCGGCTGCTCGACGAACTCCAGATTGACGTCATGGTCTTCCCAGAATCGGATGATCCGCACGGCTTGCTGGGCGTCCCAGCCCTGGTTGGCGTCCACGCGCAGCACGACTTCGGCTCCGATGGCTTCGCGCACCGCCAGGACGGCGAAGGTATCGTCCTGACCGGCTCCGACCTTGATCTTCAGCGACCTGAATCCGTTCCGACAGTGCTCGAGAGCTGCTCGAACGAGCTCTTCGGTGCCTCCGGCAGATATCGTCATGTCGGTTCGCACCGGTGCGTCACCCCCGCCGAGGTATGACGACAAGGGCTCCCCCGCACCTTGCGCCGCGAGGTCGTACAGAGCACAGTCGACGGCTGATCTGGCCGCAGCGTTGTGAACAACGCTGCGGACCAGCTCGGCGGACAGGATGGGGGCGTCCGCTGGGTCGCAGCCCACGACGACGTCGGCCAAGGGGCCGTTCACCGCTGCCCGGATGCTCGCCGGGCTCTCGCCGGTCACGCGCCAGCTGGCGGCCGCCTCACCCCAGCCGCTCCGGCCGTCGCTGTCCACGATCTCCACGAGCACGGCATCGATCGAGTCAGCCCGTCGAACGGCCGTGACGAACGGCCGCACGAGTGGAACCGGCACGATGTGCACGGTGAGCTGCTCGACTCGCGGTGTCACGACTGCGCCTCCGACCAGTTCATGGCGTCGTTCCCATAGCTGTGGTGGCTGCGAAGAGTCTTGCTCAACCGAATCTCGGGTTCCCCGAACGCTTCCTGCACGCGGGTCTGGCCGTCGGGTAGCCAACCGTGGTGCCGGTAGAACGCGATGGAGGGCGCGTTGTCCTGGAAGACCCACAGTCCGGCGGCCTCGACCCGTGATGCTGAAAGTGCGTCGCAGGCAGTGCTCAGAAGCTGCGACCCCACTCCCATGCCCTGGGCCCGCGGCGAGACGTAGAGCGAATGGACTGAGCCTTGCCCGGCCGTCCCCACCGCGATCCGCGCCACTCCGAGAACCGTCGCGGGGGGTGCTTGGGCGGATTCGGCCACGATGACATCTCCGGGTTGGGACTCGCGGAGCACACGGGTCCAGAGGTCGCTTGCCTCCTGATCTGTCATCGCGTCGACCAGCCGTTGCGGCAGCACCGTCGGGTAGCTCTCACGCCAACACAGGAGAAAGACCGCGACGATGTCCTCAAGGTCGTTCATCGTCGCGGGCCGGAACCTGGTCGGCATGACGCTCAGTCGCTCGTGCGCAAAGAGAGGGATCGCAGTGGCCCGGCAAGCGGGGCAGGCAGGATCAGCGGGCCACGCCCCGGGGTGATCGTGCCGAGGATGCGCGCCTCGCGCGCTCCAGTCCCGGATGGCTCAGTGCCGGGAATCCCGTGCGCGCTGCACCACCC
>JBDTNH010000188.1:0-2837 GCA_039933845.1 Gemmatimonadota bacterium
AAGTCGACATCGTCGCACAGGACGGGGCACTGATCATCACCCCAGTCCGGCGCGTGCGCGGCGGTCATCAATTGCGTGACCTGGTCCGCCGAATCCCCAAGAAGGCGCCGATCGGTGAACTCAAGTGGGGTCCACCGCGCGATCGCGAGGCCTGGTAGGTGGCCGAGTACATCCCCAGGAAAGGTGACCTGATCGCGCTGTCGTTCGATCCGCAGTCAGGCCACGAGCAACGGGGGCGCCGGCCGGCGCTGGTCATCAGCAACGACCTCTTCAATCGGCACACCGGCCTTTGCATGGCGTGCCCGATCACCAACACCGATCGCGACTATCCGTTCCACGTGGCGCTGCCCGATTCGCACGATGTCACCGGGTTCATCATGGTCGAACAGGTCAAGTCGATCGACTTCCGCGCGCGGCGCGCCAAGCGACTGGGCAAGGCGCCGGTCGCCGTGCTCGACGAGGTGTTGTCGCTGCTGGATGCGTGCATTTATTAGGATCGAGAGCCTGCCCCGAGCGAAGTCGAGGGGTAAGGTCGATCGGCAATACCAATGAGATCCGCGTTGTCACCCCGAGTGCAACGAGGGGGCTACGCCCGACCTCGGTACGATCCCCTCGGCTCCGCCGCCTCACTTTGTTCGGCGTGACAGTCTCCGTGCGTCGCGAACCAAACCGCGGCTTGACAGCCGCGGCTCGGCTTCTCGCTTCTTGCGCCGTAATTCCGAAGCGCCCGTTGACACGGGCGCCTAAATGCGGGGCAGGCTACGGGCGCCTGAATGGGTGCGGGTGGCCCTACCCCCAGAAGATGCCTGTTGGGTCACGCAGGACCTCGGCCACCAGCTCGTCGAGACTCGGCGCCTCGGGAAGCAGCTCATACCCGCGCCACTTGAGGTCGCGGAACATGCAGAACAACCGCCACCTGGAGATCGACGCCACGTACCGGAACTTGGCGACAGGTTCCTCAATCCACTGTGATGGATCGTTGTACATCACCCGGGACTCGAACAGCACCACCGCGTTCCCTTCGATGCGGTAGCCAAGCCGCAGCTGGTCACGGACGTCGGGCCTGTCCGCGCGCGCAACGATCGGACGGAGAAGTTTTTCGACCTGAGCCTGCTGGAAATCAGACAACGGCATCCCATCTCCTCGTCGTCATCGAAGTTGCGTGCCGAGTGCCGTCGTCACCCGGTCCAGGGTGGCGCCAGAGTGCACCAGCACCTGGGCGGCAATCCCCTTCTCTTCGCTGAGGAGGCCAAGCAGGAGGTGCTCGGTCCCGACGTACTCATGCTGCAGGCGCGCGACTTCCTCGCGCGCCAGCTGGAGCACCTCCCGTACCCGGTCCGTAAAGGTGTAGCCGTTCATGTGGTACCTCTTGGGCGGGGTGAGGTGCATCCCTTAGGGGCGACTGTAAAGTCGCCCGGCAAGACCAATGAGATCCGCGTTGTCACCCCGAGCACCTCGAGGGGGCTGCGCCCAACCTCGGTACCATTCCCTCGACTTCGCTCGGGACAGGCCCCCTCGGCTCCGCCGCCTCACTGCCCCCTCGACTCGCTACGCTCGCTCGGGGTGACAGTTCGGCGTGACAGTATCCGTGCGTCGCGAACCACACCGCGGCTTGACAGCCGCGGCTCGGCTGCTCGCTTCTCGCCGCCATCATCCAGAGCGCGCATTAGCCTTGCCGCGTGTCACACGATCAACCGCGATTCCCCGACGCCCCTACCCATCTCCCGTGGCCGCGGTACCTTTCCCGAACGCTTCCCATGCCCACAACCCTCGAGCAACTCACCGGCGCCCTCGCTGACCGCTACCGCATCGAGCGCGAGATTGGCGCGGGCGGGATGGCCACCGTCTATCTGGCGTACGACGTCCGTCACGACCGCCGAGTCGCCCTCAAGGTGCTCCGTCCCGAGCTGGCCGCCGCGATCGGCGCCGAGCGGTTCCTGGTCGAGATCAAGACCACGGCCAACCTGCAGCACCCCCACATCCTGGCGTTGTTCGATTCGGGTCGGACCGGGGACGCCACAGGCCGTCCGGACTTTGTCTATTACGTGATGCCGTTCATCGAGGGAGAGAGCCTGCGCGACCGGCTCACCCGCGACAAGCAGCTGCCGGTGCATGAGGCCCTCCAGATCGCGCGTGAAGTAGCCGACGCCCTCGACTACGCCCACCGCCACGCCGTGATCCATCGCGACATCAAGCCCGAAAACATTCTGTTGCACGGCGGACACGCCTTGGTCGCCGACTTCGGTATCGCGCTCGCCGCCTCGCGCTCCGACGGCGGCGCTCGGATGACCGAAACCGGCATGTCGCTCGGCACGCCGCACTACATGAGTCCCGAACAGGCGATGGGCGAGCGGGATATCACCGCCCGGAGCGACGTGTACGCGTTGGGCTGCGTGCTGTACGAGATGCTGGTGGGCGAGCCACCGTTCACCGGTCCGACCCCGCAGGCGATCATCGCACGGGTCATGACCGAGGAGCCGCGGCGACTCACGGTCCAGCGCAAGAGTATTCCGCCGCATGTCGAGGCGGCCGTCAACATGGCGCTGGAGAAGCTGCCGGCCGATCGTTTTCCCAGCGCCGCGGCATTCGCGGCCGCACTCGACAGCACCGCCTTTTCCACGACGAGCAGGGTCACTGGCACCAAGGCGGCCGCGCGGCCACCGCACGCGCGCACGACCTGGGTTGCCGTTCTCGCCACTGCCGCGACGGTGGCGCTCCTCATCTTCGGCCTGACGCGTTGGCTCGGCGCTCCCGGTGGCGCAGCGAGCGGGCGCAGCGTGCATCTCAGCGTCGTGCTGCCGAACGGATACGAGATCGGCTCGAGCCAATTTTCGCCG
>JBDTNH010000189.1:0-2822 GCA_039933845.1 Gemmatimonadota bacterium
TACGTCGGCCTCAACCCATTGGGGGGGGGGCGGACGAATGTGGCCCTGGTCGTCGACGCGGCACGGGTACGGCAGGCGACGGAGCGCCCCGAAGACTTTGTCCAGACGGAGCTGTCACGCTTTCCTGCCGTGGCCGCACGGGTCGACGGCGCCACGCTTGCCCGGGATTGGCTGGTCACCGGGCCCTTCGATGCCCGCGCGCGGCGCAGTGTGGTCGATGGCTGCCTCCTGGTCGGCGATGCGGCCGACTTCTTCGATCCGTTCACCGGCGAGGGCATCGGGGCGGCGCTGACCGGAGCCACACTCGCCGCCCAGACGCTCGACGAGGCGCTGGCGTCGGGCGACCCGATCACAGCCGCGCGACTCGCCGGTTACCGCACGGCGCGACGGCGGCAGTTCGCGGGCAAGTGGCTCGTGGAACGCCTCATCGGCCACGCGATGCGCCATCCCCGATTCTTCGATCGGTGCATCGGACGGATCGAGCGGCGCGGCATGGCGGCGACGCTGATCGGTGTCACGGGCGACGTGCTGCCGCCTTCGCGAGTGCTCAACCCACTCTTTCTCGCACGCATGGTGGCGTGAGCGATGGATCCCTACCGCTTCCGCAACCTCTGTGGTCGGTTCGCCACCGGCATCACGATCGTCACGACCTTCGACGCAGAGGATCGACCGGTGGGGATGACCGCGAACTCGTTCGCGTCGATCTCGCTCGAGCCACCGCTGACCTCGGTGGCCATCGATCACGCGGCATCGGCACACTCGGCCCTGTTGGCCGCACGACGCTGGACCATCAACATTCTCGAAGCCAACCAGGAGGCGCTCTCGCGCCGATTCGCCGCGATCGAACCCGATCGCTTCGCCGGGGTGGGCTGGCAGCGCGGTCCCGACGATTCGCTCCGACTCGACGGCGTGCTCGCGCACCTGGTCTGTGACCGACACGAGACGATTGAAACCGGTGACCATACGATCCTGATCGGACGCGTGATCGATGGCGACGCTGCCGATCATGGTCGCCCCTTGCTCTACTTCCGAGGTGGCTACACCGACCCGGACGGATTTTGAATTCCGTGACCGGTACCCTCACGACGTCATCGATTGGCCGCGAGATCCTCGATGATCCCGCGGCCAATCCCAGCCATGTCCGCAGGATGCTCACCGATATCGCCCGATCGAACCGACTGTTCGGTGGCGTGCGCTCGCTGCACCATGGGCTGCGGCGCCTCCTGCCATTCGGGGGGGGGAATGCCATCACCACGCTGCTCGACGTCGGGACCGGGGCCGGTGACCTGCCGCGCGCGGCGACGCGCTGGGGAATCCGGCACCGCCGGCCGATCCAGGCGTTCGGCTTGGAGCGACATGCCGCCGCGGCACAACTCGCCACCGAGCTCGGGACACCCACCGTTGTCGGCTGTGGTGGCGCACTCCCGTTGGCCGACCAGACGGTCGATCTGGTTCTGCTCAGCCAGCTGCTGCACCACCTGGACGACGCGAGCACCGTCACGCTCCTCACCGAGGCCGCGCGCGTGGCCCGAGTCGGAGTGATCGTGCTCGACCTCCGCCCATCCCGACTCGCTGCCACCGCATTTCAGCTGGTGGGTCCGCTGCTCCGATTCGACCCCGACACCACGAGCGACGGCATCGTCTCGCTGGCACGGGGCCGGACCGCTCCCGCGCTGGCCGCGCTCGCGCGCTTGGCAGGCGCCCGCGCACCCCGCGCGGAGCATCTCGCGATGGCGCGGGTGGTGATGACATGGCGGGTGGCCCACTGATGCGCACGGTCGATATCCAGCGCTTCGATGCGCCGATGGATCGCACCTGGGCGCTGGCCCATGAGGTCGAGAAGTGGGGCGATCTGCTGCCGCACTACCGCCATGTCAACCGACTCGAAGGGACGACCGGTGGCGACGGCCTGGTCGAGATGTCGGCGTGGCGCCCGTTTGGCGGTCCACTCAACTGGCCCACGTGGTGGTGTTCGCGCATGTGGGTCGATCACCATACTCGTGTGGTGCGCTACAAGCATGTCGCCGGCATCACCACCGGCATGGATGTCTGGTGGACACTCCGGGAGCTCGACCCTAACCACACCGAGGTCACGATCGTGCATGAATGGACAGGACCAGGCTGGCCCCTGATTGGTGGCCTTGCTGCATCGTGGGTGATCGGGCCGGTGTTCGTGCACGGCATCGCGTCACGCACCCTCGCTGGCCTCGCAGCGTATGGGGCACGCGCATGAGTGATCGCGACGTCGTCATCACGGGGGTCGGCATGGTGACCCCGCTCGGACTCGACCGCGCCACGACCTGGGCGGCACTCCATACCCGCCACTCGGCGGTCCGAACCGTCACGCGCTTCGATCCGACGCCCTTCCGGTCGCACGTCGCGGCGGCGATCGAAGGGTTCGATCCCGTGGTGCAACTTGGCCAGAAATTGGCACGGCGCACCGACCGCTGTTCCCAGCTGGCGCTGGTCGCCACGGGCGAGGCTCTCGCCGATGCAGGGCTCGACCCTGCCGCACTCGCACCCGACCGGGTCGGTGTGATGATGGGCACCGCCCTCGGCGGGATCGGCTTCGCCGAGTCGGAGAATCGCAAATACGTCGAAGGTGGACTCCGGGCGGTCGATCCGCTGCTCGCGCTCACGGTCTTCGGCGGCGCGCTCAGTTGCAACATCGCGATCGAGCACGGCATGAGCGGCGTGAATGCCACCAACGCCATGAGCTGCGCCTCGGGGACGATCGCGATTGGCGAGGGATTCCGCGCCATCCGGGACGGACGCGCCGATGTGATGTTGGTCGGCGGGAGCGAAGCGCCCCTCTACCCACT
>JBDTNH010000190.1:0-2773 GCA_039933845.1 Gemmatimonadota bacterium
CGTCGGACCGGGTCACCTCCGTCCGGAGGAGGTTGACCATCATGGTGGGAAGCACCCTGTCACCCATCTCGCTCAGCAGGTCACTCATCAAGGCGCGGGCAGGTGCGAGATCCGGATCGCGCGAGAGTGCCAGGGTGAGATGGCGCCACATCGCGTCGAGATGGGACTCGCCGAGTTGCGAGCCCGCGGAGGCGATCGTTGGGCTCTGGGTGTCGTGCAGCAGGAGAAAGGCGTGCGCGAAGGCGTAATCGGGCCAACCCCACGCCGGGCGGCGCACGCTGGAGCGCGCGAACCGTTCGAGTGCGCGTTCCGCGCTCCGGCGGTCGTTCCGGGCGACGAAGGCGTCGAGCTCGGCGAGGCCGGTGAGCAGGTCCTGACTCACCTTGTCAACGGCCTCGTTCGCCGCGGGCATCTTCTCACCTCGGCCGATGCTCTCATCGGCATGGTCGAGCAGTCCGCGATCAGCCGGGAGCTGTGCCTTGAGTGGTGACCAGGTGATGGCTATACCGAGCAAGGCGATGAAGTAGGGGAGCTGTCGGAGGGTGGAGCGCATCCCCCAAGTCTGGCTGCGATGGCCGGATCGCGCCAGCGGTAGGTGACCGGTTCCTTGATGCTGCTTGCCGCAGGTATCTTCTCAGAACTCAGTCGTGGAGGCACCGATGTCCCGATTCCCAGACACTCGCGTCTCCGTCATCCAGGCACTTGCCGCAGCGGACCCGCAGGATCGCCATGCTGCGGCAGAGTTGTTCGCGCGTGCCTATCGCCTGCCTGTGCTCAGCGCCATCCGATGGCGTTGGCGCCTTGCGGACGCCGACGCGGAGGACCTCACCCACGACTTTCTGTTGACTGCGTTGTCCAAAGGATGGCTCGACCGATTCGAGCCAAGCCGGGGAAGCTTTCGGACCTTTTTGCGTGTGGCCGCTGATCGATTTGTCGCCAATCATTTCCTCTCACGAAGCCGTCAGAAGCGTGGTGGGCACTACCAGCGGGCCACCCTCGACGATGCCCATGCGGTGGGGGCGGACGGCGACGCGGAGATGGACAGGCGGTTCCGGGCGGAGTGGGTGCGGAGCATCATGAGCCTTGCCGTTGAGCGTCTCGAGATCGAGGCAACTGCCGAGGATCGCCAACTGCACGTGGCGCTCTTCCGAGCCTACGACCTGTCGGATCTCCCCGATGCCGACCGGCCCAGCTACCGAACGCTTGGCGAGCAGCATCGGCTTGGCGATTCCCAGGTCATCAATCACCTCGCCTGGGCCCGACGCCGATTTCGCAGCCACGTCCTTCAGGTCCTGCGCACTCTGGCCGGTAGCGAGCGAGAGTATCGGGAGGATGCGATGGACCTCCTTGGACTCGAGGTCGGGTGATGTCGCTCGGCGACCACGCTGTGGCCAGGCTGCGCGATCAGCTGGTTCGACCATCCCTGCCAGCTCGCTATGAGGTTCTCGACGTGGTCGGTCGCGGCGGCATGGCGGTGGTTTGGCGTGTGCGGGACCACGTGCTCGGACGGGTCGTGGCGCTCAAGGTGCTGGGCGAAACGGTCGCGGATGACGGCATCGCCGACCGATTGACGGAGGAGGCTCGCATCCTTGCGCGACTCGAGCATCCCGGCGTGGTTGCTGTGCACGACGCCGGCCGGCTCGAGAACGGCCGGACATGGTATACGATGCGATTGGTTGTCGGTGAACGACTGGATGCCCCTCTGGCTCGGCCAACTTCGCTGGGCGACATCCTTCGCGGGATGGGGAGACTCTCGGACACGATGGCCTTCGCGCACGAGCGGGGGATCATCCATCGCGACCTCAAGCCTGCCAATGTCATGGTTGGCCCTTTCGGTGAATTGTTGATTCTCGACTGGGGGATCGCACGCGCACTGGCAACGGGTCCGCTGGACGACGGCATCGTCCTGGGCACCCCCGGCTACATGTCCCCGGAGCAGGCGGTTGGCGGCGTCATCGACGAGCGCAGCGACGTCTATGGCCTGGGAACGATCCTGCGCGATCTACTTGTCGCATGGGGGGGCGCCGTCCCTCGGCCGGTTGCAGCCATTCGCGATCGTGCGCTCGCTCGCACACCGTCGGAGCGCTATTCGACATCCAAGGCGATGGGCGATGATCTCCGCCGGTTCCAGGACGGGTTGGCCGTGATCGCCTACCGCGAGAGCCTTCTCGAGCGGGGATCTCGGGTCGTGCGTCCCTACTGGGGGGCGATCGCGCTTGTCGCGGCGTATATGGTGATGCGAATCGTGGTCCTTCTGTGGAAGGGCCTCTGACCCCCCTCAAGGATCGGCGCAGGAACGCGTAACACTCTTCCGACCCCAACTCGGAGCAACTCGATGGGCAAGCCGCTGTTTGGACTCATCCTTGGTGGAATTCTCGGCGTGTTTGACGGGCTCACCGCCCTCATCTCGGCACCCGCCGTGGCGCCCGAGATCGTGACGATCGTGTTAGGCTCGATGGGAAAGGGCCTGCTCGGCGGATGGATCATCGGCTTCATCGCCAAGAAGCTCGACAACTTGCCGCTCGGCGTCGTGGTGGGCATCGTGGTGAGTGGCCTCATCACCCTGCCCATCGCCATGGGAACCGACGCCACCACGGGCCAGACATATTTCTGGGAGATTCTGATTCCCGGCATGCTCGTCGGCCTGATCGTGGGGTACGCAACACAGCGCCATCAACCCCGCTCCTCAGGTGCAACATGAACCGACGAGTCCGGAACTCGACAGCCGGTATGGCGCTGGCGCTCGCGTTCACCTCGCCGCTCGCGTCGCAGG
>JBDTNH010000191.1:0-2770 GCA_039933845.1 Gemmatimonadota bacterium
GTACCGGGACATCGTCGCGGACCACCGGCTTCATCCGGATCCGAAGGCGATGGCACCCGACGGGGGACATGTGCGGAGGGCCACCGTCGGCGTTGTCGGGCGGCTCCCGGTCCGAGCCACGGCGATCAGGAACATCGGCAAGGAGACGCCACGCCTCGAAGAGGAGGAGACCGGGCTCCTCCGGCTGGCCGCTGACTCATTCACGGAGTACTACGACGCAGTCGACGACTGGACAGCGACCCAGAGCCAGCTGAGCCGCCTGCGCAACGAGTCCCACCTGACGGTCCGCGAGATCGGGGCCGTCGGAAATGCGTCGCGGCGGACCGTGCAGTACTGGCTGAACGGGACGCAGGTGCCCCGGAGTCCGGAGGTCCGCCAAGCACTCGGCAGGCTAGTTCGTTCCCGGCGCAGGTTGCTCAGGGGTTAAGGGGCCGAGCCCGTGAGGTGGTCTACGGCGTCTCTCGCGACGCGCAGGCGGAGTGGGAGCAGGCGCTGCCGGCACGGAGGCGGCTGCGGCATGAGCGGGGGGTGGTGGCCTCGAGCCGAGGCAAGCGGGTTGTCAAAGCGCTCGCGGCGATATGCGCTCAATGGCGGCAAGGTCCCACACCTTTCCGCGAGACGCGCGTTGCTCCGATTCTTGGCGACGGGTCCCGCCGACCGATCCCGGTCATCCCGGGGGCCGGCAGAGGGGGATCTCACATTTGGTTGCCGGATTCCCCATGCCATCAAGGACGACGCGATTGCCGAGCTCCGCCTCGAGCGCCACCCCATACGAGAACGGAATTCCGACTGCACTGGAGCCCAGGGTGAGGAGCGGCCCACGACACTCGGTCCAGATCTGCACGTTCGAAGGGGATTCCACGACTTTGGCGACCGAGCATGACTCCGTAGGGCCGCCAAGTACCAGGACCCCAATGCTCTGTTGATCGAATACCCAATAATCGATTGACGTGAGGCGCGTCGAATGGAGTGCCTGCGCCCATCCGAGTGCCGCAACGATGACCAGCGCCGGGACCAGGCCTCGCCTGAGTCGGCTTGATCCGGAACTCTCCTGTGCCGTCATGGTGCATCGATCACGATCGTCCCTGGGAGGCCGAGGAAGGATCGGTAGATGTCCGTGAAGAACGCCGTGCATTGCGCAACCCCGAAGCCGCTGTATGTGCCAGCAGCGATCACACCGGTCGCGAGGAGGCTATAGACAGATCCGCCTGAGTCTCCGTGCGTAGGACATGTGCCAAGGTACTTGGATGCCTGGGTGATGTTCCGAGCCCAGATGAGGGTTAGGTTGCTTTCGATATAGAGACGGTCGACTCCAACTGAATCGACGGTGAACGGCCCGGTCTCGCCCGTAGTGGCTCCACTCACATAGACGACGTCCCCTAGGACGCTGTATCGGCTTCGCCAGGACTTTACGCCTTTGCCGCTGATCGAGGTTGAGGGCCCAACAAAGACCAATGGCGCCGAGACCTTCGGGCTGGTGATTCGAATCAGCGCCACGTCTCCGCGATAGGTTGACTGGCCCGTGTAATAGGTTGTACCAGTCGTGGTACTCCAGTTCTCGCCGGAGCCAGACGTCACTGACCCCATTGCCATCGCGGGGGTCGACACGGCCCCTCCACTCGGGATGCAGTGGGCTGCAGTAAGCATCGAGTCCGCCGTCGTGCTGACGGTCCACGCGAACGAATCGCTACATCCAGTTTGCCCGGGCGTGGTGATCTTGGCTCCGCCCCAGAATGGAGAGGCATTAGATTGTCGACCTCCGGCGGCAACCGCTGGTCCGTCTTTGTTGTCAATCTGGATCGCGATAGCGTCCGTCCCGTATCTCTTTGTCAACTCTGCAAATAGGACCTCGCTAGGCGCCGCGACCGAAATAATGATCCGGCTGTTCAAATGATCCGGTGCGGTCTGGAAGATCAGACTCGCACCCGGTACACCCTCTGCGACAAGGTTGGTAATCTCATGTTTGATCTTCTCCAACTGCCCAAAGGAGAACTTCACATGTCGGACGGCTGACCTCTGGGACATCGCGGCGCGACTCGCCGCAATGAGGTCATCACCCTTCGCTGAGGCGGCCGACAACTCGATCGTTCCGCTCGTCGGATCGATCCATGGGTATCCGACGTCATCGGGATTGGCCTCCGCCAAGTCCAGGGCGTCGCTCAGGGCTTGTGCCTGATCTTCGTTTGTTGGCCGCGCCTGCGGGATCGCGTCTACGATCAGAAGACCGCTCGTCTCAATATCCGCGCTCGCTGGGGCTGCGGCTCCCCGGACCGGGACCGCGATTCCTTGGGGGGCCGTGATGGGCACTGCAAGAACGGCCACTGCAAAGGCGGCGATTATCGCCCTTTGGCTTACGGACTTAGGTCGACGTGACATCGAGTCCCCCCTCACCACCGTGTCCCCCTCGGTCGGCTCGCAGCTGTGGCTGCCGGATCCCGAGTGCCCAAGTCGAGTTGGCGGTATTTCCGTCTCTTTGTCAATCCCTAGTTTCACCAACCTTGGCTATTTACCTACCATGCGCTTCTCAATGCTTGGCAAAGGTTCGCGTACGTACAGTGACTGAACCGTACTGGTTTCGTCGAGGCTCTGGTCTGCCCTCGCTTCGGTAGAGTCGGATAACTGGAATCATGCTGCTGTCCACCGCAGGAGGCAGCCATGGGAAGACGTGGGTATCCAGCCGAGTTCCGCCGACGCGTCCTCGATCTGCTCGCATCGGGTCGACGGGTCACCGATCTCGCCCGCGACCTCGGCGTCAGCGATCAGACCATCT
>JBDTNH010000192.1:0-2731 GCA_039933845.1 Gemmatimonadota bacterium
CGAAACCGCCATCGGCGGGAGGGAGGCGACGCAGATGCGCGAGGGTCAGCGCCTGTTCGCCGTCGTGGTGCGCTTCCCGGAGACGATCCGGTCCGATCCCACGCGCCTCGCGAACCTGCTCATTCCTTCCGGCGACGGGAGCCGCATTCCACTGGGCCAGGTGGCGACGATCCAGGTCGCCGAAGGGCCGGCGCAAGTGAGCCGCGAGAACGGCCAGCGGCGCATCGTCGTCGAGTGTAACGTGGTCGGCCGGGACATGGGGTCCTTCGTCGCAGAAGCCCAACGAGCCGTCGCCCACGAGGTGAACCTGCCCGCCGGCTACTACGTCACGTGGGGCGGACAATTCGAGAATCAGCAACGGGCCATGGCGAAGCTCTCGATCGTCGTGCCCATCGTCCTGCTGCTCATCTTCTTCCTCCTGTTCATGAGCTTCGGATCGCTGCGCAATGCCCTGCTCATCGTGCTGAATGTCCCCTTTGCCCTGATCGGAGGAGTCTTCGGCCTCATCGTGTCAGGGCAGAACCTCAGCGTGGCCGCGTCGGTCGGCTTCATCGCGCTCTTCGGGGTGGCCGTCCTCAACGGAATCGTCATGGTGGCCTACTTCAACCAGCTGAGGCGGGAGGGGGCAACCCTCGACGATGCCCTGATCCGGGGCGGAACGCTTCGGCTTCGGCCGGTGCTCATGACCGCAACCATCGCGAGTTTCGGCCTCATCCCGCTCTTGATCGCGACCGGTCCAGGCTCGGAGATCCAGCGGCCGCTCGCGGTGGTCGTCATCGGTGGTCTCGTGACGTCGACCCTACTCACCCTGTTCCTGCTCCCGATCCTCTACCGCTGGTTCGAGCGGCGGGATGTGGAGTTCTAGGAGGACTCATGCGGCGCATCGAGGCGTACATCCAACCGTTCATGCTCGCGCGCGTGGTTCGTGAACTGCATGGCATTCACGTACACGGTCTCACCGTACTCGAAGTGAAGGGCTTCGGTCGCGAGAAGGATGAGAGTTATCCGCACCACGCCGAGGACTACGCGGTCGACTTTACACCGAAGACCAAGCTCGAACTGCTGTGCCGGGATGAGGAGGTCGAGGCGCTCATCGAGGCGATCCTTCGCGGGGCGCAGACCGGCCGCCGAGGTGACGGCAAGGTGTACGTGACTCAGGTGGAGCGTGCCATCAGTGTTCGCACCGGTGAGTCCGGGGAAGCTGTGCTCTAATGAGTGCATTGGCCGAATCCATCGCACGCACACGGCCATTCGCACAGGGGGATTTATGGGGCAGGGTCACGCGCACGCGACAGGCGGGGGCCGCAAGCGCCGGCTGACCGTCGTGCTCGGCCTGACAGGCGCCTTCATGTTCGTCGAGGTGATCGGCGGCCTGGCAACGCACAGCCTTGCGCTTCTCGCGGACGCGGGGCACATGCTGACCGACGTTGCGGGTCTCGCGATGGCCCTCATCGCGACCCGCTTCGCGGAGCAGCCGGCGACCTCCGAACGGACCTATGGCTACCATCGGGTCGAGGTTCTCGCTGCGCTCGCCAACGCCGTACTGCTCGTCGGAATTGCCTTCTACATCCTGTTCGAGGCGTACCAGCGATTCCAGAATCCACCTGCAATCAATGGCGTTCCCGTTCTGCTCATCGCCGGGGTGGGACTTGTCATCAATGTCGTGAGCGCTCGTGCGCTGCACGGAGGCGCCGGCAGCAGCTTGAATGTCCGGGCAGCGTATCTCGAGGTGCTCTCGGACATGCTGGGCTCGATCGGTGTGATCATCGCCGCGACCGTCATCCATTTCACGCATTGGTACTATGCGGATCCGCTCATCTCGGTGGCCATCGGTCTCTTCATCCTGCCCCGGACGTGGGGGCTGTTGAAGGAAGCGGTCGGGGTCTTGCTCGAGGGAACGCCAGCGAGTATCAGTCTCGATGCGCTGCGTGAGTCGGTGTTGGCCATCCCCGGCGTTGCGGAAGCGCACGACCTCCATGTCTGGAGCCTCACCTCGAACATGCATGCCATGAGTGTGCACGCTTCGCTCAAGGAGGGTGCCGACCACGAGAGCGTGCGCGTAGCGATCGAGCGGCTCGTCACATCCGAGTTCGGCATCGGCCACGTGACAGTGCAACTGGAGACAGAAGCCTGCGAGGAAAGCCATCCCTGATGACTGGTTGGTGGTGGGCCGATCCCGTGGCGGCGCTCGGCATGTCGATTTTGCTGGTACGCGAGGGACGCACGGCGTGGCGGGGAAAGACCTGCTGCGATTGAAGGGTGACGCCACCTAGCCTGGTTCTGCCGCCGAACGGGGGCCGGGTCCGCCATGCCGATGCCGATGGTGAGCATCGTGGCTGTGCGGATGGCCGTGGACGATCGCCGGGTGCCGGTGCTTGTGCGCATGCGGCACGGCGCCGAGATCGCCTGGCGAATGCTCGTGATCGTGATGCGCGTCATGCTCATGCGAGTGATCGTGTTCGATTCCCTCGTGCACATGCTCGTGTCCGTGATGGTCCCCGGCGAGGAACAGAGCCCCGGCGGTCATCGTGACCAGGGCGAATACGCCCCATGGCTGGAGCGGCTCGCGCAGGATGGCCCATGACAAGAGCGCCGCGAAGCCCGGCGCCAGGGCAAACAGCGTGCCGGTCTGCGCGACACCGAGTCGCCGAAGTCCTCGCACGAAGAGCACAATCGAGAGTCCGAACGAAACTCCCCCGATCGCGACCGCGGCGACGACCCGCCCGACCGT
>JBDTNH010000193.1:0-2635 GCA_039933845.1 Gemmatimonadota bacterium
ATCAGTCTCGACATGGCGGTGTACCGATGAGCAAGACCGAACGCGAACAGATGGTCAGCTCGCTGACCGATCAGATCAAGGCATCCCCGACGTTCTTCGTCACCGACTTCAGCGGCCTCAACGTGCTGAAGCTGACCGAGTTCCGTCGCCGGATGCGCGATGCTGGTGCCCGTTACGTGGTGGTGAAGAACACCCTCGCGCAGCGCGCCTTGGCAGCCAACAACATCGCGGACCTCGACGCGCAGCTCACCGGCACCACCGGCCTCGTCCTCGCAGGTGAGGATCCGATGGCCGCGGCCAAGGTGCTCGGCGACTTCGCCAAGGAGCATGAGAAGCCCACCGTGCGTGGTGGCTGGATCGACGGGAAGTCCGTCGAGCCGCACTACGTCAAGCGGTTGGGTGAGATCCCGCCCCGTGAAGTCCTGCTGGCGCAGTTTGCTGGCGGCCTCAACGGGATCCTCTACCAAATGGTCGGCGCGCTCGAAGCGCTCCGCGAACAGCGTTCGGCCTCCGAGGCCGCTTAAGTCACCGGGAGAATGGAAATCATGGCAACTATGACGAACGACGAGATCCTCGACGCGATTGGCAACAAGACGGTCCTCGAGCTGGCAGACCTGCTTGAGTCCTTCAAGGAAAAGTTCAACGTGTCCGTGGCCGCAGCAGCTGCCCCGGCCGCCGGTGGTGCCGCTCCGGCCGTCGAGGAGCAGACCGAGTTCACGGTCGTGCTGACCGGCGTTGGTGACAAGAAGATCAACGTCATCAAGGTCGTCCGCGAGATCACTTCGCTCGGCCTGAAGGAAGCGAAGGACCTCGTGGACGGCGCGCCGAGTCCCCTGAAGGAAGGGGTCTCCAAGGCCGAGGCCGAGGAAATGAAGAAGCGTCTCGAGGAGCAGGGCGCGACCGTCGAACTGAAGTGACCCCCGCAGGGGGTCATCCCGAGTGCGTCGCGGTTGCGGCGCACGAGGGATCTCTTCCCTGTGGCTTCGGTCCCTTTCAGTGAGACGGCATGACGACACACTGCGACTTCGACAATTGTATTCCGACGACGCCCCCTTCCGCGATTAGCGGGGGGTGGGGCGTCGCCGTGTTCCCTTGCCCCGGGAAATAAGGCCATGTCAGCACCACTGCCGGTGATTTCGTTCTCGAACGTGCAGGCGGGCATGAAGATGCCTCACCTGCTCGACATCCAGACTCGCGCGTTCGAGTCGCTCCTCGTGCCCGACGACGTCGAGGGAGAGCGCCAGGACGTCTCGCTCGAGCGCGTCTTCCGCGACCTCTTCCCGATCGCCGATGTGAACGGCAAGTACTCGCTCGAGTTCGTCGGCTACGGCCTGGGCGAACCGAAGTACTCCGTGGAAGAGTGCATCGAGCGCGACATGACCTACGCCGCGCCGCTTCGCACCAAGCTGCGGCTCGACGTCTTCGAGGATGTTGATGGCCAGCGGCGCCTGAAGAACGCGATCGAGAAGGAGGTCTACCTCGGCGAGCTGCCGATCATGACGCCTCTGGGCACCTTCGTCATCAATGGCGCCGAGCGCGTCGTGGTGTCGCAGCTGCACCGGTCGCCCGGCGTGGTATTCGAGGAAGACACCCACCCGAACGGCCAGCGGCTGTTCAGCTCGCGGATCATCCCGTTCCGCGGCTCGTGGGTCGAGTTCACGATCGACATTCATGACGTGATCTACGTCCATATCGACAAGAAGAAGAAGTTCCCGGCCACGGCACTCCTCCGCGCCTTCGGACACGGCGAGAATGCCGACATCCTGCGGCTCTTCTTTGCCGAGAAGGATCTCGATCTCACCGAGCGTGCCGACTCGCGCCAGGAACGGCGTGAGGTCGTCGGATCGATGCTCGCCGCCGATGTGCCGGATCCCGAGGATCTCAAGGGCGATCCGCTCGGCCGGATGGGTGAGGAACTCACCCCCGAGCGGCTTGCCGCCATGCGCCATGTCGGCGTCGGCAGCGTCCGCGTGTTCGCCGGCTACACCACCATCGATCTCCGCGACGACGAGCTGCCGGTCAGCAATCGCGAGCGCCAGAACCCCGTGCTCGCGTTCGCCGCCGCCGATCCCGAGACCGGTGAGGTGGCCGCGCTCGCGGGCACCGAGATCACCGACAAGGTCCGCGCCAAGCTGGTCAAGGCCGGGATCACCAAGGTCGAGATCCTGTTGCCGGCCAGCCGGGGCGAGAGCCCACTGATCCGCAACACGCTCTCCAAGGACCCGACCCACTCCGAGCAGGAGGCGCTCGAGCAGATCTATGCGCTGCTCCGGCCGGGCGATGCCCCAAACCTCGAGACCGCACGCCAGCAGATCCAGAAGCTCTTCTTCAATCCGAAGCGCTACGACCTCGGGCGCGTGGGCCGCTACAAGATCAACCAGCGTCTCAAGCTCAAGATCGATCCGAACCACACGGTGCTCACCGAGGAAGACTTCGTTGCGATCGTCAAGTACCTGATCGATCTGCACGATGGACGCGGGCACACCGATGACATCGACCACCTTGGCAATCGCCGGATCCGGTCGGTCGGCGAGTTGATCGCCAACCAGTTCTCGGTCGGCCTCTCGCGCATGGCGCGGCTCGTCAAGGAGCGGATGAGCATCAACTCCGATCCGGAGAAGATCTCGCTCGACGA
>JBDTNH010000194.1:0-2609 GCA_039933845.1 Gemmatimonadota bacterium
TTCTCGCTTCTCGCTTCTCGCTTCTCGCTTCTCACCTACTGGAGGAACAAAAGTTCCCGATACGTCGGCAACGGCCACAGGTCCGATGCCGTGTACATCTCGAGCAGATCCGCGGCGGCCCGCATCGCGCGCATCATCGGAATCAACTTGGTGTTGATCCGCTCCGCGTGGACGTTCGGGTCGGCCGACTCATGCGTCAACTCCTCCTCCAGACCGAGCAGCGCCTGCCGAGCAGTGGCGATCAGCTCGACAAATCGTTCGAGCGACTCGACCGTGTCGGGGCACGCCACCCCGCATGCCTCGGTGGCCACCACGGCGTCGGCGAGCAGCGACTGGTGACGCATCGCGGCCGGAATGATCATCGTGCGCGCGATGGTCGCCATCGTCTCGCCCTCGATGCTCACCTGCTTGACCCACTTCTCCACCGTGATGTGATGCCGTGACTCGACCTCGGCCTTGCTCAACACGCCGTACTTCTTGAAGAGATCGATCGTCTTCTTTGAGCGCAGCACCGGGAACGCCGAGACCGAGTCCTTGAGATTCGGCAGTCCACGCTTTTCGGCTTCGATATGCCATGCGTCTGAGTAGCCATCACCGTTGAAGAGCACGCGCTTGTGTTCCTTGACCAACCGCTTGAGGACCGCGAGCGCGCTGCTCTGCAGCTTGGCCGGGGTCGGAGCGCTGCCGGCCGACTTCTCGAGTTCGGTCGCGATCAGGTCGAGCGACTCGGCGACGATCGTGTTGAGGATCGTGTTGGGCCACGCGACCGAATGGGTCGACCCGACGGCACGGAACTCGAACTTGTTGCCGGTGAATGCGAACGGCGAGGTGCGATTGCGATCGCCAGAGTGCCGCGGGATCTGCGGCATGGTGCGCGCACCGAGATCGAGCGTGCCGCCCCGCAGCGTGCGCTTGGGCAACCCGGACTGCACCTGATCGAGGATGTCCATGAGCATGTCGCCCAAGAAGATCGAGATGATCGCCGGCGGGGCTTCGTTGGCGCCGAGTCGATGATCGTTGCCCGCCGACGCGACACAGGCGCGCAACAGCTCGGCGTGCGTGTCGACGGCGCGAATCACGGCCGCAAGGAAGATCAGGAACTGCAGGTTGGTGTGCGTCTCATCCTGCGGATCGAGCAGGTTGACGCCAGTGTCGGTCGCGAGTGACCAGTTGACGTGCTTGCCGCTGCCGTTGACGCCGGCGAACGGCTTCTCGTGCATGATCGCCTTGAGGCCGTGACGGTCGGCGACCCGACGCAGCGTCTCCATCAGCAGCATCTGGTGATCGCTCGCGATGTGGGAAACCTCGTAGAGCGGAGCAATCTCGTACTGCCCGGGTGCCACCTCGTTGTGCCGCGTCTTGACTGGCACGCCGACCTTGTAGAGCTCCTCTTCGGCCTCGGACATGAACGCCAGGACCCGCGGCGGGATGGCGCCGAAGTAGTGGTCCTCGAGCTGCTGCCCCTTGGGCGGGCGCGCGCCAAACAGCGTCCGCTCGCAGGTCACCAGATCGGGACGACGGTAGAAGAGCGCCTTGTCGACCAGGAAGTACTCCTGCTCCGGCCCGACCGTCGTCTGGACCCGCCCGACGCCGGTGTCGGTGCCGAACAACTTGAGGATCCGCATCGCCTGGCGCGACACCGCTTCCATCGAACGCAGCAAGGGAATCTTGGTGTCCAGTGCCTCGCCGTTCCATGAGACGAACCCGGTCGGGATGCAGAGCGTAGCCGAGCGGCTGTTCCGAAGCAGGAACGCGGGCGACGTCGGGTCCCAGGCGGTGTAGCCCCGCGCCTCGAAGGTCGCGCGGAGTCCACCGGACGGAAACGACGAGGCGTCTGGCTCACCCTGGACCAGATCGGTCCCCGCGAGGTTGTAGATCACCCCGCCGTTCCCGTCCGGCGAAATCAGCGAGTCATGCTTCTCGGCGGTGGCCCCGGTCAGCGGCTGGAACCAGTGCGTGTAGTGCGTCGCACCCCGCTCCACCGCCCAGTCCTTCATCGCTGCCGCGACGACGTCAGCCACCTGCGCCTCGAGCGGCTCGCCATGGTCCATCGTCTGCACCAGCGAGCGATAGACCGCCTTGGGGAGCCGCTTCTGCATCACCTGACGGGAGAAGGTGTCGGCGCCATAGAGCTCTTCGAGGCGGGACGGCGTGGGGACGGTTGGCTCGGTCACAGAGGATCCTGGAGAAGAGTGGTGTAAGCAGAAGGGACGCAACGTGAGCTGGTGGAGCGACCACGGCAACAACCGTTAGCCGGACACCTACATGTGATAATCCGGCAACACATTAGGTATCCGCAACACTGACAACATTTTAACACAACCATTAGCCGTCTATCTATTTTGCAGATAGCAGCGTGTCCCCAGCGTTGAGCGTCAAGCGTTCAGCCTCCATCGTTCATCCTTGATCCTTCATCCTTCATGGTCTCAGGTAAGCTTCGGCCATGCTCAGGCATTCTGTCGGTGTGAACTCCGATCCCGGTGCGTCTCGCGTGCCCCCCTCGCTCGACCTCGACGCGTTGCGTCGTGGCGACGCCGTGGCGTTGGGGGAGGCGTACCGGCGGCATGCAGGCCCGATCCTGGGGACGTTGCGCGGGCTTCTCGGCAGCG
>JBDTNH010000195.1:0-2585 GCA_039933845.1 Gemmatimonadota bacterium
GCACTCATAATGCCGGGGTCGCGGGTTCGAGTCCCGCCCCAGCTATGTCACCCCGCCCTCGCGTAGCGAGCGGCGGGGTCTCCGAGGTGACACCACCCGGAACTCCTCCCAATACGCACCTCTCTCCTCGTTCTGCCAGTCGCTAAAGCGACTTCTCGGCACTGAGGCCGAGCCGCGGCTGTCAGGCCGCGGTCCACCGGGCCATGTTGGCAAGCTCAGTGGAAGTCGTCTCCGAGCGGAACAAGGCGGGTTTACCCGCCCTCTTCGCCGAGCCCGGGCCATGTCATGCGCGAGCAGAGCGAGCGCATGACGGCCCGTGGGTCGGGTCGCGCGGAGTAGGGGCGGCCCGTGGGCTCGATCGATTCCCTACTCCCGACCCTTCCGCTTCCGTGTCTTCGGCTTCGCTGGCGCCGCCCGCACCTTCGGTTTCACTCGCGGTTCCGCGACGATACTCGATCGAAGTCGTTCCTTCCGGACGCGATCCGCGAGATACACCTTGAGCAGGCTCTGGTAGGGCACGTCCTGCTCGTTGGCCAGCACGCGAAGGTCCGCGAGCAAAGCCGCGGGGAGTCGGAGCGAGATCGTCGTTGTCGACGGCTTCAGGTTCGGCAGCACGACACGTGCGGCCGCGCTCCAATCCACGTAGTCCGTGGAATCGGCAGTGTCCCAGAATGCGCGTTCCGCCTCCTCGGTCTTGAACTTGGGCACGGTCTTACGGGTTGGCTTTGGCATATTGCTCACGCTCCCTTCGGGTCATGTCACGCGCCGAAATGGGGCGAATGCGATCGATCCGGATCGTGAAGACGATCTGGAGTAAGCGCTCCGCGGTCGTCCGCCCGAGCGCGATCATGCGCACCTCATCGGCTGAGTGCTTCAGGTCGAGAGCGACGAGCAGCGGCACATGGAAGAAGGCCTGCTCGACTTCGGCGCTGGTGACCTGATGCCGCTCGAAAATCTTGGGCTCGTTGGCCTGGTCCCACTGGAATCCAGTCGTTTGTGCGAGCAGTGATTCGGGTGTCTCGGCCATCCTCGAAAGTATATGTCAGGAACATACGCGGAGCAATGGGGGTTGGGTGCCTACTAACTCCCCCCCAACACCCACCGTGTCAGCGTCGGAATCCCTTCCGCATCCAGATGCGACGTCCAGAGGTCGGTGCGCCCGAAGCTCAGTGACACCTCACTGGCGTCGACGCTCACCGGGAGGACGATCTCTCCGAGCCATCGCCCGTCCGACATGAACGCGCCGAGCCGGAGTTGCTCGATCACTGACCGGATTGGTGGATCGATTCCCTTTCGTTCGGTCCTGGGATACGGTGCAGGGTCGATGGCTATCGGATCCCCGCCCATGACAACCCAGATGCGCGGTGAGGGGTCGGCATACAGCGCGTGAATGATCGGTCGAAAACGAGCGATGTCCCGGGCCGGGATTCGTCCTTCGGAAACGCGTGCGGTCCAGCGGCCGAGTCCCTCGAGTTGTCGCCGCTCGACTTTGGAGAGGGCGACAGGTGTGACGTCACGGTTGACCTCAAGAACCCTTGGATGCCGTGCCAACCCATTGATCGCAACAAAGCCGAGTCGATCCGAGCGGGAGTGCAGTATCGAGCCCCAATTGGTCGGCAGGAGGAGGTCGGTGGGATCATTGACGTGGCTGGGGCAGTGAGCAAGATGCTCCGTGGCGAGTCGCACCGTATCGCTGGGATTGCCGGACGCATCAAACCGAATGAAGCCGAAGGGGCTGGCGTCGGTGAGACAGTCCGGCCGTGCTGGCCGGAACATCTTCCGGACGAAGATCGATCCATCGTCACCGACAACGATATAGGGCGCCGGACCACCCGACGTGAACCCGAGGACGATGGCGGGGAGTGGGTCACCCGCTCTCGTCCATCGGTTGATTCGAGAATTGGATCCGTCGAGCATGAAGATCGTGCCATCGCGATCGGCGGCGAGGCAATTCCCGGACGGTCGACCGAATTCACCTGGCCCGGACCCTGGCCGTCCCAGTTGCCGTTCGAGTGTCCCGTTGGCATCGAGGACGAGGAGTCGAGCTTCCTCGCCACCGCGCCGATCAAGGACCGCGACACCGCCGCCCGGAAGTGCCGCAAAGCAGTCGATCGACCCGAAGGGATCCTGCCCAACCGGGCCGTGAAGACTCAGCGTCGATTGAGCAATCCTGGGGTCGCCCCACAGCGGCGCTTCGCGGCTCTCGACGGTGAGCGTGTCGCGATGCATCGTTCGGATGTCGCGTTCCTGGGCGGCAAGCATGCCCTCATGCAGCGGATGCATGAGTACGCAAACGCAGATGACCGCAATGACTTCTCTCGGGTCGGCAATTCGTCGATGGATCATGCCAGAGATGTCCTTGAGGGTTGGAAGGGCGGCGAATGAGACGGACATGCTGGCTCAACCACACACGTCGCTACTGGTTCTCCACTCCACCAGCATCCATCAACGCTGCGCGGTTGGCAACGGCTGAACCCTAATCGAGGTGAGAGGCGCTAACTAGCACAAGTCATAGTCATAGCCTACGCCGGGCGAAAATGTGTTATTGTCGCTTGGTAGCCATTCCCCTTGGTGGAGGCTCGCAT
>JBDTNH010000196.1:0-2559 GCA_039933845.1 Gemmatimonadota bacterium
TCCAGGATCAGGTCCATGAATCCGTAGAACTTGTGATTGGTGGCGTAGAGCGTGTTGAACGCACCGTCCGTCTTGTCGAGCGGATCATCATCCCCCGAGAGCGCGTCCACTTGGACCGCAAAGCGAGGCTTGAGGTGGCCGGTGAACTGGTGAGCCACACTGCCGCTCACCAGCCAGGCGCTGACGTCCCGTTCGGTATCGTCGCCCCCGACCTCGGTCCCGAACTGGAATGCGGCGGTGACATCGAAGGTGAGCGCACTTACCGGCAACGAGGCGTGACCACCCACCGTGCGACGGAAGACGTCATGCAGTCCCGAGCCCGCGACCCTGGTCTCGACGATCGCGAAGAGATCATGCGGCCCGTCGGTCGCCCAGGCTCCGAACAATGACTGATCTCTCGCTCGACCTTCGTTCGCCCGCGGGTCCACGCCGGCCGCATTGGTCGCATCGAACTCGCGGAGCGTCGCCCCGAAGCCGTCGACCGTCCAGCCGCCAACCGGCACTCGGAGTTGCACGCCATCGAACGACCGAGTCACGTTCGCCCAACCCACGGTGCCGATCAACCGCTCGTCACCGTAGGCCAGCTCCTGCCGGCCGACACGCAATCGCGTGCCGGCCTTCCCGGTCCACTCGATGAATCCTTCGTGCAGGTCGAGTCGGTCGGCACTCGCATCGGTGAGGGTGTTCTGCTCCTCACCGAACGCGCGCGAGTCCGAGAGCCGTACCACCGCATGCACCCGCTCGCTCGCCTCGACCCGCACCCCGAGCCGGGTGCGGAGCAGACTCACCATGTCGGAGGGAGTGCCGGGGGTGCGGCCATCGAGCTCGGTCCGAACGCGCACCTCACCCGAGATGGTGACCGGCACCGCCGCCGCTTGCGCGGTCAGCGATGCCGGGAGCGCGAAAAGGCTGAGGGCGACAAAGACCCCGGATTGCCCTCTCGCTTCTCGCTTCTCGCTTCTCGCGCGTTCAGTGCGCATTGCGCGCCGCGGCGACCTCGGCTGGCATCACCACGGACTTGTTGTTGCCCCAGCTGTGATATACGTACGTCAGCACGTTGGCGATATCCTCGTCACTCAACTGCAGCGACGGCATCACGCCATCGTACTCCTTGCCATTGACCTTGATCTCGCCAGTGCGACCCATGACCACCGTGGCGATGGCACGCGCCTTGTCGGCATTCAGGTAGTCGCTGCCGGCCAGCGGTGGGAAGGCGCCCTCGAGTCCGACCCCACCCGGCTGGTGGCAGGCCGCGCAGACCCGATCGAAGACCCGGTTGCCAAACGCAATCTGCTCGTCAAGGTTCTGGGCCGTTGCTGCGACGGTTGCCCCCTCCGGAATGGTCTGGATCGCACTGCCCTCCGGGTGATACACACCCTCATACGTCCGACCCGAGTACACGGTACTATCCGCGTCCCCCGTGACCGTGAGCATGCCGAGCGCGCCCTTGTTGAAGGCGCGGAAGATGGCGTGATCAACCAACAGGAAGTTGCCGGGTGTCTGCACCTTGAATTCGACGATCGTCGCACCACCCGCGGGAATCAGTGTCGTCTGGACGTTGTTGCTGGTGGTGGTGCCGCCTTCAGGATGCACGGTGTCGAAGATCTCACCGATCACATGGAAGGACGAGATCAAGTTCGGGCCGCCGTTGCCGACGAACAACCGCACCGTCTCGCCCACCTTGGCCTTGAGGGCCTTGTCGCCCATGAGCGAACCGACCGCGCCGTTGAAGAGCACATAGTCCGGGTTCTCATTGATCGCCTTCTGCATGTCGAAGGCCTGCAAGCCAGCCGCTCCGTACCCGCCCGAGGTGTAGAAGTCGCCCTGCATCACGTAGTACTCGTGATCCACCTTCGGCAGGCCCCCCTCCGGCTCGACCAGGATCATGCCATACATCCCGTTGCCGATGTGCATGCCGACCGGCGCCGTGGCGCAGTGATAGACATAGAGACCGGGGTTGAGCGCCGTGAACGAGAAGACCGACGTCCGCCCGGGGTTGGTCAGGGAGGACACCGCGCCACCGCCAGGACCAGTCACGGCATGGAGATCGATATTATGGGGCATCTTGCTGTCCGGCGAGTTGTCGAGGTGGAACTCGACCAGATCGCCCTCGCGCACGCGAATGAACTTGCCCGGTACATGGCCACCAAAGGTCCAGAAGCGGTAGTCGACACCCTCGGAAATCGGCATCGTGACCTCCTTGGTCTCGAGATGCACGATGACCTTGGTCGGGCTGGTTCGGGTGATGGGTGGCGGGACCTCTGGGGCTGAGCCCAGCACCGCGACTTCTTCGCCTTGGGGGGTGCCGTCGGCTGGCGTGCCGCAGGCGGCGGCAAGGAGAATGGCCAGCGCAACCGGGACCCGCAGGGAGGGCCGGTGCACAGGGATCGATGGGGCGAACATTTCTGGACTCCTGGAGTGAAAGGGTCCTCTCCCTGCGGACTACGGTCCAAATATCACTGTGGTGGGGAGGATCTGCAAATGGGTTGGTGGGGAGCAGGGCGCTGGGGCTCGGGCAGTGCGCTGGACGCTCAACGCTTTCTCGTTTCTCGTTTCTCG
>JBDTNH010000197.1:0-2530 GCA_039933845.1 Gemmatimonadota bacterium
TGGATGAACAAGAAGGCCGGGGGTTTCCCGATCTATCTCGACCGGGCGCTGGGCAACCGCGTCTGGGACATCGACGGATTCGAGTACCTCGACTTCGCTCTCGGCGACACCGGCGCCATGGCGGGGCACTCGCCCGAGGCGACCGTGGCCGCCATACAGCACCGCATCGGCGCCCTGGGCGGCATCACCACCATGTTGCCGACCGAGGACGCCGAATGGGTGGGTGCCGAGCTCACCCGCCGCTTCGGGCTCGAGCGCTGGAGTTTCTCGCTGACGGCAACCGACGCGAACCGCTGGGCCATCCGCCTGGTGCGGGCGCTGACCGGCCGCCCCAAGATCGCGTTCAACAGCTACTGCTATCACGGCAGTGTCGACGAGTCGCTGATCGTGGTCGGCCCCGACGGGGTGGGTATGAGCCGTCCCGGCAATGTCGGCGGACCGGTTGAGGTCACCACTACCTCACGGGTCGCCGAGTTCAACGATCTCGAGGGGCTGGAACGTCAGCTCGCCCATGGCGATGTCGCCGCCGTGCTCATGGAGCCAGCCCTGACCAACATCGGGATCGTCCTGCCGGAGCCCGGCTATCTCGAGGGGGTCCGCGAGCTCACCCGTCGGTATGCCGTGCTGCTCATCAACGACGAGACCCACACCTTCTCGGCGGGGCCGGGTGGGGCGACAAAGGCATGGGGGCTGGAGCCCGACGTCCTGGTCATCGGCAAGTCGATCGCCGGCGGGATCCCGATGGGTGCCTACGGGCTCAGTGCCGAGCTCGCCGATCGGGCGCTTGCCCGCACCGACCTCGACCTGATCGACATGGGTGGTGTGGGCGGGACCCTGGCTGGTAACCCACTGTCGGTGGCGGCTACCCGAGCCACGCTCGAGCATGTCCTGACCGACGACGCCTTCGCCCAGATGATCGATACCGCAACGTATTTCGTGGGCGGAGTGCAGGGCGTGATCGACCGGTACTCCCTGCCGTGGTCGCTTAGCCAGCTCGGTGCGCGCGCGGAATACCGCTTTGCGAGCCCAGCTCCGCGCAACGGCACCGAGTCGGCGGCCAGCGCCGACGGTGATCTCGAGGACCTCATCCACCTCTACCTGTTGAACCGCGGCATCATGCTGACGCCGTTTCACAACATGGCGCTGATGTCGCCGGTCACCACCACCGACGACGTTGATGCGCACCACCTGGTCTTCGGGGCGCTGATCGCCGAGCTCACCGGGGGCTGAGTACGACGGCAAGGTGAGTTCGTGTGCATAAAAGAGGGCCTGTGTTTGGGTGCCGAGTTTCGAGGTGCGGGCCCAAGCCGTGGCGATCGTGGGCGACGCGGTCACCCACGCAGAACACCTCGTCCGGCGGGATCGCATCTCGGGCTGCGTTGAAGGGACTTGCGGGCGACGGATGTTGTCGCAGCCGAGAAGCACTCATGATCGATCGGTGCGACGCCTCCGGACAGAGCCGCCAGAAGCCACTTTCGCATTTATGCACACCAACTCATCGGCTGCCAAACTCACCGGGGCTGACGTGGGCGGCGCTAGGGTCGTCCGCATGACCCTCTCGGAACAGGCCGCCGCCTTCCTGAAGCTGCACACAGACCCAGAGCTGTTGGTGCTGGTCAACGTATGGGACTCCGTGAGCGCGAGGGTCGTCGCGGAGTCACCCGGATGTCGTGCGCTGGCCACCGCCAGCCATTCCATCGCCGCGTCCTTTGGCTATCCCGACGGAGAGAAGATCCCGTTGGACATGATGATCGATGCCATCGGGCGCATCGTCGCGGCGGTGGACCTTCCGGTCAGCGCCGACCTCGAGTCCGGCTACGGGAACGTGGCCGACACCGTGCGCCGGGCCATCGGAGCGGGAGCCGTCGGCGCCAATCTCGAGGATGGGATGAGGCCGCTGCGTGAGTCGGTCTCAGCGGTCAAAACCGCTGTCAAGGTCGGTGACGCCGAGGGCATCCGGTTCGTCCTCAACGCTCGCACTGACGCGTTCCTGAAGGCGGCGGACCGCGACCCCGAGCTGGTCCTGGCCGAGGCGATTGAGCGCGGCCGGGCATTCCTCGACGCCGGAGCCGCGTGCGTGTTCGTCCCCGGGCGCCTCGATGTCTCCGCAGTCGAGCGGCTCGTTGCCGGGATTGGAGATCGCAAGGTGAGCCTGATCGGCGTACCCGGCTCGGTGCCCTCGCAGGACCTCCAGCGACTCGGCGTCGCGCGGCTGTCCTTCGGCCCCTGGAGCCAGCGGGCAGTGCTCACCGCACTGCAGGACCTTAGCGACAGCTTGCTGGCGGGGGGCGCTTTGCCTCAGGGGATTCGCCCCTTGAACTGAATCCTGAGCTGAGCTAGATGTACCCGCGTCCGCCGTGCCTGAGACGGCCGTCCGCCAAGCGACCCAGGGAAGGCACGCGGACAGTTGTAGACGTCGCTGTCATCAGGCGCGCGCGGAAGGAGGATGATGGAGTCATGTCCCCTCCCGCGCCAAGGCGGCGTCTGCCCGCAAGTCCCTTCAACGCAGCCCGAGATGCGATCCCGCCGG
>JBDTNH010000198.1:0-2528 GCA_039933845.1 Gemmatimonadota bacterium
AGTTTGACGCCCGCACCGATCTCGCCGCGTTGCGCGACCGGATTGTGTCCATCGTGGGCGAGCAGCTCCGCCCGCTTGCCGGCCGGCAGCCCGGCAACATCGCGGCAGACAACACGCCGCGCCGCAGCAACAACGACGCCTACCTCCTGTATCTGGTTGGCAAGCGCAGCCTGAGTCAGCGCGGCTCCAGCATCGACAACAGCATCGAACAATTCCGTCGGGCGATTGCGCTCGACTCGCTGTATGCCGAAGCCTATTCCGGGCTCAGCCTCGCCCTCGCGCTGGCACCTTACTTCCAAGGCGTCACCGTCGCGTCAGTCGCGGACGAAGCAACCCAGTCTGCGCGCCGGGCCTTGCAACTCGATCCCTCCCTGGCCGAGCCGCACATCGCACTCGGGCTGGTGCTGGAGCACAATCTGGAATGGGACCCGGCCGAAACCGAGTTCAAGTCGGCGGTCGCGGCCGACGCGCACGATGTGGAGGCGCGAGTGCAGTTCGGGCGAATGCTCCTGGCGAGAAGCCGGATCGCGGAAGCAAAGAACCAGTTCAGGCAGGCATTGAATGATGACCCTGCTTCAGCGCTGGTCCTCAGCTGGGTGTCGTACACGTGGCTGCTGGAGGGCCAGCTGGACAGTGCGCTGGTCGAAAGCGATCGTGCCATGCAGAGCAATGCCTACAATGTCAGCACGGTCCTCTATCGCGGCATGCTGCTGGTCGCGCTGGGCCGCCGGGAAGATGCCCGACGGCTTATGGCTACGGCGCCACCGTACCTCGGGCCGAGTCTGTATGTGCTGGCAAAGACCGGTGACACCGCCATCGTGCGAGAACGGCTCGCGCAGATGGAGAAGGAGCGCATCACGCCATGGCTTGAGTCGGCCAGGTTCTTCGGACTCCTGGGAGCAGGCGACACCGCTGGTGCTCTCGATGCAATGGAACGCGCGACAGCCAATCGCGAGGCCTGGCCGGTATTCGGCTCGCCCGCAGACCGAATGTTTGATGGGGTGCGCACAAACCCACGATTCATTTCGGCGCTGAGCGATATGGGGCTGTAAGGACGCCGCGTCACCGCACTTCGGACTTCGCTGTCGTGCCCGGTACCACGTCGGTGTCGAATGCTCCAGTCAGCACGTGCCCGTCTCGCTTGACTTGCACCCAGATGCGGTACCGTCCAGGCGAGGGGAAGGCGAACGGGAAGCTCACCGTGCTCTGTGCTGTGCCACCGGTGGCAGGCATCATTCCCGTCATATCGCTCTCGGTGATGCGCCGACCCAGCATCCCGCTGACGGTATCGGCGGGCGTCCGCATCGCGACCACCTGTTGCGTGCCCATCGAGATGCTGCCGGTGGGGTGCAGGTGGACGAACACCGAGTCGTCCGACCGGACGATCATCGCATGGCTCATCATCCCCATGTACGGTTCGAGCGATGCGGCACTGCCGTCAGGCCCCTGCACGGTGAATTGCAGGTCGGCCTCCTGCTCGACCAGCAGCGGATCGGTCGAATGCACCCAGGTCATCGTCGACCCATCGCTGAGTGGGATCGTGCGCTCACCGGCACGACTGCCCACACTCCCCGCCAGCCACCAGGCGTCGTCCGGGTCGGGAGTGGCGGCACGCACCCCCGTGTCAGGCGCGACCGTCGGCGCAGGGATGTCGACATCGCTCACCAGCGTATGGGCCATGCCGTTCTCGCGGACGATGTCGCCATACACGCGGTAGTGACCTACCGGCAGCGGCGGCAGCGTGACCACGAACGCCGACGAATCCTGTGGCACGGGATGGAGGTGGGCAAAGGCCTGCTTGTCATCGCGCACGACGAACATGTGCATCAGCTTGCCGTGGTCGGGGATCAGCGGACTGAGCGACGAGCGACCGTTCCGGCGCAGCCAACCCTGGTCGTTCCGCATGAGCCACGAGGAGTCGGTAATCGCCAGCGTGAGGACCCGGTTCGGGCCGACCTGGCTGACCGTGGCCTCCGACGCGAAGGTCCAGTTGAGGAACCGCGAGAAGCCAGCATCCTCGGATTGCCACCAACCCCAACCACCATAGAGCAGCAGTGCCACGACAATGCCGGCGCCCACCACCGCCACGCGGGCTCGGTTCCGTCGCGTGGGGTCAGGCGTCTCGCCGGGAGCGAGCACGCTCTCGCGCACGCCGGCGCCAACGAGTGTCAGCAGTCCCACTGTCAGGAAGAGTCCGACGCCAGCCAGCACCAGACCCAGGGTCCGGTCCATCTCCAAGCGTCGCGTGGCGATCGCCGTGACCGGCACCGCGACCGTCCCCGTGCCGGCCGTGCCCTCGACCGCGACGTTGATGCTGTAGGCACCCACGGCCATCAACCAGAGTTGCACACTGTACAGTTCGGCATCACCGGGAACCGGCGTCGCCACATCGGGGGGCGGCGCGGCATCCTTGGCGGCACCCGCCTGGATCGGGACCGCGGTCACCCGCGTCACGCCGGTTCCCATCACCCGGATCGTGACATCGGAGAGGCCGGGCACCACGCCGGGCGAGCGCACGACGATGCGCA